>DYEI01000437.1 GCA_020725765.1 Anaerolinea sp. | reverse complement strand
CCACCGCGCGGCCCGCAACCCGCAATCAATGTGTGGGTCACATTAGGCGTGACCTCGGGCCCTGTCAACCGGGCGCCCGCGCCAGCCACCGCAGAGTCGCGAGCGGCGGAGGCGCTGCGCGCCTCCGCCGCCCCACACACTGTTCCGACCAGCTCCCCAACCGCGCGGTGGCCCCTGTATCAGGCCTGCGTGCCAGAGCTTTCTGGCGGCGGCGTAAAGTCGAGCGTCGCCAGTTGCTGGTAGATCTTGAACCGCAGGGCCACATCCTTCCTGGCCTCGGCCATGAGCCTGGCGGCGACCTCCGGGTTGCTCCGCTGGAGCTGGCGGAAGCGGTTCTGACCGTAGGCGTACTCCTCGAGGCTGATCTTGGGGGGCCGCGAGTCGAACTGGAGCGGGTTCTTGCCCTGCTCGATCAGCCGCGGGTCAAAGCGGTAGAGTGGCCAGTAGCCCGATTCGACCGCCTTCCGCTGCTCGCCCATGCCTGCCGACATGTCGATGCCGTGCATGGCACAGTGGCTGTAGGCGATGATCAGAGACGGCCCGGGATAGGCCTCGGCCTCCACGAACGCCCGCACCGTCTGCGCGGGGTTGGCGCCCATAGCCACGCGCGCCACGTAGACGTTGCCGTAGGTCAGCGCCATGAGGCCAAGGTCCTTCTTGCCGGAGGGCTTGCCGGCAGCCGCGAACTGGGCTATGGCGCCCCGCGGCGTGGCCTTGGACATCTGCCCGCCGGTGTTGGAGTAGACCTCGGTATCGAGCACGAGGATGTTCACATCCTTGCCCTGGGCGATGACATGGTCGAGCCCGCCGTAGCCGATATCGTAGGCCCAGCCGTCACCGCCGACCGCCCATACCGACTTTTTGATCAGAAAGTCGGCCACGGTCAGGAGGCGGCGCGCATCGGGCGAGCCGCACTGCTCGAGGACCTTCCGCAGCTCGGTGACCCGTGCCCGCTGGGCCTCGATGCCTTCCTGCGTGGACTGGTCCGCTGACCTGATCGCTGCGATGAGATCGGCGGCTCCCCGGATGGCCTGGCAGTCGCAGGTTGCAACGCGGTCCAGCAGCTCCCGTGCAAAGGTGCTCTGGCGGTCGACCGTCAGCCGCATGCCGAAGGCGAACTCGGCCGCGTCCTCGAACAACGAGTTGGACCAGACCGGTCCGCGGCCATCAGCCCGCTGGGCATAGGGCGTCGTCGGCAGGTTGCCGCCGTAGATGGACGAGCAGCCAGTGGCGTTGCCGATCATCAGCCGATCGCCGAAGAGCTGGGTCAGGAGCTTGAGGTATGGCGTCTCGCCGCAGCCGGCGCAGGCACCCGAGAACTCGAAGAGCGGGCGCACGAACTGCGAGCCCTTGACCGTCTCCCGGTTGTAGCGGGCTGGGTCCGTCTCGGGCAGGCTCAGGAAGAAGGCCCAGTTCTCCACCTCCTGGGCGCGCAGCGGGGCCTGCAGCTCCATGTTCAGCGCGCGCCGCTCGGTGCGCTGGCCCGAGGCATCCTTCTGGCGCGCCGGGCAGTTGTAGACACAGGCGGCGCAACCGGTGCAGTCCTCTGGGGCAACCTGCACGGTGAACTTTAGTCCGGCGAGCTCCCGGCCCCTGGCGTCGGCGGACTTGAAGGTCGCCGGAGCGTTGGCAAGGTGCGCCGGGTCGTAGGCCTTCATGCGGATGGCCGCATGCGGGCAGACGAGCGCGCACTGGCCGCACTGGGTGCAGGTGTCCGGGTCCCAGACCGGGATGTCGACGGCGATATTGCGCTTCTCATACTGGGTCGTTGCCGTCGGATAGGTGCCGTCTACGGGGAAGGCCGACACCGGCAGCCTATCCCCACGGCCGGCGATCATCTCGGCGGTCACCTTCTTCACGAACTCGGGCGCATCCTCCGGCACCGGCGGGCGCATCTGGATGGTGCTGGTGACCTTCTTGGGATAGTCGACCCGCTGCACGTTGGCGACGGCCGCGTCGACGGCCCGGAAGTTCATCTCGACGATCTTGGGCCCCTTGTCGCCATAGGTGTCCTCGACGGCAGCCTTGATCATCTCGAGCGCCTTCTCCCGGTCCACGATGCCCGAGATCAGGAAGAAGGCGGTCTGCATGATGGTGTTGATGCGGCCGCCGAGGCCGACGAGCTGGGCGAGGCGCACCGCGTCGATGACGTAGAACTTGATGTCCTTCTCAATGATCTGCTGCTGCACGTAGGCCGGGAGGTGATCCCATACCTCATCCTTGTCGTAGGGGCTGGCGAGGAGGAACACGGCCCCCGGCTCGGCGTACTGCAGCATATCGTAGCGCTCGATAAAGGAAAAGTTGTGGCAGGCGATAAAGTTGGCCGTCTGCACCAGGTAGCTCGAGCGGATGGGCTGCGGCCCAAAGCGCAGGTGCGAGACGGTCAGCGTCCCGGCCTTGCGCGAGTCATAGACAAAGTAGCCCTGCGCATAGTTGGGCGTGGCCTTGCCGATGATCTTGATCGAGTTCTTGTTGGCGCTGACGGTGCCGTCGGACCCGAGGCCGAAGAAGAGGGCACGGTGCACGCCAGCGACCTCGCTGGAAAAGCTCTCGTCCACCTCGAGGCTGCTGCCGGTCACATCGTCGGTGATGCCGACGGTGAAATGGTTCCTCGGCTGCTCGGCCTTGAGGTTATCCAGCACAGCCTTGGCCATGGCGGCGGTAAAGTCCTTCGAGCCGAGGCCGTAGCGCCCGCCCACAATGATCGGGAAGGTCGAGCGGTTGAGCAGGCCCTCCGACATCGCCTCGCCGATAGCCGAGCGGACGTCTACGTAGAGCGGCTCGCCCTGCGCACCCGGCTCTTTGGTCCGGTCGAGCACGGCGATGGCCTTGACGGTCGGCGGCAGCGCCTTGACAAAGTGCTCGGTGGAGAAGGGCCGGTACAGGCGGACCTTGACGAGGCCAACCTTCTCGCCGCGGGCGACGAGATGGTCGACGACCTCGTGCATCACCTCGGCACCCGAGCCCATCATCACGACCACGCGCTCGGCATCCGGGGCGCCGACATAGTCGAACAGGTGGTAGGAGCGCCCCGTGAGCCTGGCCAGGCGGTCCATGTACTGCTGCACGATGCCAGGGGTGGCCAGGTAATAGGGGTTGACCGTCTCACGCCCCTGGAAGTAGACGTCCGGGTTCTGGGCGGTGCCCCGCATGGCGGGTCGCTCCGGCGAGAGCCCCCGCGCCCGATGGGCGGCGACGAGCTCCTCGTCGATCATGGCCCGGATGTCGTCGTGCGTCAGCTCTTCGATCTTCTGGACCTCATGAGAAGTACGGAAGCCGTCGAAAAAGTGCAGGAAGGGCACACGGCTGGCCAGCGTTGAGGCATGGGCGACGAGGGCCAGGTCCATCACCTCCTGCACGCTCCCCGAGCACAGCAGGGCAAAGCCGGTCTGGCGGACGGCCATCACGTCCGAGTGGTCCCCAAAGATCGAGAGCGCATGGGTGGCGAGGGCGCGCGCCGACACGTGAAAGACGGTGGACGTGAGCTCCCCGGCGATCTTGTACATGTTGGGGATCATCAGTAGCAGGCCCTGCGACGCGGTGAAGGTGGTGCTCAAAGCCCCGGTAGTCACGGCGCCGTGCACGGCCGCGGCAGCGCCTGCCTCGGACTGCATCTCGGTCACGCTGGGCACGGTACCCCAGATGTTGGTCCTGCCCTCGGCCGAGAGGGCGTCGGCCAGCTCGCCCATGGGCGAGGAGGGGGTGATGGGGTAGATGGCGATGACTTCGCTGCAGGCGTGAGCGACCAGGGCGGCCGCCGTGTTACCGTCGATGGTAACCATATGGCGTTCCACTGAGATAGCTCCTTTCAAAGACGGGCCGGGCGCCGAAGCGGTGACGAGTTGTCCTGGCGCCCGGCTGTATATTGTATCACAAAGAGAAGGCTGGGGCAACGTGCGAGTCACGGTGGGTGCATCCAAGATCAGTCACCAGATTCGCGGTCAGGCAGCCTGCCGGGGACGCT
>DYEI01000436.1 GCA_020725765.1 Anaerolinea sp. | reverse complement strand
GGGCACGACGTGCCCGCCTGGGGGAGGGGTCCGGGGTGGGCGCATTACAGCACGAGCCGGGCCACACGACAGCTGACAGGCGATGGAGGTAACAGTGAGGGGCGAGGCCCTCATAAAGGCCAAACTCCACGGCGTCTTATGGTATGGGGGGGTGTTCGCGGGCGGCGAAGCCGCCCGCGAACACCCCGTACCCTTGACACACATCCCCGACTGTGATATCCTTCCCCCGCTACAGGCGTCGATGACGGGAACAAGTAGGCGCCCGCAGAGGTGCGTCCAGAGAGCCGCCGATCTGGTGGGACGCGGCCGCACGGCGGGTGTCGAAGCCCTCCCCGAGACGCAGGAAGAAAGCCCCCGGCCGCCGTGCCAGGGGGCGAGTAAAGCCTGCCGGGCCCTCCCGTTACAGAGGCCGCCTCCCGATGAGAGGCACCGAGGCGCCTGCCGGCGACGGCGGCGCGAAGCAAGGTGGTACCACCCGACGGCTGGGTCCTTGCCTGGGGCAAGGACTCTTTTTGTTTGCACACACGGCTGCCCGCATCTGGGCCATACACACGAAAGCGAGGGACCATGAGGAAACTGACTGCCCAGGAGCTGCGCCGAGCCTATATCGACTTTTTCCGCGCGCGCGGCCACGCCGAGATACGGTCGGCGCCACTCATCCCCGAGCACGACCCGACGGTTCTCTTCACGACTGCCGGCATGCACCCGCTCGTCCCCTTCCTGCTCGGCCAGCCCCATCCGCTGGGCAAGCGCCTGGTCGACGTGCAAAAGTGCATGCGTACCGACGACATCGACGACGTCGGCGACCGCACGCACCTGACCTTCTTTGAGATGCTCGGCAACTGGTCTCTGGGCGACTATTTCAAGCGCGAAGCGATAACCTGGAGCTACGAGTTCCTCACGCAGGTGCTGGAGATACCCCCGGAGCGCCTGTACGTCTCCTGCTTCGCCGGCGACGCCGACGCCCCGCGAGACGAGGAGTCGGCGGCCATCTGGCGGTCGCTGGGCATCCCGCCCGAGCGCATCTACTTCTTTGGCAAAGAGTTCAACTGGTGGGGTCCCGCCGGCAAGACCGGGCCCTGCGGCCCGGATACGGAGATGTTCGTCTTCACAGGAGGCCCCTGCACCGAAGGGCGCGACGGCGAGTGTGACCCCTCCTGCAGTTGCGGCCGCTACGTCGAGGTCTGGAACGACGTCTTCATGGAGTACAACAAGACCGAAGCAGGGACCTACGAGCCGCTGTCGCAGCGCAATGTGGATACCGGCATGGGGCTCGAGCGTACGCTGGCCGTCCTCCACGGCTACGACGACGTCTTTCGCACCGACCTCTTCATGCCCATCATCGAGCAACTGGAGGCGCTTTCCGGCCGCCGCTACGAGGACGAAGACCGCCGCGCCATGCGGATCGTCGCCGACCACGTCCGCGCGGCCACCTTTATCATCGCCGATGGCGTGCTGCCCTCCAACGTCGAGCAGGGATACATCCTGCGGCGCATTCTCCGGCGGGCGATGCGCTTCGCCCGCATGCTGGGGATCGACCACTCGGTGCTTCCGGACCTCGCCACCCTCGTCGCCCAGCGCTACGGCGAGGCCTATCCCGAGCTGCTCCAGAGGCGCGACACCATCGCCCACGAGATTGCCCTGGAGGAGGGGAGGTTTCTGCAGGCCCTCCAGAGGGGCGAGCGCGAGTTCGAGCGGCTCCTCTCCCGGCTCAAGGACCGGCAGATCAGCGGGCGCGATGCCTTCTATCTCTACGAGACCTATGGCTTTCCGCTGGAGCTGACGGCCGAGATGGCCCGCGAGCGGGGCCTGACGGTGGATCAGGCCGGCTTCCAGGAGGCCTACACCCGCCATCAGGAACTGTCGCGGGCAGGCGCCGAGCTCAAGTTCGCCGGCGGGCTCGCCGACCACACCGAGGAGACGACCAAGCTGCATACGGCCACCCATCTTCTGCACGCGGCCCTGCGGCTTGTCCTCGGTGAGCACGTCCACCAGGCGGGCTCCAACATCACCGCGGAGCGCCTGCGATTCGACTTTACCCATCCGGAGAAGCTCACCGATGAGCAGCTTGCCCGGGTCGAGGAGCTGGTGAACCAGGCCATCGCCGCCGACTATCCCGTCTGCGTCGACGAGATGAGCCTCGAGGAGGCCCAGGCCCGCGGCGCGCTCGCCTTCTTCGGCGAGCGCTACGGGGACCGGGTGCGCGTCTACTCCATCGCGGACTTTTCCATGGAGGTCTGCGGGGGGCCGCACGTCGAGCGCACCGGCCAGCTCGGCCACTTCAAGATTCAGAAGCAGGAAGCGGTCGGACGCGGCCTGCGGCGTATCCGTGCGGTGCTCGAGTAGCCTGCACCCGATCGGGCGGTGACCGCCGCCGCGCCTGCCGCCATCATCCAGACCTGCCGATGCGTGCCGGCCCACGCTCTCGCCCGGCACGCATCGTGCTCACTGTCGCTGACCAGAAGCGAGGAGGGAAAAGTGCCCGCCGATATCCTCTCGCGGCTCTGTTTGCCGGTTCCCCTGGTGTGCGACGGTGCCATCGGCACCTACCTCCAGGCACGGGGGCTCCCCGCCGGAACCCCGCCCGAGCTCTGGAATATCGAGCAGCCCGACGAGGTCCGTGCGCTGCATCGCGCGTACCTCGAGGCGGGATCCCAGATACTCACGACCAACACCTTCAGCGGCAACCGCCTCCGCATGCCCGATACGCTCGGTGGCCATCCACGAGCGGAGCTCGTACGCCGGGGTGTGGAGCTGGCACGCGAGGTGGCCGGCGATACGCTCTGGGTGGCCGCCAGTATGGGCCCGACCGGACGGCTGCTCGAGCCCTACGGGGACCTCAGCTGCGACCTTGCTGAGGAGGCCTATGCCGAGCAGGCACAGATCATGGCAGAGGCCGGGGCCGACGTGATCCTCATCGAGACCATGTCGGACGTGCTGGAGGCGCGCGCCGCCCTCCTCGGGGCGCAGCGTGCCACGCGTCTGCCCGTCTTTGTCACCTTTGCCTTCGACGAGACCGGCCGCACCATGATGGGCGCGCCCGCCGCCGAGGCCTGCCGGGAGATGCAGGCCGTCGGCGCCGCGGCCATAGGCGCCAACTGTGGCGCGGGCCCGGCGGCGGTGATCGTGGCGCTGACGCAGATGGCGCGAGCTACTTCCCTGCCACTGATCGGTCAGCCCAACGCCGGTGTGCCGCGCCTCGAGGCCGGCGAGACGGTGTGGGACAGCACCCCCGACGAGTTCGCCGAGCACGCGCGGCGGCTGATCGAGATCGGTGCGCGCGTTATCGGTGCCTGCTGCGGCAGCACTCCCGCGCATATACTGGCCATCCGCACGGCCATAGAGGCGGCACAGGCCTAATGTGACCCACACATTGATTGCGGGTTGCGGGC
>DYEI01000435.1 GCA_020725765.1 Anaerolinea sp. | reverse complement strand
CCACCGCGCGGCCCGCAACCCGCAATCAATGTGTGGGTCACATTAGGGCCTCGAGGGTCACCCGGCTTTATAGCCGTGCAGCGTTCACCAGAACAGAGGAGAGCATCCTATGCAGTACACAGAGTGGTATCAGGCAGATGGTATCATCATCGACAGGCTGAACGGCCACATGTGGGATGGTCACTGGGGAGCGGGTGACTGGCTCTGCCTGGTCAACCCGGACGGTAAGGATGCCCACATCACCATCACCGTCTTCTTCGAAGACCTGCCTCCGCGGAGCCACTCGCTGACCTTGGGAGCGCGCCGCGCCCGGAACCTGGCGCTCCACGGTGTGCCGGGCCTCTTGGAGCGCAACAAGCAGTACGGGTTGCGCGTGCGCTCCAACGTGCCCATCCTGGCGCAGAGCACCCGCGGCGAATACGAGCCCGACGACCCCGTGACCAACGCCATGGGCTCGACCATCCTGACGCCAGGCCCCTTGACAGACAAAGACAAGGAGCTCTGGTACGTCGATGGAATCATTTTGACCGGAGGGATCCTCGAGGAGAGCGAGTGGCTGTCGGTGCTCAACCCGAACCAGGAAGAGGCCAGGATCGAGCTCACCATCTACTATGGCGACAGGGAGCCCGGAACGTACAGCTTCAGTGTGCCACCGGAGCGTGTGCACTCGATCAAGATGGACGATCTCGAGGTAGTGCCCAAGAACAGCCTCTTCTCGGTGAGGATCAAGAGCAATGTCCCCGTGGCCGCGGAGGAGGTCCGCCGGGCCTACGAAAAGGGGCACTACTCCTGTGCCCGTTCCATGTTCACTGTAATGTGTATCCCCGCGCATATCGATTGAACAGGGGGTGGCAGCCATGGCCGGAGGCGTGCCCGTCCAATACGCTTTCACGGGCAGGATACTCAAGGTCGACCTCTCCACGGGCAGGACAGCTATCGACCAGCCGGACAGCCTCTTCTACCGCACCTACATGGGCGGTTGGGGCATCATCGGCCACTATCTGTTGCGGGAGACGCAACCCGGCGTTGATCCGCTCGGACCGGACAATCTGCTGGTCTTTGCCACCGGAGCGCTGACGGGGGCGCCCATCGCTGGCAGCGGTAGGAGTGCGGTGGGCGCAAGGTCCCCGTTGACCGGCGGCTTCGGTGCCGCGGAGGCCGGCGGCTGGTTCGGTGCCGAGCTGAAGGCAGCGGGCTTCGATGCCGTCGTCATCGCCGGCCGGGCGCCGGAGCCGGTGTACCTGTGGATCCGCGACGGCACCGTCGAGATCCGTCCAGCCCATCACCTCTGGGGGTTGACCACAGCAGAGGCGCAGCAGGCTCTGCGTCAGGAGCTGGGGGACCAGAGGGTGCGTGTGGCGCAGATCGGACCGGCAGGCGAGCGCCTGGCGCGGATTGCCGCCATCATGCACGACGTGAACCGCGCAGCGGGACGCTGTGGCCTTGGCGCCGTCATGGGGGCCAAGAACCTCAAGGCCGTCGCTGTGCGTGGCACCGGCAAGGTCGCCGTAGCGGACCCGGAAGGCCTGCGAAACCTGGCTCACTGGTTCACGGGCCATTTCCCCGAAACCTGGGGAGCAGACCTCCACGACAAGGGGACGGCCAGCGGCGTGAACGCCCATCAGCTCAGCGGTGGCCTCCCGACGCACAACTTTCGCGACGGTGTCTTTGCCGGCTGGGAGGCGATCACCGGCCAGCGCATGCGCGATACCATCCTCAAAGAACGCGACAGCTGCTTCGCCTGCCCAGTGCGCTGCAAGCGCGTGGTGGAGGTGACGGAGGGGCCGTACCGCGTCCACCCTGTGTACGGAGGACCCGAATACGAGACGATCGGTGCCCTTGGCTCGAGCTGCGGCATTGACGATCTGGCCGCCATAGCCAAAGGGAATGAGCTGTGCAACGCCTACGGTCTGGACACCATCTCCTGTGGCGTCACCATCGCCTGGGCGATGGAATGCTTCGAGCGGGGCCTGCTAACCGCGGCGGACACCGGTGGCCTGGCACTCCATTTCGGCGATGCGGCGGCGATGGTGCAGATGGTCGAGTTGATGGGCCGACGCGAGGGCTTTGGCCGGCTGCTAAGCGAGGGAGCCTACCGGGCTGCGCAGGCGATTGGACGGGGCAGCGAGGTCTTCGTCATGCATGCCAAGAAGCAGGAGATCCCCATGCACGAGCCCCGGATCAAGTACGCCCTCGGGCTCGGCTACGCCGTCTCGCCAACCGGCGCGGATCACAACCACAGCTTTCACGATAGCGACTACACGTACGAAGAGGGTATCGCGCAGGTGCGGCCCTTTGGCATCCTGGAGCCGCTTCCCTTCAACGACATGGGGCCCGCCAAGGTGCGCCTTGCATGCCTGGAGATACACTGGTCGACCCTGGTCAACGCGCTGGGATTCTGCGGCTTTGTCAGCATGCTCTTCGACCGCCCACACCTTGCCGAAGTAGTGCGGGCAGTCGCCGGTTGGGATACGTCCCTCTATGAACTCCTGAAGGCCGGAGAACGCGCCTATACCCTTGCCCGTGCCCTCAACGCCCGCGAGGGTTTCACTGCGAAGGACGACCACATCCCGCAGCGCTTCTTTGAGCCCTTCCGGGAGGGGCCCTCTGCTGGCAATGCTCTGGACCCGGAGGCATTTGAACAGGCGCGCCGGCTTCTCTACCAGATGATGGGCTGGGATGAGCACGCGGCCGCGCCCACTCCCTGGAAGCTGCATGAGCTGGGCATCGGCTGGGTAGCGCAAGAGCTGGCACGACTCGGTCGATAGTGGGCCCGCCTCCCCGATGCTGCGGATTCCTTGATGGAGTACGGCATGGTGAATGGGTCGCGCGGCGCGAGCGCTTGCGAACGCTTGCCATGCCCTTCTCCTGGAAGCGGCGCACCTGTCTGCGCACTGGCTGCCTGGAGGTATGCCAGCGGCGAGCAGCCGCGCGAATGCCGCCTGCCTCCTGACAAGACCAGATGAGATCTTGTCTCCACCCGGTTCCTGGGGTATCCCTCCGATAGGCCAGATCCGCCGCAGGAGCTGCTCCTCCTGGCAGAGCTGTTGCCACAGCTGCCTTCCGGAGGAGTACGTACGTGTCCAGGCTCGCGTTCAGCGCACGGGACGGAGGCAGGCCGCTGGTGGCTCTGCCGGTCGGGATCGGGTTTGCACCGGCTCGTCGGGGAACCCCTCCCCTGCACCCCCTCAAGGGCGGACAGCCTTCTTCGGTCGTAGCGCGAGGGCATGACCTATCGAGGGACCCCCACCCCTATTGTCAGAACCGCCTGCGTCACCCAGCAACGATCTGTTGGCGCAAGCACCTGTTTCGCTTGCGAAAAACCTCGATTGGTGCCATAGTAGTACAGTCTGTGACCTACCTCTCCCTGCGGGCCATTCCAGGGCTTCTATGTAACGCGAGGCCAGACGCTGCGCGACGCCTGCGTGGCGCTGCAGGAGAAACGGATCGTGCCACGCCTGAAACCACAGCTCTGGCAAGGGAGGATATCAAGCCATGAAGGACAACCTGGCAGATCCTTCCGTCTTTGTTGATGCGGTGGTCTCATCGAGGCGCGACCTGACGACTTGCCTTGCACAGCTCTTCGACTACTGCAACGAGCACTGCCCGTCACCCGTCTGGGAAGAGCTGAGGCACCTCGACTTCCAGGAAGACGTTGCCCGCGTGACCAACTGGCTGCGCGCTGTGCTCACCTCCGAGGCACCGGGCGCCGAGATCGAGGCCCTCTGGTTCGGCCTCCGCAGCACCCCGCAGGAGCGAGACCTCCTCTACCTGGCGGGTTCTGACTACTTTGACCTCGAGGACCACGGCTGGGTACGATTCCCCATCTACTGGCCGGCCAGCCGCCGTGCCGACTCCCTCGTGCTCCAGCGGATACACCAGTCCCTCCGCAAGGCCGGGGGGCAGGTGTTCTCGCTGGGCTGGTACGTCCTGTGCCTGGGCTACGCCTGCCTGGCCGTCGCAGAGGCCTGCAGGGCCATCGAGCCCGAGATTCTGCTCGGCACCCGCGACAAGCGATACATCGCCGTCGGCTTCGACGGGGGCGACTTTGTGGCGCTCGGTTGGGTCGACAAGTCCGGCTGGCATGTGCTCGAGGCGGTAGAGCAGCCCGCGAAGGAGACGGCGGCCGAGGTGCGGCCGGCCGGGCCCTCACTCCTCCGCCGGGCAGGGGGGGCCCTGGCCCGCGCGATCCTGGCTCTGCTGCGGCTGCTGTGGCGCCTCCTGGTGGAGATGGTACTGCCGCTCCTCGGCAGGCTGATCGTGGCTGGGGCGCGGGCCCTTGCCCGGCTTGTGCGCAGGCTTGCCCGCGCCCTCGCAGGCTACGTCCTCGAGCCAGACCTCGAGTCGGAGGAGCTCCTCAGCCCGAGCCCGCTCGCGCCGGCTGGCCCCATACTGACACCGACCGGGGAAGCCATCGCAGCAACCGCCCCAGAGAAGTCTGCAGCTTCCGCTTCCGTGGCCGCAGCAGCGATGGAGCCGCAGTCACCCGCCGCCCCAGCCGGGCCGGAACCTCACATCGGAGCCGCCGGGCAGGAGGAGCAAGAGGCCGCGTCCACGGCAGCTGCGGCAGCTCCGGAGGCAGTGGCAGATGTGCTGGCCGTGCCGGGTGCAGCCATCGCCCCACCCGAAGAAGCCGAGCCGATGCCAGGCTTCCAGGCCCGATCCATCGCAGCCGCCATGGATGCCTGCGCCCAGGAAGCTGTGGCCCTGGCTCGCAGGCAGTTCGGTGTGGAGCTAGACTTTGGCGAGGCCAGCCTCGAGCAGGTCGAGTGGATACTCTCGCGGATCGCCGGCTGGCGCTCCAACAGCCTCTCGTGGGAGCTCCTGCGACGTCTGCTCGGCAAGGCCGTGACTGACAGAGCGGAGAACCTCATCGCGCGGTTGCAGGGGAGAGAGCCGCCCCAACGCTACATTCAGGACATGTCCAGGATCTGGGGCGCCTACGTGGGCGAGGTCATGCGCCGGCGCTGGCGCGGCACCTGGGCAGAGGAAGAGCCAGCTCCTGCCGACACCATGATCGCCCTGCGCGTGCAGCGGTACGCCCTCTTCCCCATTGGCCGCGTCCAGGCACGCCTGGAGGGAGGGCCCGAGCACAGCATCTGGTTCTATTACCGGGCCCTCAAACAGAGGTTCGAGGGAGCATGACCCCAGCAGCAAGAGCCTGCGCGCGGCCACTCGTCCAGGCTCGCAGCCGGGTGAGGGAGAAGCCATGAAAAATCCATTCTGGAACCGCGAGCAGCGGCGCCCGAGAACGCTGTGGCGCCTTCTCGGGCAGGCTGCGCTGTTCCTCCTGGGAGTGCTCATCTCCGGCCTGCTTGCTGGTGGCCTGCTATACCTGGCACGTTTCTGCTCTTCCGGGGGCGATGCCCTCGCGCTGTCGCGCCTCCTCGGCCCCCTCGACCGCGTGCTCTCCACGCTGGTAACGGTGGTCAGTGTCTGGCTCGCGGGGCGCCTGCTGGACCGTCGGACCTTTGCCGACTTTGGATTCCACCTGCAGCGGGAGTGGTGGTTGGACCTCGGCTTTGGCCTGGCCCTCGGCGCTGCCCTCATGTTGTGCATCTTCCTCGTGGAGTGGGCGGCTGGCTGGCTCACCGTCACCGGCTTTGCACGCACCGATGGTCAGCCCTTCGTCTGGGGGATCGCCAGCGGCCTCCTGGCCTTCGTCGCCGTCGGTTTCTACGAGGAGCTGCTCTCGCGGGGCTATCAGTTGCACAATCTCGCCGAGGGGCTCAGCTTCAGGCCGTTAGGCCGGCGATGGGGCCTGATTGGCGCCTGGATCCTCTCCTCGGCGATCTTTGGCGCACTCCACGCCGCCAACCCCAGTGCGACGGCGCGCAGCACGACGTTCCTCGTGCTCGCGGGACTCTTTCTGGGGTTGGGTTACATCCTCACCGGAGAGCTCGCCCTTCCCATCGGGCTGCACGTGACCTGGAACTTTTTCCAGGGCAACGTGTTCGGCTTTCCGGTCAGCGGCCTGCAGCTCGGTGCCTCGTTCATTGCGATCAGTCAGCAAGGGCCGGAGCTGATCACGGGCGGCGCGTTCGGGCCGGAGGCCGGGCTTGTCGGCGTCGGCGCCATGCTCCTCGGAAGCCTGGCCACCCTGGGATGGGTGCGCTGGCGGCGCGGCAAGGTGACGCTCTGCGAGCGGATCCCCGCTCCGCCGGGCGAGGGGTCTGAGCCGCCGCATCGCCACTAACCGCTGCCCCTCCGGCAGACCTGGCTCAACACGCCCCTACCGGCAGCAGGACAAAGACGGGGTGTCGGGCTCGGCTGGCAGTCCAGCCGAGCCCGACACCCCGTTCCTGTCCGCCGCCTTACCTCGCGACGAATCCGTGAAGCCTGCCCCCAAGGGGGTGAACTCAGGCTATCTCTCTTCCGGCAGGTATGACCACGCAAAGCTGGGCCCCGATCTGAGGTGGTCCAACGGGCGCACCTCCGCCAGATGGATCGCGTCATTCGGGCAGGCCCGCACGCACAGGCCACAACCCAGACACTTTTCGGCAACGAAGGCACGGCGCCCATCGCGCTCGACCATGGCGCCAAAATGGCACTGCTCCACGCAATCCAGGCAGTCCACACAGCGCGTCTCATCCACCTCCGGCTGGAACCGGCTCACCGTTGAGGAGACCGTATAGCCGTGCACGGCCCCCGCCTTGAGCACCACACAGCAGCACGGGCAGCAGTTGCAGATCACATCCGGCTGCTGGCTGTTGACCGTCTGGTGCACGAGCCCGAGCTCTTCTGCGTGCCTGAGGATGGCGAGGGCCTCCTCTGGCGTGATCTCGCGGCCAATGTTGCGGTAGAGGATATAGTCCGCGAAGGCGTCGAAGGACAGGCACATCTCCAGCGGCGTGTCGCAGTGCCGCTCGCGCACCCGGCAGGGGCAATCCTGCACGGCGATGCGCCGCGCACGCCTCACGATGCCCTCGGCACTCTCTATGTCCAGAACCCGGCTATCGGTCCGGACCGGTGGAAGCGCCGCCTGCACCGGCACCACGCGCAACATTCCCTCCGGCGCTTTGGCGATCACCTCATCCCGGCACACCTCGCTCCAGAGGTCGTAAAACTCGGGGCCGTAGCGCCGGTATCGTCGGTCGAAGTGAATCCCATCCATGAGGAGCCCCAGCGGGGGAAGGTTCCACACCGGCCGGCCTTCCTCATGCCCTGTGATGCAGACGATCCCCCGCATCAGCAGGTCGTGCAGCACGCCATCGACCGCCTCCACGGGGCGATTGACCGCCCGAGCGATAGCCGTGGAATCTCCGGGGGCGGCGAGAAGGAGCTCCATCTCCTCCGGCGATAGCAGCATCCCCAGGAGGCGCTCAAAGGCTGGCGAGCTCTCCACCCCAAACCGCTGGCCGACGGCCCTGGCCAGCGACCTCTTGCCTGCTTCCTGTGACATGTAGCCTCCCCCAACCGGTCCGCTCGTTCGCCCGCCCACACTGGGGACGACCCTCCTGCCACCCGAGAGTACCACAAGTTGCTGTGCGGGCCAAAGTGGCCGCTGCGACCGGTGTGTGCGCAGGGTGAAGGCGCTGATTTGTGCCGCGGATGGGGCTCTGCTACACTACTGCAGAGGCCCGGTGCGGCACAAGCCATCGCCGATGAGGCGCAGTCAGCGGCTATGAGTGCGCCTTGGCAGCTCGCCACCGCTGGCGCAAGCGGTGGAACAGCGCCACGACGCACCACAGGCAGTGGATCGCAGATCACCAAAGGAGAGTACAATGGCGACCTGGGTCTGCACCAAGTGCGGTAACAAGACGGAGGGACGCTGCCGGCCAGGCAAGTGCTCCAGGTGCGGCGCGCCAAAAGAGGACATCAAGAAAGACGAGACGGCGGAATCCGGCTCCGGCAAGAGCTAGCTGAGCTCACAGGCAAGATCCACGCATCGGCCCGGGAGGCACCATGAAGATCACCCTCATCGGCGGTGGCTCCAGCACCTTCACGCCACAGCTCTTACAGCTATTCATCGCGTCGCCGGCGCTCCGCGGTGCCACCATCAGCCTGATGGACATCGACGAGCACCGCCTGGAGGTCATGGCCACCCTCTCACGCCTGCTGATAGAGAGAACAGGCGCGGACCTGCGTGTTGAGGGCACTACCGACCGACGCAGCGCCCTCGCAGGAGCGGCCTTTGTCATCACGGCCATCTCGGTCGGCGGCTTTGACGCCTGGGAGAAGGATATCGAGATCCCGGCTGCGTATGGCATCTACATGCCGATTGCCGATTCGATCGGGCCCGGCGGGATCATGCGCGCCTTCCGCCACATACCTGTCCTCGCCGATGTGGCCCGGGATGTCGCCAAGCTCGCCCCGGATGCATGGGTCTTCAACTACACCAATCCCCTGACCGCCAACTGCATCGCCATGCGCCGGGCTGCGCCGACGGTCAACACCGTTGGCCTGTGCACCTGCTCCTCGATACCCCGCGTGCCTCTGCATCTGGCGTGGTTCGCCAACATCGAGCCCGAAGAGCTGGTGCTGCCGGCGCCGGCAGGGGGCCTGAACCACTGTGCCGCCATCCTTTCCCTTCGCCTGCGGGACGGTCGCGACGCATTCCCCCTGCTCCGGGAGCGCGTCGTCGAGCCGGTTACGCGCTGGGTCCTGGAGACCTACAACATCCTTCCCTACTGCTGGAGCCACTGGACCGAGTTCTACCTCCCGCTGAGCCGGCTGGAAGAGCCCTATCAGGGACGTCTGCAGGGCCTGAGGATGCAGTACGGCATCACCGTGCACGACATGGCCCACGAGCGAGACCGCGCCCGGCACTGGGAGGATGTCGCCGCGCGCTTTGCCGAGGGGGCGGAGGGCCTGTCGCTTGACGTTCTGCCAAGGGACGAGTCGGTCCAGGTCGTGCAGATTATGGAGGCGCTGCTCGCTGGCACCAACGAGGTACACGTCGTCAACGTGCCAAACCGGGGCGCCATCCCGAACCTGCCCGCGGAGGCGGTCGTCGAGGTCTCTTCGCTGGTTGGCGCCTATGGCATCCAGCCCCTGCAGGTCGGTCCGCTGCCCGAGCCTGTGGCGGCCTTGCTGCGCCAGCATGTCACGGCCCAGGAGCTGACAGTCGAGGCAGCACTGAAGGGGGACCGGCAGCTTGCCCTGCAGGCCTTCCTGCAGGACCCGCGGATCGCAGCGACCCTCACGCCTCAGGAGACGGGCAAGCTCCTCGACGAGATGCTGAGGGCCCACGCACCGCATCTGCCCCAGTTTGCATAGCAAGGCCAACCCGGTCCGCCCGGCCTCGAGCCGCTGCAGCGCCCGAGGCCAGGTGCCTGCGCCCGCTGTCAGGTCTCCCTGCCTCCCTCTGAGCGCATCCTGGAGCACACGCCCGGTGCCGTCGCGCGTTCAAGGGCGGACAAGCCTTCTTCGGTCGTAGGGCGAGGGCATGGGCCATCGAGGGGACCCCCAGCCCTAACCCCGCGCCGCGGGGGCGGGGAATCCAGAATGGGAGGGCTCAACTCTGGCTTTCGGGGCGCAACCCGCGGCACCGTGGAGGACTCGCCGAGATGGCCTCCAGCCATGGAGCGTCCGAGATGCCCCTCCCCCTCGCCCCCCCCCCGGGACGGACGCCGCGGCGTCCGTCGCGGGGAGGGGGCGAGGGTGGGGGCATTACAACACGAGCCGCGCTACGCGACTGCTGACGGGCGGTGGAGGTGATAGCGAGGGGCGAGGACCTCAAAGGGCCAAACTCCACACCCCCCATTCTGGATTCCCCGCCCCCGCCGCGCGCTCTCCAT
>DYEI01000434.1 GCA_020725765.1 Anaerolinea sp. | reverse complement strand
CCACCGCGCGGCCCGCAACCCGCAATCAATGTGTGGGTCACATTAGGGCCTTCCTGGGCGCACCATAGCGCAGAGGTTTACCATAACGGCGAAAAGGCCAGACTCGAGGACGGACATAGGGTGGCTGGGCGCGACCCGCCACCAACCTGAACTCCGCCCCATTCGTTTTCCCGGCCAGGATAGTCACAGAGCAGTGGCGACGAAAGTGCCCGCACGCTAACGTTGACACCTCCCCCTCCGCAGGCTATAATCCGGCCTCGATGGCCGCGCCCGGGCGCGGGGCAGGCAGAGGAGCAGGCAGTATGCTGCAACTGAGGTGCACCGTATGAAGGTGGTGACCACAGCGCAGATGCAGTCCCTCGAGGCGGCGGCTGCCGCTGCCGGAGTAGGCTATGACGAGATGATGACGCGCGCCGGCGGAGCCGTCGCGCAGGCCATCTCGGAATCGGGCCTCGCCGGGGGAGCCCGCATCCTCGCCCTGATCGGCCCGGGCAACAACGGCGGCGATGGCCTGGTAGCCGCGCGGCTGCTGCACACGAAGGGAGCGCAGGTCACCGCCTACATCTGGAAACGGGTCACCGACGAGGATCCGAACTATCACCTCGCAGCCGAGCTTGGCGTCGAGATCGTGCGCCTGAGCGAGGACCCCGAGCTCTCCCGCTTCCGCCAGCTCCTGAGTGAAAGCCAGGTCGTGATCGACGCCCTGCTGGGCACGGGGGCGAGAGGAGCGCTCCGGGGCGATCTGGCCAGGCTGCTCTCTGCTCTGCAGGAGGAGCTGGCGCGCATGCAGCCGCTCGAGCCGGCGCTCGTCCGCCCCGGCTGGCCGGACGGTGCGCGCCGAAGGCGGCCCCTGATTGTGGCCGTCGACCTCCCGTCGGGGATGAATGCTGATACGGGCGAGGTTGATGCCCTGACCCCTCGCGCCGACATCACCGTGACCTTTGGCTTCCCCAAGCTCGGGCTCTTCCGGTTCCCCGCCGCCAGCCTCGTGGGCGACCTTCTCGTGGCCGATATCGGGATCCCGGCCTCGCTGGCTGCCAACATAGACCTCGATCTCGCCGACCCGTCCATGGTCGCCCCGTTGCTCCCCGAGCGGCCTCTGGATGCCAACAAGGGGACCTTTGGCCGGGTTCTCGTGGTCGCGGGCTCGACCAACTATACGGGTGCGCCATATCTGGCGGCCATGGGCGCCTCGCGGGTGGGCGCCGGCCTGGTCACACTGGCGCTCCCGCAGCCGGCGTATCCGATCGTGGCAGCGAGAGCGTCGGAGCCGACCTTCCTGCTGCTGCCCAGCGATATGGGGGCGATCACGCCATCGGCCCTCGAAGTGCTCGGACCTGTGCTGAGCGGCTACAAGGCGCTGCTGGTTGGCCCCGGACTCGGACGGGAGAAGGTGACGGTCGAGTTTGTGCGCCGGTTGATCGGCCTCGAGCCAGCCGGAGGGGGTCGCCGGCTGGGGTTTACGGTTCGCGAGACGGTCGAGGAAGCACGTCCCTACCAGCTGCCGCCGACAGTAGTCGATGCCGATGCGCTGAACGCCCTGGCCGACACGCCGGAGTGGTGGCGCGAGACGTCAGCCCGGCTGGTGCTGACCCCACATCCCGGCGAGCTGGCTCGCCTGCAGGGCACTACGGTCGAGGCCATCCAGGCGGACCGCCTCAGGGCCGCCCGGGAGGCAGCAGCCCGGTGGGGGCAGGTGGTGGTCCTCAAGGGCGCCTACACAGTGATCGCCGCGCCGGATGGCCGGGCGACGCTCCTGCCTTTTGCCAACCCGGCCCTTGCCTCGGCAGGCACCGGCGACGTGCTGGCCGGCGCCGTTGCCGGTCTCATGGCACAGGGGCTCGCGCCCGAGCCGGCAGCAGTCGTCGGCGCCTACGTGCACGGCCTGGCCGGCGAGATGGCCCGGCGGGCCCTCGGCAACGCGGGCACGGTCGCAGGAGACCTGCTGCCCCTGTTGCCACAGGCGATCAGCCGCCTCCGCGGAGGCTAGCGACGCACGCCGCCTCCCCATGGGCAGCTGTGGCAGGGCTGATACCCGGCTCCCTTGCGCCACCTCCGTATGGTCCACTATCGTCGAGGCGGCCACGGTCCGGAGAGCGGGCAACGATCCCAACAAAAAAGGCCACCGCGCTGCGGTGGCCCCGGTGTGGGCAAGATAGGACTCGAACCTACGGCCTCCACGATGTCAACGTGGCGCTCTGACCAGCTGAGCTACTTGCCCATGACGGCCCCATTATAGCAGATTGCCGGGCGTCTGGCAAGTCGGTCTTGCGCCGGGATGCATCCAAGATGGGTCAGCAGATTTGCCGTCAGGGAGCCTGCCGGGGGCGTTGTGAGAGCAGCCGGGCTCTACGCTTCGCGCGAGCCCGGTGCAGGACCTTTTGTTGGGGGTTTGGCGGGCTGAGGCCCAGCAGAACACCCGGCTGCAGCCCAGCCAGTGACGCATCTTGGATGCACCCTTGCGCCGGGGGCGTAGTTCAGTCT
>DYEI01000433.1 GCA_020725765.1 Anaerolinea sp. | reverse complement strand
GCGGGGAAGGGGGAAACTTACTGAAAGGGGGTGTCCGCGGGCGGCTCCGCCGCCCGCGGACACCCCCTTTTCTTGTTTATCCCCGCCCCCGCCGCGGCGGGGGCGGGGGGTGGGGGCACCTATTGAGGGCAGCTCGTCGGCGGCCCTTAAGTTAGCGCCTATGGGCGTCAGGGGTGGGGGGCCCTCGCAGAGCCCGGAACAGCCACTCAGAACGGCCCAGGCAAGGGCCTGAAGAGGGCTGAACTCTAGGGGGGCGAGCGTCGCGCTGCACTGGCCCTGCGCCGGCGCTAGCCGGTCTCCACTACGGTGCTCTGCGGCGAGGGCTCGTAGCGCTGCTCGCGGAAGGCCCGGTAGTCGATCTGGGGGAACGGATTGTCCTGCTCCCGCGTCGAGCCGAGGAACTCCCGATCGCTGGCGGAGAGAGGCCCGCCCCGCTCGGCCATCGCCGCCAGGACGTTAAAGCGCGCCAGATGCTGCTGGAAGCGGCCAATGGCATACTCCTTGGCCTGCCCGGTGCTGATCAGGAAGGGCCAGTCGCTGGCCTCCAGCAACACCAGCTCCCGCGCCGCCTGGGTGAGCACCTCGGCCATCTCTCCTTCGGCGGCCGGATAGCGGGCCACGAGCTGCTCCATGCGCCGCTCGGCGTGGTGCACCAGGGGCCACAGCCACTCCGTCTCGGGGTTGAGCCAGGTCCAGTGACCGCCTCCCTCGCCCCAGGAGCTCTCGGGCAGATCGATGACCTCGTCGGGCGGGTACTTGGCCAGGTACTCCTCGGCAGTCGTCAGACCGATCTCCTCGCTGCGCTCCATCAGCCGGAGCACTTCCTGAAGCCAGGCCACGCCCTCGAACCACCAGTGCCCAAAGAGCTCGGTGTCGTAGGCGGAGACGACAATCCCCGGCACGTCGCTGGTGGCAGCAAAGCCGGCCAGTTCCTCGCGCACGAGGTGCACAAAGTGCGCGGCGTGGTCCTTCACCTTCTGGAAGGCCGGCTGTGGATCGTACAGCTCCTTCTCGCCCAGGCCGGCGGTATTGCTGGTGATCCGCCAGTACTGAATGCCCGAGTGGGCATCCTTGCGGTGGAACTCGCGGTACAAAAAGTCGCCGGGGTAGCCGTGCGTGGCCGACCAGACCTGCAGGCCCGTGCCCTCATCCCGCCCGTAGACCGCGACCTTTGCCGCTCTCACATAGTAGGGGCGCAGGGTGGTGCGCTGCGTGGCCTGTGGCCGCTCATCGGCGGCGCGCACGAGGCGCCGCTCGGGGATGCCCCCATAGGGCCCGGCGACGTCCCCTGCCAGCTTGCCAACCAGCTGGCCGCCGCGGATGGCATGGGTGTCGGTGAAAAAGTACTGGAGGTTGAGGTCTGCGAGGAGCTCCTCGAGACCGGGGCGGTAGCGATCGCCCTCCATGTACGGCGGCCGGTAGCCGCACTCTGGCAGCCAGACGCCCCGGGGCGCGGTGCCGAGCCGCTGCCAGTAGGCGCTGATGCCGGTCTGAAGCTGACCATAGATGGAAGAGTCGCGCGCGAGGAGCGGGAGGTAGGCGTGAGTGGCCGCGCTGGTGATGATATCGAGGTTGCCCTCCTCCTGCAGCCGCGCAAAGGCGCCTACGAGGTCGCGCTGATAGCGGTCACGGAAGGAGTCGCGGATGCCGGCGTACCAATCGCGGTAAAAGCGGGCCAGGTAGGCTTCGTGCGTCTGCCGGCCCGCCTCGAAGCGGACGAGGTCGGCCTCGACGAGTGTCAGGCGCTCTTCCAGGTACATGTCAAAGTGGGCGCGCACATCCTCATCGGCCAGCTGCTCGAGGAGGATGGGCGTGAGTCCGATGGTGAGGCGAGGGTGGAGCCCCTCCGCCTTCAGATCGTAGAGCGCGTTGAGGAGAGGAATGTAGGTCTCGGCGATGGCCTGATGGAGCATCTCCTCGCCATGCGGCCAGCGACCTGCCAGCCGCACGTACGGCAGGTGAGAGTGCAGTACGAGGGTGAAGTAGCCCAGCACCACGGCGATCCCCTCCTTGTCGGGCGGCTGCTGAGTGGCCGGTCCGGCCGGCTTCATGTCGGGCACAGCGCCACGCTATCGTACCACGGTTGGGGGCTCTGTGCAAGCCTCTGAGGGATGCCGGCGCGGCCGAGAGCGTAACGAGTTGGGTTTTCCCTGCCGCGCATCCCATGCTATAATCGCAACATGCGCATCTATCGGGTCGGCCAGATCACTGCCTACATCAAGGAGTTGCTCGATTCGGACGAGCTGCTCCGCGACCTCTGGCTGGAGGGCGAGATCTCCAACTGGCGCGCCTATCCCTCGGGCCACGTCTACTTCACCCTGAAGGACGGTGAGGCGGCGATCAACTGTGTGATCTGGCGTGCGCACGCGGCGCGCCTGGGCTTCAGGCCCCGTGACGGCGACGCCGTGCTGGCGCACGGCTATGTGTCGATGTACGAGGCGCGGGGGACCTGTCAGCTCTACGTGGACGAGCTGCAGAAGGCCGGCGCCGGAGCCCTGGCACTGGAGTTGGAGCGCCTGAAGAAAAAGCTCGAGGCTGAGGGCCTCTTTGACCCCTCCCGCAAGCGGCCGCTGCCCCGCTTTCCCCGACGGCTCGGGGTCGTGACCTCGCCGGCAGGAGCCGCCTGGCGCGACATCTGCCGGGTGCTCTCGCGGCGCTATCCGCTCGCGGAGGTGGTGCTTGCGCCGAGCGCCGTACAGGGGGCTGAGGCGCCCGCGCAGCTCATCGCGGCGCTGCAACTGCTCGCCCAACGGGGCGACGTGGATGTGATCCTGATCGCCCGAGGCGGAGGCTCGATCGAGGACCTGTGGGCTTTTAACGACGAGCAGCTGGCACGGGCCATCGCTGCCTGCCCCAAGCCGGTCATCACCGGCGTCGGCCATGAGATTGACTTTACCATCGCCGATTTTGTCGCCGACGTCCGCGCCCCAACCCCCTCGGCAGCCGCGGAGATCGCCGTCCCCGATTGCGAGGAACTGCGGGAGTCGGTCGATCAGCTCACGGAGGCGCTGCTCGGCTCCACGCGGCACCTGCTGGACCGGGCCTGGCGTGACCTGCACCACGCTGAAGAGGCGCTCCGCCGGGCCTCACCCCAGGGCATGCTGAACCGCAGCCGCCAGCGCCTCGACGAGCTCGAGCGTGCCATGGCCCTCGCGCTGCGCAACAGCCTGGCCCTGCGACGGGCCCATCTGGAGGGCCTGGAGGGCCGGCTTGGGCAGCTGAGCCCCCAGGCCACGCTGGAGCGGGGCTATGCGCTGGTCGCCCAGCATCGCACTGGCGTGATTGTGCGCTCTGTGCGGCAGGCGCCGCCGGGGGAACGCTTGCGTGTGCGCGTCGCCGATGGCGAGTTCGCCGCCCGCAGCGAAGAGGCCCTCGTCGGCCCGGAGGTGACATAGGGCCGAGTTGGCGGCAGAGCGCGGCCGCGGGTGAGGGGGCCTCGGCCGAGCGTCCGAGGCGGTGTTGCGAAGCCCGTTGAGCGCGGGGGCAATCTCCCAGTTGGCCGACGGCCACAAGTCGGCGGCGCGCGCCGCGGACGGGGACATTCCCCGTCGGTGTACGGCCCAGACGCGGACCTCATTCGCCGATTGCCGTGGGGCGCCCTGCCTCGTGCATCAGGGGGCTCACAGAGAGGGGCAACCCCGTCACAGGAGAAGCTTCATGACCGCAGACGATCTGACCTTTGAGGCGGGTTATGAGGAACTCGAGAAGGTTGTGGCCCGCCTGCAGGAAGGGGGCCTCAGCCTGGAAGAGTCGCTGAGCCTGTTCGAGCGGGGGATCCTCCTCGCGCGCCGCTGCAACGAGCAGCTGGAGCAGGCCGAACTGCGTGTGCGGCAGCTGCTGGCGAACGGGCAACTGGAGGACCTGGCGCCCGGCGCCGAGGAGGAAGCGGAGTAAGCCTCGCGCGCACAAGAGACCCCCTACCGTTCCCCCGACGCGGGGGAATTGGAGGGGGCCAGCGCCAGAGGCAGATGACCGCAGCGGGCGAGACGGGCCTATCCCACCGTTTCGGGGGGACGGTGGGGGGTCATGGCTCCGCGGCGGGCGAGGGGCGCCACCCCCTACCGTTCCCCCGGCACGGGGGAATTGGAGGGGGCCGGCGCCCGAAGGCAAGTGGCCACAATGGGAGCGGGGAGCCTGCCCGCCTCCGGACGGTACGGGGCGGCAGGTCTATGGAGGAGGGTGTGCCTCCCAATGACCAACGACCCCAACCGCGTCAACATCCCTCATCGGCCCCCTTCCCGGCCGTGGACCTGGCTGTGGCCGACGTGGCCAGGGATGGCGGTGCCGGGGCTATGGGCCGCTTACATCGCCTATGCGGCGGTAGCCGGCCAGTTCCGCTCCCCCGGCGAAGGGCTCGCGGCGCTGTGGCCGGCGGTCCTCCTCTACCTCGGAAGCTGCGGGCTCGCAGCCTGCGAGCGCCGTCAGCATCGCGCACCTCTGCCTGCCCTCGTCGCGGCGGGTGTGGCTCTCGCGGCAGCGGACCTCGCGACCAAGGCCTGGATCGAGGCGACGGTCGCCGGTGGCCGGCCGCTGCCCGCCGTGCCTGGGCTCGTGGCCATCGATCCGGTGTACAACGTCTACGGCACTATGCTGGCCATCCGCGGGGCCAAGCCGTTCGTGACGGCGCTGGCCGTGGCGCTTGTCCCGCTTTCGCTCCTCGGGTACCGGCACTATGCCGTCCACGACCGGCCGGTTGCCTGGGCCGACGCCGCCTTCCTGGGCCTCTTCGCCGGGGCGCTGGGCAAAGCGGGCGACCTCCTGCTGCGCGGCCAGATCCTGGATTACCTGCACATCCCTGGCCTGCCCGTCGCCGACCTGGCCGACGTCTACCTGCTATGGATCGGCGGCGGGTGCGCCCTCGCGGCAAGCCTGTGTTACCCTGACGCGTGGCCCGACCTTCGCGCGCCTCTCGGCAAGCTCGGTCGGGCCGTTCGACGAATCCTGGAGCAGCTCAGCCGCGGTTCAGGTCCCAGATGATTCGCAGCCCCTTGAGCGTCAGCCAGGGGTCCACGATCTTGATGGCGCGCGTCTCCTGGGCGATGAGCTGGGCCAGCCCGCCGGTCGCGACGACCAGCATGTTGTCGCCCAGCTCCTTGCGAAAGCGCGCGACCATCCCCTCGACCATGTCCGTAAAGCCAAAGATCAGCCCCGCCTGCATGCTGTGCACCGTGTTGCGGCCGATGGCCGACGGCGGCCTCGCCAGGTCGATGCGCGGGAGCTTGGCGGTGAACCGGTACAGGGCCTCGGCAGAGATGCGCAGCCCCGGCGCGATGGCACACCCCAAAAAGTCGCCCTCTTCGGAGACGGCGCTGAACTTGGTCGCCGTGCCGAAATCCACCACGCAGGCCGGCCCCCCGTACAGGCGGTAGGCAGCCGCCGCATCGACGACGAGGTCGGCGCCGACCTCGCGGGGGTTATCGGTGCGGATGCGCACACCCGTCTTGACCCCCGCATCGACCACCAGCGGGGCCTTCCCAAAGGTCGCCTGACATACCTCCTGGAAGGTGCCGGTGAGGGGTGGCACCACGCTGGCTACAACGGCACCCTCCACGTCGCTGAGGCTCACATTGCCGAAGGCAAAGAGCTCCAGAAGAAGCACGGCGTACTCGTCGGCCATCTTGTCGGTATCGGTAGCGATCCGCCAGTGATGGTGCAGGTTGTCGCCGTCGTAGAGGCCCAGCACGATGTTGGTGTTGCCGACGTCAATGCAGAGTAGCATATAACCCCTTTCTCCATCACAAATCCGCGGTACGCCGCCGCGCCGTCACGCCCCGCCAGGCGAGGACGACAGCGACCACGATAATGGCCGCCAGGATCGTCTCCGGAATGGCCGCCGCCACGCCAAAGCCCACGGCCGCCGGCAGCGGCAGGTAGCCGCGCAGCACGCCGATGCCCAGCACGCCAACGGTGTTGGTCAGCGTGCCGACTACCGTGGCCACAATCACGGCGACGACCTCGTTCGAGCGTCTGAGCCCTCGGTACACCAGGGCGGTGGTGATCCCGATGAGGATGCGCGGCAAAAAGACCACCAGCGGATCCTTGAACATCGGTATGGTCGCGTGGATAAAGCTAAAGATGCCGAAAAAGAGCCCCAGGATGGCGCCGACCAGCCAGCCATCCAGTATGCCCCCAATGATCACGGGGATGTGCATGATGGTCGCATCGCCAAGGGGCGTCGGCACCGGGATGAACCCCGCCCGCGTCGCGCCCAGCAGGATGGTGATGGCTCCCAGGAGCCCGGCCACGACGATCCTGCGGATGGTGAGCAGCGAGTTCATGTGAGACCTCCCTCCTTGTATGGCCCTCTCAGGGAAGGGCATTCCGCGCGGCCAACACGGCCGCGGTGAAAACCAGCGCCAGCGCCATGGCCGCATAGTCCGGCCCGCGCAGGCGTAGCCGCACATAGTGGCTGCGGCCCCTGCCGCCCCCATAGCAGCGGGCCTCCATGGCCAGGATCAGGTCCTCGGCCCGGAGCAGCGCGTTCAGAAAGAGCGGCACGAGGAGCACCACCATCTGCTGCGCGCTGCGGATAAAGTGCAGCCTTCCGCCGAGCCGCAGATTCGCGCCGCGCGAGGCCTGCGCCTTGAGGATCGTCTCGAACTGCTCTCCGAGCACCGGCACAAAGCGCAGGGCAATGGTCCCGATGAGCGATAGCTCGTGGGCCGGCAGGCCCAGCCGTGCAAAGGGGCGGAGCATGCTCTCGATGCCGTAAGTGAGGCTCGTCGTCGGCGTGGCGTTCGTCAGCAGGCTGACGAGCAGCAGGAGCTCCAATAGCCGCGCCAGCGACACCAGCGTCAGCCGCAGGCTGCCCGCCGTGACCCGCAGGACGCCCCACTGCCACAGCACCGCGCTGCCCCGGACCGCGCTCGCCGCCGCCTCGCCATAGACGAACAGCTGCATCAGGGCCAGGAGCAGGATAAAGGGGACCGCCGGCCTGACCCCTGAGACGATGTAGCGCACCGGCAGATTGGCCAGGGCGATGAGGCCCAGCGTCAGGGCGAGCAGCGCCAGATGCGCCGTATAGGACGTGCTGAAGGTCACTGCCGCGATCAGCAGAAGCACCACCGTGATCTTGGCCCGCGGGTCCAGCCGGTGCACCAGCGATTCGCCCGGCAGGTACTGCCCGATGGTGACGTGCCTGAAGACCTCAAACGACTCCACAGCTCACCCCCAGCCGGGGAGCGATCTCCTCCTCGGCCTCTTGCACCGTCAGGGGCACACGAGACAGCCTGCACCCCCGCGCCGCCAGCGCCTCGCCGACCTCGGCCATCTGCGGCACGCCGAGGCCGTGACGACGGAGCAACTCCGCCTGTCCGTACACCTCCCGCAGCGAGCCCTCGAGGACCGTCTGCCCGCCGGCAAGGACTACTACGCGCCCGGCGAGGCCGACCAGGTCCTCCATGTGCGTCGTCACCAGGATGATGGTAGTCCCCTCCTCCTGATGCAGGCGCCGCAAGAGGTCCAGCAGTTGGCGGCGGCCGCGGGGATCGAGCCCGCTGGTCGCCTCGTCGAGGATCAGCGTCGAGGGCCGCAGCGCCAGCGTCCCGGCGATGGCGGCCCGGCGCCGCTCGCCCCCGCTCAGGGAGACGACCGGCCGGTCCACAAACGTGCGAAAGTCCAGGCCGACCATCTCCATTGCCCAGCGCACGCGCTCGCGGACCTCCTCCCGCGGCAGGCCGAGCTGCTTCGGGCCGAAGGCAATGTCGTCGCCGACCAGCGTCTTGAAGAGCTGGTCCTCGGGCCGCTGGAAGACGAGCCCGATCCGCCGCCGCAGGGGACGGGCGTCGACCCGCGGGTCCCCCATGTCCTGCCCGTCGATCCAGAGCTGACCGCTGGCACGCGGGCGCAGCAGCCCGTTGAGGTGCTGCACGAGCGTCGATTTTCCGGCACCGGCCGGCCCGATCAGCCCGATGGCCTCGCCTGGCCAGACCTCGAGGTCAACCCCCTTTAGCGCCTCGACCGCGAGCGGCGTATCGGCCATGTAGGTGTAGCGCAGGCCCTGCGCACGGATCAACGGCTCGCTCATGGCACAGCCTCCGTCCAGCGCTCGGCGACCGCCTCGGCCAGCTCGGAGACGGTCAGGAGGTCGGCAGGGAAATCCGGCCTCCGGCGGTGCAGGGCGTTGGCCAGGGCGCTCACCGGCGGCACGTCCAGCCCCAGGCGCTCCAGGGCCTCGGCCCGGGCAAAGACCTCGCGGGGCGTGCCTTGGAGGGCGATCCGCCCTGCCTCGAGGATGATGACGCGATCGGCCTCGGTCGCCTCGGCCATGTGGTGGGTGATGGCCACGATAGTCGTGCCCGCAGCATGGAGCCGGCGCAGGGTGGCCAGCAGGTCTGCCCGGCCCTGCGGGTCGAGAAGCGAGGTCGCCTCATCCAGCACCAGGCACTCTGGCCGCATGGCGATCACGCCGGCGATGGCGAGGCGCTGCTTCTGGCCGGCGGAGAGCTGATGGGGCGGGCGTCGGCGCTCTTCCCAGAGGCCGACCGTCTCCAGGGCCTCGCGCACGCGCACGGCCAGCTCCTCCTCCGGCACGCCGAGGTTCTCGGGGCCAAAGGCCACGTCATCCTCGACCGTCGTGGCCACAATCTGGTTGTCGGGGACCTGGAAGACCATACCCACGGTGCGGCGGATATCCCGGCGGCAGCGCGCATCGCGCGTGTTCCACGGGCCGACCCACACGTCGCCGCGCGTCGGCACGAGCAGCGCGTTGAGATGGCGCGCCAGCGTGGACTTGCCGGAGCCGTTATGCCCGATGATCGCCACGTACTCGCCGCGGGCGATAGTCAGGTTGATATCCTTGAGCGCCAGAGGGGCGGTTGAGTCCTCCGGCCGGTAGCTGAAGGACACGCCTTCGACACGGATCAGAAGGTCGGACATGCGCCGCATCCTTGTGCGAGGGGCAAATAAAAAGCCCCCGGGGCGCTTCCGGAGGCCGGAGGGAAGTCTGAAGGGCGGAACCCACTCTTCCTGCCGTCTCGGTCGCACCCGCGATCCAAGCGACAACACCACACGAACTACAGGGAACGCTCACCGCCCGTGGGGGTCGGTGGCAAAGGTATTATAGCATGGGTTTGGGGAAAGGGCAAAAAACGACTCGCGCCGGGTGCATCCAAGATCCGTCAATGCGTGGGCTGCAGCCGGGTGTCTTGCTGCGCGGCAGCCCGGCCCTAGCCCAGGATGGGGTTTGGGGGTTGGCGTCTGGCCGCCCTGTGGGCGGCCAGACGCCAACCCCCAAACCCCTAAGAAAAGGTCCTGCACCGGGGTTCAGCGAAGCGTAAAGCCCGGTTGCCGACAGGGCACGCCCGCTGGCTGGCTGGCTGCGAATCTGCTGACCGATCTTGGATGCACACCTGCCAATCTGCCCCTTGACACAGAACAACTGTTCTGCTATAATGCTAGCACACTTGTTCTACTGCACTGAGGAGGACCCCCTTGCGGCGTATCAATCTCGACTTGCAGGCCAATCGCATCGAAGCGGTCCTCGCCTCCCATCGGGCGCCGGTACGGGTGACCGGGGGTGTCGTGACTCCGCGCCAGGTACGCTACCACCTCGCCCCAGCACCGGGGGTACGCCTGCGTCGGCTCCTCGGGCTCGCGGAAGAGATCGCCCTGGCACTGGATGTGCCCTCCTGCCGGATCGCCCGCGACCATGGTGTTGTGGCGGTCGAGTTGCCCCGCGCCGATCCGGCGCCGGTCGCCCTCTTGCCGCTGTGTTCCAGGCTCGGGCACATACCGTCCTGCACTGCCGTCCTCGGCCTCGGCGATGACGGTACGCCTCTGCTGCTCGCGCTCGCGGGGGCAGATGTCGCGCACGTCCTCATCGCAGGCTCGACCGGCTCTGGCAAGACGGCGCTCGTCCGCACCATCGTCGCCTCGCTGGCGGCGCACAACCACCTCGGGCAGGTCCAGATGGTCCTCATCGACCCCAAGGGCCGGGGCCTCTTGCCTTTCGAGGGTCTGCCGCACCTGCTCTCGCCCATCTGCTGCGAACCCCTACAGATCGAGGAGCGGCTCTCCTGGCTGGTCGCAGAGATGCTGCGGCGCGACCGGGAGGGCATTTGCGCGCCCCGCCTGGTCGTGGTGATCGACGAGCTGGCAGAAGTCGTTGCCTCCATTGGTGACCCGGCGGTCGACGCCCTGACCCGGCTGACCCAGCGTGGTCGTGAGGCGAGCATTCACGTGATCGCTGCGACGCAGAAGCCGAGCGCCTCGCTGCTTGGGCCTCTCATGAAGGCCAACTTTCCCGTGCGGCTCGTGGGAAGCGTGACTTCGGCCGATGACGCCCGCGTCGCCGCCGGCGTGCCCGGAACTCGGGCCGAACGGTTGTTGGGCCGCGGCGATTTTGTGCTCGTGCACCGTGGTCAGTGCCTCCGGTTCCAGGCGGCATACATCACAGCCGACGAAGTGCGCTCGCTCGTCGCGCGGCTCCGGGAGAGCGGCCACACCTCGCGCCGCTGGCTGGCGGCACCGAGGGTCGAAGGATGCGCTCCGGCCGGCGAGCCACAGACGGGGAGAAAGAGGAGCATCGTATGAGTCTGGACATCTGGTTCAGAGAGGACATCAAGCACATCCTCATGGCGGCGGAACGGGCGAGCACTCTGTCGCTCGCACAGGCCGAAGAGAGTGCCAGCGATCCGAGGCTACTGCAGGCGTACAGGCGCGGCTATCGGGCGGCGCTCTACGCGGTAGCTGTCGCCTGCGGGCTGACACCCCAGGAGGGTGAAGGAGAAGCAGATCCACTGCTGAAGGGAGGGCGCTCATGAGCAGCAAGAGGGTCCTGGCCTGGGCCGCTATCGTCTTTTCGGCGGTGCTCGCCATTATCGTCGGGAATCGGATGAGCGCCGAAGCGATGGCTGTAGTCATCGGAGTAGTGTGCGGTGTAGCGGCCGGCGTGCCGACGAGCGCCATCATCCTGGCCCTATCCCGTCGCTCGCAGACGAGCGTGCAGGCTGAGCCGAGGATGCCGGCGGCGCCTCCGATCTATGTCGTCACCACCGGTCCCGTACCGTCAGTCGGACCGGCCTGGCGCGAGAGCCCTGAGACCCTGCCGGCCGCTATGGCATCGGCACCCCGCCAGTACCGGATCATCGGTGACGAATCGTGCTGATCGAGGAGGGTCCGTTGAGACGCATCAGAGAAGAGCCCGTGCGTATCGAGCGCAAGCGCTATGCCTTCCTGCCGGAAGCCTTCACCTGGCGAGGGCAGCGCTACGACGTGCACCAGGTCCTTCGCTGCTGGACAACGGCGGAAGGCAAGGGACCCCATCGGCGTGAGCGCCGGTACTTTCGCCTTCGCTGCGACCGCGGAACGGTCGACCTCTACCATGACCTGATCGCGGACGTATGGGGAGTGAGCACCCATGGCTGAACGACTGGAGTTCGGGCTGTTGTGGTACGATGGCGACGCTCGCAGGCCCCTCACGGCCAAGATCGAAGAAGCGGCGGCCTGCTACGAGCGCAAGTTCGGCGAGCGGCCCAACCGCTGCTACGTGCACGACTCTTGCATCGACGGGGAGATGGAGTGGCGAGGGGTGCGGATCCTGCGGGCGCCGAACGTGTTGCCCAACCACTTCTGGATCGGGCTGCTGCGGCAGCAACCCGGAGGCGCGAGCCGCCGGTGAGCCAGGGGAAGGGCGGCCAATCCGGCATGCGGTCGGCGGCGTGCCCCCTCGCTCAAGGTAGCGTGAGCAACTCGGCTATCGGCCTGTTGCTGGCGTGGCCCATCCCTTCGATGGCTCGGACGGGGAAGCCTCAGGATCCACAAAGCGGTATCCAACGCGGCGAACGGTGAGGATGTATCGGGGAGGACCGGGCAGGTCGCCGAGCTTCTGCCTGAGCCAGTGCACGTGCACGTCGAGGGTCCGTGTGTCGCCCGTATAGTCCGTGTCCCACACGTCCTTCATGATCTGCTTGCGGGTGAACGTCTTGCCCGGGTGGCTCATAAAGAGGCTGAGCAGCTGGAACTGCTTTGGCGTCAGCGTATAAAGCCTGCCATCCACATCGAGCGTGCGCGACGCGGTATCCAGCGCCACCTTGCCGACCCGGAGCGTGCGGCCTCGCGCCGCTCTGCCCTCTCCGCCCTGCAACCTCACGAGCTCTACCTCCGCAGGCACTCTACTCGCGCAGATGAGACGTCGTCCGACGTGCCGACAAGAAGGTCCGAGGGCACCCATGTGACCGTGATCAGATCACACTCCGGCCGCCGATGCTGTCTCACATCCGACGACACGGGCGATGGTCTGCTCCTACCGGAGGTCTGCTGGCGGTCGGTGCCCGGGCTCGCGCGGCCGGGCCTGACCTGCACTTCTCACCCTCTACCGAACCCGTGCACGAGCCCTCGCGTGCGATGCAGCTCATGCCCGTACTGGTGAGCCGATCAGCCCGGACGGGCCTTCTGCGGAGGACTGCCCCGGTCGCAGGGCCTTGCGCACCGGCCCCTCAGCGGCATTATACTGCAGGACGCGATATCTCGCAATCGGCCTTCTGGCCGGGCCTGTCCGTCGGCGCAGCGCCCCTGCAAGTTCTGGGCCAGCAGCACCCATGGGCCTGCCTCGAACCCGCGACACGCGCCGCGCTGCAGACCTTTGACGCTCTCCCATGCCCGGCCTATAATCCAGCCGGCGCTTCGCTCGGCCGGCGCCGGCTCCCTGCCATTGCCAAGTCTGGATAACCCGGGCGCAGCGCATCGTCGACACACAAGGAGAGCGGCTTGCCCTCGAGTTCACGCTATCTGCGACACCTGGCCTTTGCAGGCGGTTTGCTCCTCCTCCTGCTCATCTTCTACTGGCCGGTGACGGTGGGCGATCGGACGATGCTCCCCGCCGACGCCCTGTACATGCACCAGCCATGGCGCTCCCTCGCGCCAGAGGGCTTTGCCGCTCCTCACAACAGCCTGGTGACCGACCTGGTTTTCGAAAACTATGTCTGGAAGCAGTTCGTCTTGGAGTGCCTGCGGGCCGGGCAGCTTCCGCTCTGGAACCCCTACATCCTCTCCGGCGTGCCCTTCCTTGCCGCGGGCCAGCACTCGGCGTTGTACCCGTTCAGCCTGGTCTACTATGTGGTGCCGCTGAGCCGCGCCTATGGGCTGTTCACTGTGTCCCAGCTCCTGCTCGCCGGGCTCAGCCTCTACTTCTACGCGCGCACAATCCGGCTTTCCCGGCTGGCTTCAGCTGCCGGAGGACTCGCCTTCGCCTTCAGCGGCTTTATGCTCGTCAGCACCGTCTTCCCGATGGTCATCGCCACGGCGGCCTGGCTTCCCTTCCTCCTGGCCATAGCCGAGCGCCTGGTGCAGGCTGTGAGAGATGCAGGCTCGCAAGGACGCCGCCTGGCGCTGCGCGCACCCCTCCCCTGGGTGGTCCTCGGCAGTCTGGCGCTGGGGTGTCAGGTGCTGGCCGGGCACGTCGAGTTCCTGTACTACAACCTGCTGGTCCTCGCCGCATACGCAGCCTGGCGGGCGGCCGGCCAGTTTGCGCTCCGCAGGCGGTGGCGGGGCATGATCGCCTTTGCCAGCTTGCTGGCAGTGACGGTGCTCCTCGGCCTTGGTCTCGCCGCCATGCAACTGTTGCCCCTCTACGAACTCGTGACCAAGAGCTTTCGGGAGGGCTCTGTTTCCTATGAACAGATAGTCGGGTGGAGCTATCCGTTCCGGCAGCTGATCGCCTTCCTGATCCCCGACTTTTTCGGCAACCCGAGTCACCACAGCTATGTGGACCTGTACACCGGTCAGGTGCTGCCGACGCTGCGTAACAGTCTGGGCCTGCTCAAGTCCACGGAGTGGGGCATCAAGAACTATGTCGAGGGCGGGGCCTATATCTCGATCCTTGCGCTTCTGCTCGCGCTCGTCGGAGCCCTGCGTCGCCCGCGGAGGCAGGCCTGGTTCTTCATCGTCCTGGCGCTCTTCAGCCTGAGCCTGGTCTTCGGCCTGCCGACCTACTGGCTGCTCTACCAGCTCCCCGGCATCCGGCAGCTTCACTCCCCCTTCCGCTGGGTATTCCCGTACACGGTTGCAGTAGCCATCCTCGCAGCCATGGGTGTCGACGCCATCGTCGAGACCCTGGCACAGCGCAGCCGCGCGCGCCTCCACGATGCTCTGGGCCTCCTGGCGGCGGTAGGTGCGCTGGCGGCCATCGCCACCGTGGCCGGGGCACGGGCCCTCCCACAGCTCGCCGTGCCCCTGGCCGACCGGGCAGTGGCGCGCCTGGCAAGGGCGTCGGAGGTCTTTGCGGATGGGCGCATGTTTCTGTCCTACCAGGCGAGGAACCTGCTCCTGCTCGCCGGGTGCCTGGCGGGCGCTGCGGCGGTGCTCCTTGGCGCGCGCTGCCTCCTGCGCCGAAGCAGACGCCTCCGGCAGGTGTGGGGCCTCGCCCTGCTGGCCGTGCTCTTCCTCGACCCGGCCGCCTGGTTCCGCGGACTCATGCCGGCCGTGAGCGCTGAGCCTCTCAGCCTGAGGCCGCCCGCGATCGGCTATCTTGAGCAGCAACCGCAACCCTTCCGCATCACCGTCTACGATACAGAGAGCACCAAGCCCCTCCCGGCTAACACCAACATGCTCTACGGCCTGCAGGACGTGCGCGGGTACGATTCGATTATCCTGCGGCAGTACTGCGATGTCATGGAGCTGGTCGGCCCACAGGAGCTGCTCTATAACCAGATCGCCCGGCTGAAGCGAGAGGAGTCGCTCGACTCTCCAATACTGGACCTCCTGAACGTGCGCTACGTCCTGACCGAGCAGACCATCGACCGCCCCGGCTATACCCTCGTGCACGACGGCGACCTGCGCGTCTACCGCAACGACGATGCCCTGCCGAGGGCCTTCGTAACCTTTGAGGCCCGCATATTCAAAGATCGCCAGAGCCTCCTCGAGGCCCTCGCCCAGGCAGATCCCCGCGAGGCCGTGTTGCTGGAGGAGGCGCCGACGGGGTGGACTCCTCCGGAGGTTGCACCCACCCCGCCAGAGGTGACGTTCCTGGAGCTTTCGCCCAACCAGGTTCGCCTTCACGTCGACATGCCGGCCCCGGGGTTCCTCGTCCTGGCGGATAGCTACTTCCCGGGCTGGGTCGCCTACACCCGTCCGGATGCCACCGGTGAAGAGCAGGCCCTCCAGATCCTCCGCGCCGACGGCACGGTGCGGGCCGTGCTCCTGCCGGCAGGTCCGCAGACGGTGCGGTTCAAGTACTCACCGGGGTCGCTCAAGACCGGGCTCTTCATGTCATTCATCGCGGGGGTCTCGCTCGTGCTCGTCGCCGGCGCCTGGGTCTGGGCAGGCGCCTTCCGCCCGCCTGCCGACGAGCACGCCGCCCGACGCGTGGCCAAGAACACCGTGGTACCGCTCGCCCTGCAGCTGCTGAACAAGGGCGTGGACATGGTCTTTGCCATGCTCATGCTCCGCCTGCTCGGCCCGGGGGATGCGGGGAAGTACGCCTTTGCAGTGTACGTGGCCGTGCTCCTCGAGGTCGTGACGAACTTTGGCCTCAATACCCTGCTGACCCGCGAGGTCGCGCGCAACCGCGAGGATGCCAACGCCTACCTCTGGAACACGACTGTCCTGCGCCTGGGGCTGGCAGCCGCGGCCGCGCCGCTCCTGGCCCTCTTCCTGGTCATCTACCGTCCCGCCGGGGACACGACCCTGGCCATCATCCTGCTGGCGATGGGGCTGGTTCCGTCGAGCATCTCGGCGGGCCTGAGCGCCGTCTTTATGGCCTTCGAGGTCATGGTCATCCCCGCAGTCGTCAGCTCGATCACGACTGTGCTCAAGGTCGCCCTGGGCGCGGCAGCGCTCCTCCTGGGCTGGGGGTTCGTGGGGCTGGCCGGGACCTCGATCGCCGTCAACACCGTCACCATGGCCATCCTCCTCGCGCTGGTCGCCGTGCTCTTCTTCCGGCCCCATCGGGAGAGACGCGTCGGCCTGCCGCGGCGCATGGCGCTCGAGGCCTATCCGCTGATGATCAACCACCTGCTCGCGACGCTCTTCTTCAAGGTCGACTACTTCATCCTGGAGCGCATGTGGGGCAGCGCAGTGGTGGGGTGGTACTCGGTATCCTACAAGCTGGTCGATGCCATCGGCATCATCCCGCCGACCTTCACCATGGCCATCTTCCCCATCATGTCGCGCTTTGCCGCCTCTTCGCGGGAGTCGCTCTATCGGGCCTACCTGTTGTCGATCAAGCTGCTCTTCTCCCTGGGGCTCTTGATCGCGCTCGTCTGCACCGTCGTCGCGTACCCACTGACCCGGCTGATCGGTGGCGCCGCCTACCTGCCGCACTCGGCCATAGCGCTGCAGATCATCGTCTGGTACATGCCGCTGGGGTTCGTCAACAGCGTGACGCAGTACGTGCTGATCGCGCTGGATCAGCAGCGGTTTCTGACCAAGGCCTTTGCGATCGGCCTGGCCTGTGGCGTGGCCGCGAACCTGGTGCTGATCCCGAGCTACGGTTACCGGGCTGCGGCAGCGGTGCACATCTTCTCCGAGGCCGCCCTGCTCGTGCCGTTCTATGTGGGGGTACGAAAGCACCTCTCGCCCATACCCTGGCTTCGACTCTGCTGGCGGCCGACGGCAGCGGCCGCGGCAGCGGGGCTTATCTCCTGGGTGGTGGCTGGCCGTTCGAGCCTGCTCGCGGTGCTGCTCGGCGCTTCGGTATACCTCACGCTCCTTGGTGTGCTCGGCGCCTTTGATGCCGAGGACCGCGCTCTGCTGGCAGAGGTCGTACCGCTGAGGGCCCTTCTGGCACGGCTCCGTCAGAGCCAGCAGCCGAGCCAGCCCGAGGTTCCGTCTCCTTGACGCCCCTGTCGCTTTCGTGATAGAATGCCGCCGATTTCGCCGGAGGTAGCCTGTGGCCGAGCAAGCGACCATCAGCACAATCGACCGATTCGTCGGGCACGAGGTCCATCTGCGGGGGTGGCTCCAGAGCCGCACCGACAAGGGCCGATTGCAGTTTCTCAACTTCCGCGATGGAACGGGCACAATCCAGGTCGTCGTCTTCCAGAAGAACGTCCCGCCCGAGGCCTTTGAGGCGGCGCGCCGGGTGACGCAGGAGTCCTCCTGCGAGGTCACCGGCACGGTACGCGCCGACCCTCGCGCGCCGGGAGGCTATGAGATCGATGCGAGCAGCTTTCACATCGTGCAGCTCGCACAGGACTACCCCATCACCCCCAAGGAGCACGGGATCGACTTTTTGCTCGACCACCGGCACCTGTGGATTCGCTCGCCCCGGCAGCGGTCCGTCCTCGCCGTGCGGGCCACGGTGGTGGATGCCATCCGCACCTGGCTGAACTCGCACGGCTTCACCCTTGTCGACACGCCGATTCTGACCCCCGCGGCCTGTGAGGGCACGACGACGCTGTTCGAGACGGACTATTTCGGCGAACCCGCCTACCTCACCCAGAGCGGACAGCTCTACAACGAGGCCAACATCGCCGCTTTCGGCAAGGTCTACTGCTTCGGGCCAACCTTTCGGGCCGAAAAGTCCAAGACACGCCGCCATCTCATCGAGTTCTGGATGGTCGAGCCCGAGATGGCCTACGCCGACCTTGAGGAGTGCATGCGTGTCGAGGAAGAGTTCGTGAGCGCCATCGTCCAGCGGACCCTGGCCGAGCGAGCCCGCGAGCTCGAGTTCCTCGGGCGGGATACGACGCTGCTGCGGAACGTCGTGCCGCCCTTCCCACGCATCACCTACGATGAGGCGGTGGAGATACTCAACCGGGAGGGCGTGCCCATCACCTGGGGCGACGACTTTGGCGCCCCCCACGAGACGGCACTGGCACAGCGCTTTGATCGCCCGGTTTTTGTGCACCGCTACCCCGCCCAGTGCAAAGCGTTCTATATGGAGGAGGACCCGGAGCGGCCCGAGCTGTCGCTGTCGGTTGACCTCCTCGCGCCCGAGGGCTATGGCGAGATCATCGGGGGCGGGCAGCGGACGGCGAGGCTGGAGCTCCTCGAGCGGCGCATCGCCGAGCATGGGCTCCCCCGGCAGGCCTTTGAGTGGTACCTCGACCTGAGGCGATACGGCGCCGTGCCGCACTCGGGCTTTGGCCTCGGGGTGGAGCGCACGGTGGCGTGGATATGCGGCCTCGACCACCTGCGCGAGGCGATCGCCTTTCCACGGACTCTGGGGCGGCTGTATCCATAGCGCTGACGGGGTGCACCCGGAGATACAGGCCCGGGAGCCGGCAGCACCCCACGGCAGCTCTTGCGTGGGTCAATCCTGCGGGGTCCATCCCCGTTCTCTGCAATTGAGAAGGCGCGGACGCACGCCATGGTAGCGTCACGTTCTCCGCGCAGAGCCCCGGCTCTGCGTGGGCGGCGGGCTCTCGGGCGGCACCTGCGCGGGCTGCTTTCTCTAGTCATCCCGCCGGGCCTCCGGGCCCACCGCCACGGTATGCTGCTCTTCTTGCTGAACGGGCTGTGCGTCAGCATCAGCGACGCCTTCATCGCCCCCTACCAGTCGGTCTTTGTCCTCGCTCTCGGAGCCACAGGCCAACAGGTGGGCCTGCTCGCCTCGCTCTCCGGCCTGGCCGGTGCCCTGGTGTTTCTGCCCGGGGCCCGGTTGACCACACGCTTCCCCAGCTACCGCAGCCTGGTCGTAGCGACCTCCCTCGCCGCCCGGGCCGCGATGGCGCTCATCGTCGTCCTCCCCTGGCTGGTGCGGGGACCAGCCATCATCGGGGCCGTGATCGTCCTGGTAGCCGTGCGCGATGCCCTGGCCCAACTGGGGGTTCCGGCCTGGACGGCGCTCTCGGCAGCCATCGTGCCGGAAGAGGTGCGGGGACGTTACTTCTCCTCGCGCACCTTCGTGATGACCCTGGCCACGCTGGTGGTCGTCCCGTTGGCGGGCAGGCTGATCGCCCTGGTAGGCGCTCCCGGCGGCTACCAGCTCAGCTTCGCCCTCGGCCTGGCGGCAGGGCTGGTGGCCATCCTGCTCTACTCTCGCATCCCGGTCACTGCCGGGCCACGGGATGGCCGGGCCTCCGGGCTGCCACTTGGCAAGCTGCTTGCCGAGATACGGCGGCACGGCGCGTTCCTCCGCTTCCTGCTCATATCCATGCTGCTCAACATCTCGGTGCAGATTGTCGGGCCCTTCTTCAGCATGTACGTCGTGCGGAACCTCGGCGCCGACGTCGGCTTTGTCGGCATCATGACCACCGTGCAGACCGCATCCACCCTGATCGGCACCCGCTTCTTCGGGCCGCTCGTCGACCGCCGGGGCCTACGCTGGGCCATGACCCGGACCAGCCCGTTCATCGCCCTGCTACCCCTTCTGTGGCTGTTCCCGCGCGAGCCGTGGCAGGTGCTGCCCATCAACCTGATCGGCAGCTTTGCCTGGGCCGGCTACAACCTCGCCGTCTTCAACATGCTCCTGGCCACGACCCCCGACGATGAGCGCCCTCTCTACAGCGCGCTCTATAACACGGGCGCAGCGCTGACGACCGTCGTCGGACCCCTCGTTGGCGGCTTTGTCTTCGACCACTGGGGCTTTTCGAGCGCCCTGGTCACCTCGGCAGCAGGAAGGGGCCTCGCCGCAGTCCTCATCTTCCTGCTCATACGCGAGGCGCAGCGCCGGCCGCTCGTGCCCCGCCGCACCCGAGCGGGTGCCTCCTTGTGAATACCCCAGGGTTGCCGGAACCCTGTGCGGGTTCGACAAACCTGCTGTGCCTGGGTGGCAGCCCCGTTCTCAGCTCCAGCCTCGCCCGGCTTGGCTCCTGGGTGGGGGTTGGCGGGTTGGCTGGCGCCGCCCGCGGGCGGCGCCAGCCAACCCGCCAACCCCCTTAAACGGTTCCGTACCGGTCTGGGGCGGAGCGTGTAGCCCGGTCCCTTGCCCAGAGAACCACCAAGGTCTCTGACAAGCCTCACTTGACCTCGCAGCCCCAGCCGCGTATAATGGCCCCGTGATCCTCGGTAGCTCAACAGGCAGAGCGGCCGGCTGTTAACCGGTTGGTTCGAGGTTCGAGTCCTCGCCGAGGAGCCTGTGCACAGTACACAGTGTAGAGCCTCCGATGCCACTCATGGCAGGGAGGCTCTTCTTGTTTGGCGGCATTGCCAGGCACTCTGTAACTTTGCTCAGCAGCCAGAGCTCTGCTCCTGACCGGACTGGAATGGCACTCCCCGCATGCCGCCCGGGGCGCGCCGGCCAGCGGCCGCTCAGGCGGCACGCCATCATTCACTGGCAGCAGGGCTCTTCGGCGCACCCTCGCGCCAGGTTCCGCCTCACAGCGTCTTTGCCCAGCAGTTCTGAGTGGAGATCTTGCGAAAGCCAAAGGAGAGATAGAAGGGCTGCTCGGAGCCGACGTAGGCGACGGTGGCGCCCTCCGCGCCACAGCGCCGGATGCCCTCCAGCACGGCTGCCCGGCCCAACCCGCGGCGGCGATAGTCCGGGTCAGTCGCCACAGGCTCGACGTAGGCAAAGCGGTTCGTGGCGTCGTACCACATGCCACAGTACGAGACAAAGCCACCCCCGGGCGCCTCAACCACGATGGTCAGGTCCTTGCGAAAGTGCGGACCCGACTGCATCCTGCGCCGCCCCTCGATGTCATCTTCCGGCGGCTCGCCGGGGTTATTGAAGCCGCGCCAGAGCACCCGGTTGACCTTGTGCAGATCGTTGTCGTCAGCCAGGCTCTTCAGCCGGTAGCCGGCGGGCAGCGAGATGGCGGGGAAAGGCGAGGGGATGTCGAACTGCGACAGAGGCCGGTGCTGATCCGGCTCGGGTTGGTACCCCCGGGAGGCCACTTCGTCCGTAAAGGCCCGATCAAAATCATAGACGTAGACCCTCAGACCCTTTCGTCCGTCAGGCCCTGCCGCGCTGAGGTGCGCCTCGGCATAGTCGAGCATCTCGGGCTTGAGCCACGCATAGTCGGGATGGGTGTGCAAGAAGGCCTCACCAAGGCGCGACTCATAGGTCGCGGCGGCAACCAGCTCCCCATCCTGCTCCCAGAGGCCGATCTCACCGATGGCCGACTCGTCAAAGCAGGGGTGGGTGTAGGCGTACTCCCACTCGGCGTGGAACCAGTTCCCGTCGCGGTTGCCAGGCTGGTAGTGGCGGCGGAGGAACTCGTTGATGAGGTGGAAATCCTGCGGGCCGCCATAGTGGCGCTGTCGGATAGGCACGGATTGACCCCCTTCGCGGGCGTGCTGAGCGCAAACGAGGTGCGCAGGAGCAGTATACCTCTGATGCCCCGGGGGACCAAAGCAGCAAGGCACGGTTGGAAGCCCCCAGATGCGCAGCGCAGCCAGTTGTGCTACAATGCTTCCGCACCGCCATATGCGGGCGGCCGCCCGGCCGGGCCCGCACTCGAGCAGTCACAGGAACAAGAGCCCATGCGCAGCCTCAAACGCCTGTATCTCTTCTTCCTCCCGTACTGGAAGACCGTCCTGCTCAGCACCGTGCTGATCATCGCCCAGGCCGGCGTCGGGCTCGTGCCCCCGCTGCTCCAGCGGGCCATCGTGGACCGGGTCATCGCCGAGCGCGACCTGACCCGCCTCGCGGCGTTGCTCAGCGCCCTGGTAGGCACCTACGTGCTATTGACCCTCCTGAGCATGGCGGATATGTACATCCGGCACGCCCTCGGCGCGCGGGTCATCGTCGACATGCGCGTGCGCCTCTACGGCTACCTGCAGCGCCTCTCGCTCTCCTTCTTTGAGCGAACCTCCACCGGCGAGCTGATGTCCCGCGTAACGAACGACGTCGAGGCGCTGGAGCACTTTCTGACCCACGGGACGGCCCTCACCTTTGTGGACTTGCTTCGGCTGGTTGGGGCGGCCGTCGTGCTCCTTTTCCTTGATCGGCGCCTTGCGCTTCTGGTGATGCTCCCGGTGCCGGTGCTGGCCGTCTGCCTGCGGACCTTCAACCGACGAGTACGGCCGCTCTACCGGCGGGTGCGCGATCAGCTCGGCAGCATCAACGCCCTGCTGCAGGATCGTCTATCGGGGATGCCCGTAGTGCAGGCCTTTTCTCAGGAGGAGCGCGAACTGCGGCGGTTCGCCGGGGAGAGCGAGGCCTACTACCGGGCCCGGGTCGCCGGCGTCGGCTACATGTCGCTCTTCTTCCCGGCCATGAACCTGGTCTCGCTCATGGGCACCGTCATCGTGCTCGGCTTTGGAGCGAAGGCTGTGGTCCGGGGCGAGCTATCCATAGGCACCCTGGTCGCCTTTCTCTCCTACGTAACCGTGTTCTACGATCCGGTGCGGCGGCTGGTCGACATCGACAACGTCTTCCAGCAGGCTATCGCTGCCGGGGACCGCATCTTCGAACTGCTGGACACCACGTCCGACATCCAGGACGCGCCCGACGCCATCGACCTGCCCGAGGTGCGGGGCGAGGTGTGCTTCAACGACGTCCACTTCCGCTACGGCACGGGCGAGGAAGTGTTGCGCGATGTCTCCTTCTGCATTCGCCCGGGGGAGACGGTTGCGCTCGTCGGCCCTTCGGGTGCCGGCAAGACGTCCATCGCCAACCTGATCTGCCGCTTCTACGACCCGTCCTCCGGCTCGATCACCCTGGATGGGCATGACCTGCGCAAGTTGAGGCTGGCCTCGCTCCGTCGGCACCTCGCCGTAGTGCTTCAGGACACGTTCCTGTTCAACACGACCGTGCGGGAGAACCTCCTTTACGGCAAGCCCGACGCGACCGAGGAGGAGCTGATCGCCGCGGCCAAAGCCGCCTATGCTCACGACTTTATCATGGACTTGCCCAACGGCTACGATACCGAGATCGGCGAGCGCGGCGTGCGCCTGAGCGGCGGGCAGAAACAGAGGCTCGCCTTGGCGCGGGCCATCCTCGTGAATCCGCGCATCCTCATCCTCGACGAGGCCACCTCATCGGTCGACGCCGAAGCCGAGTACCTGATTCAGCAGGCGCTCGAGTCGGTCCTCAAAGGTCGGACGGCCCTTGTCATCGCCCACCGGTTGAGCACCATCCGCAACGCCGACCGGATCATCGCCCTCGAGGATGGCTGCATCAAGGAGGTCGGCAGCCACGAGGAGCTGCTCAGCCACGACGGCCTCTACAGCCAGCTCTACCGCCGCCAGCTGCGGCTGGATGTGGGGGAGTGAGGGACGTCTCTGCGCAGCGCATGGGGAATGGCAGGTCGAGATGGGAGTGGTCCCTTCATCACACCGTCGGCACTCTCGTCGTCGCCGGACGCATAGTCCCTTTGGCGGGCAATCCCACTTGCCAGGGTTGACGGCCCGGGCGAGCGTGTCTGTAGAGCGAGGCAGGCGCCTGCTGGTGCCGTGCATAAGGCTCTTGGAGGTTGCTAATCGCGCTGCCCGGTCGCCCGGCCGCCAGCGGGAAGAATGGCACTGCACGGCCCTTAGAGGTGGCCCGTTACCCGTTACTCTTCGGCAACGACTGGATAACGGCCATCCAGCCGGCCCCACACACGTCTCGCAGGTCAGGCACCGTCCCGCTCACCCACAACGAGGCGCGCGTTGATCGCATTGCGCATGCTTCGCGCGGCACAGTCGCCCGCGGCGCGGATCGCCCACCTGCGCGGACGGGCCTGTTCCCCGTCGAGGGAGATCGATGGTTGGGCTTCGGGCCGCCCGAGAGCCCCGTAGCCCCGTATTCATTCGGCGCGCCGCCTGCCTCCCCTGCGCCGCATCCTGTCCACCCCGAGGTCGTGCAGACCCCGAACACGATCCCAGTCGTTCGATGCGCCCGAGCCGCGCCCCTTCGAGTTCGCTGGACCATGCGCGCCAGGCGACGTTCCCGCCGCCGCTTCAGTGCACTCGTGGTCCCCAGTCAAGGAGTTAAGCCGCAGTAGTACGCCCTCGTGTCTCCACCCGAGTCGTATATTAGCGCAAGACCTTGCTCGCCCTGTACCACCTGGAATGCAAGCTCTCCTTCCGTGACACCGCCGCCGAAGAGCTCGGATGCCAGATCTTTTCCGAGGACCACAAAGATCTCCGGCTCGTAGATCGCTCCCATCTCACCAACAGTGCGGAAGTGCAACTCGGACAACGTGTGCGTGCTATCCGCAGGACCTGTGTATCTGGCTTTCACCCTGACGAGCACGTACTCCATCCCTTCGTCCGGCTCGGAGTTGAACATGTTGTACCCTTTGATAGCCGCCCAGGCACCCGCCCCGCGCTTGACATCCACCACCGTGATCTCTATGCCGTCGTCAGCCGTGACAGGTTGACCGAGTGGCGCGGGGTTGAGGCGGCTCAGACCCAGAGGCTCGGGAGTTTGCGTAGGGGGGAGAGGCGTCACAGTGGGAGTGACCGGGGTATGGGTGGGCTTGGGAGTGTTGGTCGGCCTGGGGGTATTCGTCGGCTTGGAAGTGCTGCTCGGTCTCGGGGTGTTCGTCGGCTTGGGAGTCACCGTCGGCAAGGCTGCCTCCGTCGCCGCCACGACGGCCCGGACTGTCGCCGTTGCTTTGAATGCAGGCGACAGGCTCTGGATGGCTCCGGTGGCCAGACAGGATAAGCAGGCAACAGCACTGCCAGCGGCAACGGCAGCAACAAGAAGAACCAGCGTGGGTGTCTTCATACCAGACTCCTTTTTCATTGCAGGATGCTTCGTACCCCGCCTAGAGCCTGCCAGAGAGTGTGGATAAGCGCTCCATCCGCATCGGGCGACGCTTTGTGATGCACGGCGCCCACCCGAGACCGAACGACGAAACCGCCAGGACACGGCCAACTGCAGAACGCATCGCTCTGGCTCGACACGGGCGACCAGGAGCTGCGTCGTGAAAGGGGAACGGCTTACCTCACCTGGCTGCCCTATTGCCACGCATGTGACGGACCCTCGCCACTGTCGCCAGGTGACCCATAGCAACTGCAGCCACCAGTGCGCAAGTAAACTGTAGTACTTGTACCACACTGCAGAGAGAGCGTCAAGTTGGACAAAGCGGGGGATTCAGAGAAGTAGCGAGGAGATCGGCAGGTAGTGATCGCTGAGTTTGCGAGTGGCCGGCTACGGCACGGGTGACGGGCATCGCAGATGGAGAGTATCCGCTGTTTCCAGACGGTGGCCACCTGCGTCTCATGCGCCACATTCCGGAGAGCTTGCATGGCCCACATTGGTCAGCAGCCAAGCGGGATGGCTGATTCCGGGTGGAGCATCGGGGCGGCCTATAGACAGAGGAGGCCCCGCTCGTCGTGGCATGCCCCAAGCGCATGGGGCACTCGCTCCCAGCAGGACCTCAGCCGATGATAACCTCCGGAGCCGCCCCGCCCCCCTGGCACACGCCTTGCTCGCCCTTGGCCGACCTCTCGCCGGGAGCAGGCCGCCATGGATAAGGAAGAGTTCCTGCACAGGGTGATGGAGCGAACCGGCCTCGGGAGGGCCGAGGCCAAGCGCGCCACGCGCGCTGCGCTGGCCGTGCTGCGCGACGCGATCCCCCCAGAGGAGGCACATGACCTGGGAAGTCAGCTGCCCGGGGAGCTCAAGGACCTGATGTGGGCCCCAAAGGGCCAGTGGACCCCTCCCGAGCGACTCGAGATGGAGAGCCTCACCAACCACGTGCGCAGCGTGCTGGCGCCAGCCCACCGCGACCGCGCGGACGAAGTGACGCGCGCCATCTTCTCAACGCTCCGGGAGGCGGTGAGCCGCGGCGAGCTCGAGGATATAGCCGGAGCGCTCCCACAGGAGCTGCGCGAGACCGTCACCGGCTGAGCAGCGCCCGGCCTCATGCCTGCTCGATCATGGCGCGGAGCCCGGGCTCGACCTCGCCTGCGACCTCGGCAATCTCTCCCGGTGTGACCGCTTCCTTCAGCACCGACAGAACGCCCGCGGTCACCCGCTCCGCTTCCTCGCGGCTGGCCAGGCTCAGCTCGCGCTGCACCCTTTCGAGGAAGGCCGCCCTATCGGTTGGCTGTGCCGGCGCAGCCCGCTCCGCGCGCTCCGCAAGCAGGTCGTGGTAGGCGTCCGGAAGCTGGCTCGCGAGGTCAGAGGCCTCTTTCGGCGACAGGGTATCGGCGAGGGCCCCAAGCACCACCAGCATGCTGCGATCCGCCTGCCAGATATCGGCCGTTCCCAGCCGGGGCATGAGCCGACGCAGAATCTCACCGCTATCCACGGCACGCCTCCATCCCAGTCTTGCACCCAGTCACGCCCAGTGCCCTTCCCTCAAGGGCTCGAGAAGCGCTACGCCCTCGCCCGCCGCCTGTCGCTCCTCCTTGTGAAGGACCTGCAGGGCCTGCCTTTCGCCCTGGTTCTGCGCATCGGCATCGAGCCTCACTCCCAGCTCCTCCGCTGCGTCGGAATCAGCCGCCAGCAGGAGAACCTGCGTATGCTGGTAGTCCAGATAGTCCGTCGGCTCAACAGGCACTGGCTCCTGCCTCGCGAGGCGAGCCTTGAGCCTGCCCGGGTACAGGGGCTGCCCCTCGGGCTGTGCCACCGGCGGCATGACCGAGATCAAGTAGTTTCCGCGCCGGCCGATCCGGAGTGCCTCCTGCACCTCCCCAGGCTGCTCGGGCCTGTCCAGGGCATAGGCGAGATGCGTATCGGCGCCATGCCGGAGGAGGACGTAACGCCCCTCGCCAGCCACCCTGACCCATGGCCGCGGGCGCGTGTCGGGCGCCTGCTCCAACGCCTCCTCCTGCAGCCTGTCGATGGCGACCCTTGGATCTGGTGCGGTCTCTTCGGCCACGGCGAGGGCACGCTCCTCGGGTGCGGCGCTTCCCGCCACTATCACTGGCATCGCAGCACTCTGCAGACCGAACACCCGGCTCTTGTGCTCCTCGCGATCGTCTGGGATCAGCATGAAGTACAGCTGCGCCAGGTCATCCGGACCCCCGACCGTGGCCGCGCCCGGCTTGGGCTGGTACAGAAAGAGGATGCTCCCGCGCTCCAGAACCTGCACTTGCGGACGGACCTCTCCCACGCGCATCGTCACCCCCATCACGATTGTTCCCCGTCGGCGAGCAAGGCCCATGCCAGGCATGTTGAGGCGCCGCCAGCCACCCCGCATGTCCGCGTCAGCTGCCCGAAAGGCCATGCATCCGGAGCACTCGATCTTATTGCCCGGAGGCGCCGAGTTGCCTCAGCAGCAGACCCGCAACGTAGGCCACCACTGCAGCGAGGCCGCCCACTCCCAACATCTCGAGCCCGCTGCGCCACCAGTTGCGCTTGGTTACCAACACCCTTGCCGCCCCCAGCGCAAACAGAGCCACCGCGGTGAGCGCGACGGAGATGCGCAGGGCGCTCCCCTCATCGATAGGGACAACGAGGCCCAGAACGAACGCCAGCAACGGCAGGGAACCCGCAAGCACAAAGGCGATGAAAGTGGCGACAGCCGTCAGACCCGGCCGACGTGCCGCAGGCAGCAACTCGAGACGATTAACCATCGCGGCGTTGGCCAGACGTTCGCGATCCCGGCTCTGGATGTCCACGAGGCTGGTGGCCTCTCCGCGGCTGTATCCCTGTCGCTCATAGACCCCGGCGAGCAACGCGCGCTCGCGCTCTGGGACGCGCTCGATCTCCGTGACCCGGCGCGCCCGCTCGCGCTCATAGCACTCGCGCTCGCTCTTGGTCGAGAGATAGGCGCCGGCGGCCATGGAGAATCCATCGGCCAGCAGGTTGGCTACGCCGAGGATGAGGATCACGGTCGACCCCAGAGCGGCACCGGCTGCGCCACTGACGATGGCAAAGGTGGTCACGATCCCGTCGAGGCCTCCGTACACTACGGCGCCGATGTAACGTTGCCCCGACCCGCCACGCCCGTTGCCGCCCTGGCCTCCGGCGTACGGCGTCTGCGGGGCAACCGCCCCGCCGGCCGCCCCGTCCTGCGACGGCACATAGTCCGGTTCCAGACGCCTGATGATTCCCACGGTCACTCACCCAACAGGATCTGTGCAATGGGCCTGTGCACGAGAGGCTGCGTCCTCCGCCATGTCGACAGGCGCCGGCTGGGCGCCCGCATGGCAGCGGGGTTGAGCACGTTCGGTACCAGCGCAGCCGGCATGCAACCCGAGCAGCCCCACACCATGGGCAGCCCCAGGCGCACCCCCACCCCCTGGCCTCTCCCTGTTCAGGAGTGGACAGCCTCCATCCGTCTGTGCAGGCAGAAGGATCCCCCATCGCCGGCCCCTCGCTCTGGCCCCGCCCCGCGCTGAGAGGGCGACAGACCCAGGCCGCAAGGGCTCCAGTCTGGCCTCTTGAGGTCCCCGTCCCTTGCCGCTTGCTCTGGCGGCCCTGAAGGGTGATATGGCGCCACACGGGCTAAGCCCCTCGCCCCGCCCCCGCCGCGGCCCATCCCTTACCCACAGTTCCCTCTGCAGAGCACCATGGGGGATGCGATAGGGCACCAGCTCCCATCTCAGCGGACCAGCCGCCGCGCACACTGCTCCTCGGAACACGTCGAGCAGCGGCCGCGATGCCCAGCAACTGAGGAGTGCCCCCACCCCTGCCCCCCCCCCCG
>DYEI01000432.1 GCA_020725765.1 Anaerolinea sp. | reverse complement strand
GCCGGGGGTGGGGGTATTGCAGCACGAGCCGCGCCACACGACTGCTGACGGGCGATGGCGGAAGAAGGCTGTCCGCCCCTGAACGTGGAAGCGGAAGGGGTGCCTGAGCGCCGCATGGCCGGGCGTTGTCCAGGCCCCCCGTGCACGGCGGCGAGGTGCACTGCGGAATGGGTGGGGACAGGCCACGGGAGCCGGGCGTCACACGCGGGAACCGCGAGCCCGGCATGTGCCGGTCTGAGGAAGGCGGCGTCGCCGCACGAGTTGAGAGTCGCCCCCGCAGGGGAGATGGCGGTATAATAGCTGTGCCACACTACCTGAAGGAGGAGACGCCCATGCCCGCCCAAACCCTGCCTCGCCGAAGCCAGGTTCCCGTCCAGTACACGTGGAATGCCCCCAGCGTCTACCCCTCTCCGGAGGCGTGGGCCGCTGAGCTCCGTGGCGTGGCCGCCAGCCTGCCCGAGTTCACAGCCCGGCAGGGCCACCTCGGGGACGGAGCAGGGGCGCTCGCCGACGCCGTCGAAGCGCGCGACGACCTTGCCTGCCGGACGGGCAGGCTTGTGATGTATGCCCGCATGAGCCACAGCGTGGACACGGCCGACCCGGCTGCGGCCCGCATGGAGGCGGAGGCCGCGGGCCTGCTCGGGCGTGTCCGCGCGGCGGTGGCCTTTGTAGAGCCCGAGATTCTCGCCCTCGGGCGCGAGCAGATCGAGCGCTGGATGGAGGCCGAGCCGCGCCTGCGCATCTACGCCCACTACTTCGATGACCTCTTCCGCCGCGCCGCGCACCTGCGCTCTGCAGAGGTCGAAGAGCTCCTCGGCCTGCTGGCCGATCCCTTTGCCGGGCCGGAGGCGACCGCCAGCATGCTGACGAACGCCGATATGCGCTTCCGGAGCGCGCGAGCCAGCGACGGGTCGGAGCTGGAGGTCACGCAGGGCACGATCGACAAGATTCTCGCCGAGCCGGACCGCGAGGCGCGGCGCACGGCCTGGGAGAGCTATCACGATGGTTACCTGGCCCTCAAGAACACCCTCGCCAGCAACCTGCTGACCTCCGTCCGGCAGAACGTCTTCCAGATGCGCGCCCGGCGGCACCGCTCCACGCTGGAGGCCGCCCTCTTTGAGAGCAACGTGCCGGTCGAGGTCTTTCATAACGTCGTACAGGTCTTCCGGAGCAACCTGCCGGTCTGGCACCGCTACTGGGCGGTCCGCCGGCGCGCGCTGGGCGTCGAGACGCTCTGCCCGTACGACGTCTGGGCACCGCTGACCCGAGAGCGGCCCACGGTGACCTACGAGCAGGCCGTGGACTGGATCAGTGCCGGCCTTGCACCGCTGGGCCGGGAGTACGTCGAGGTCCTGCGGCGCGGCTGCCTCGAGGAGCGCTGGGTCGACGTCTACCCGAACCAGGGCAAGACGGCCGGCGCCTTCTCCTACGGGTCCCCGGGCACCTACCCCTTTATCGTGATGAGCTTTGATGGCACGATCTTTAGCCTGGGCACCCTGGCTCACGAGCTCGGGCACTCCATGCACTCGTATCTGACCTGGAAAACCCAGCCGATGATCTACAGCGACTACTCGCTCTTTGTGGCCGAGGTCGCCTCGAACTTTCACCAGGCTATGGTGCGGGCCTATCTGCTGCGCGAGCAGAGCGACCGGGCGCTGCAGATCGCGGTCATCGAGGAGGCGATGTCGAACCTCCACCGGTACCTCTTCATCATGCCGACGCTCGCCCGCTTTGAGCTCGAGGTGCACGAGCGGGCGGAGCGGGGCGAAGGCCTCTCGGCCGACGACATGATCGGGCTTCTGGCCGACCTCTTCGCCGAGGGCTATGGCGGCCAGATGCAGTTCGACCGCGAGCGGGTCGGCATTGCCTGGGCCACCTTCATGCACCTCTACACCGACTACTACGTCTACCAGTACACGACCGGCATCTCGGCGGCGAGCGCCCTCGCACGACGCATCCTCTCCGCGGTGCCGGGCGCAGTCGAGGGCTATCTGCAGATGCTCAGTGCCGGCAGCTCCGTCTACCCGCTCGAAGCGCTGCGCCTCGCGGGGGTCGACATGACCACCCCCGGGCCGGTGCAGGACGCCTTTGCGTTGCTCTCAGAGATGGTCGACCGGCTTGCCGGGCTTCTGGAAGTGTAGGGGCAGCACCGGTCCGGATGCCAACGGGGCGCGGCCGGACTGCGACCACGGGAGGTTCAGGCCATGAGAGCGGTCTCGGGGCTGCTGATGGCGCTCCTCGTCCTCTCGCTGGCGGCGTCGTGTGAGCCGGCGACAGGGCCAGCAGCGACGCCGACCGAATCCGCCGGCCCGACGCCGGTTCTGCAGCCGAGCGCGACAGCTCCCCGCGAGGAGCAGCCACTGGCCGCCCCCTACGCCGACCTGGACGGCCGGTGGGGGCTCGGCTACATTCCTTCAGCGCTTCGACTGAGTGAGCGGGGCGGGCGCTGGGTGCGCTTCACCAGCCCACAAGGGGTTGCCGTCGCCATCGAGAGCTATGTCGGGGCTGCCACCGAGGCGCTCGGCGGCCGCGCCCGGGCCGCGCTCGCCGAGGTCTTTCCCGGCGCCATCGAGACCGGCTCCATCGCCCCCGCGCCCGATGCCTTCTGGGAGGCGGGAATAACCTTCACGACCGCCGATGGCGCCCGGGGCGAGCTCCTCTATGCCCAACCCGGCCGGCACGGCGGCGACTATCGAGTCTTCGGCTTTCTCTTTGCCTATCCCGAAACAGCCGAAGAGACGCTGCGACCGGAGCTTGAGGCGATGCGCGCATCGTTCCGGCCGGTAGGGGTCCTCCCGCTCGTGGCAACCGGCACGGACGAGCAGCTCCTGGCCATCTACACCTACGGCTTTCGCGGCTTTGGCGAGGGCCCAGGGCAGGAGCACTGGCTGGCGGTGTACACCGCAGACGGCGAGGGATACCGCAAGGTGAGCCATAGCCTGCTCGAGTCGCCAGACTATATCGATCCCTCCGGGGTGCGGCAGGTCTTCCTCAGCGGCGGCGACCCGCCCACGCGCCTTTGGATAGAGGTGGTGAGCGGGGTCGGCGCTCATGGCGGATGCTATGACCTGTTCATGTACGACTGGCAGCAACTGGTCAGTCGGGTCTCGCACTGCCACTCCAGCCCCGGTGCCGGGGACGTATCGGACTTTGACGGCGATGGCGTGTCCGAGGTCATCCTCAACCAGTCGGACGAGTACGTCTTTTGCTACGCCTGCAACGTGCGGTACGTCGCCTGGAAGGTGCTGCGCTGCGACGAGCAGGGATGTAGCGAGGTGACGCTCTCGGGCCTGCCGGATAGCGTGCCGGCGGAGGTGCGTGCCGTGAACGATCGGGCCGTAGCGCTGGCCAAGGCCGGGCTATGGAAGGACGCGCAGGCCGCCATGGAGCAGGCCGTCGCCTCGGGCGTGTACGAGCCGATCCTGGCCGCCAACGCGGCGCTGATCCGCCTGCACGCTGAGGCACTCCGGCGGCAGGTTCAGGAGGGCGGCTACCCCCTGCTCGCCCGGGTCTTCTACGGCGACTATGAGGGCGCCCTGGCGCTCATGCGCCCGCTCAGGCCCGAGGACATCTGGCGGCCCGACACTCCCCTCGTGCGCGGCACCCTGGCCGAGGGCTATGAGGCGAGCCTTGCCGAGTGGCTCGCGCGGGCCACGGCCAGCGCCCTGGAGGCCAGGCCGGACCTCGCCGAAGCCTGCTTCCTCCGGGGCTGGGCGAGGTATCTGCAGGAACCCTCCAACCCCGACGCCCTCGCCGATGTCCGGCGGGCCGCCGAGCTTGCGCCGGGAGAGGGGCTGTTCGCAGAGAGCCTGGCATTCCTGGAGAAGAGATAAGCCCTTCTACTGTGGGGCTATCCTCTAACCCCGCGATGTGTTGGAGGAGCCATGTCCGACCTGATGGTCTTTCCCCATTCCCTCCTTCAGCGTGAGGGGCTGCGCCTGGCACCGGCCGCCTGGGAGGCCGCGACTTGATCCTGGCCTCCGGAGATCCGGCGGAGCTGGCGCAGGCCGGCCTCGCGGAGGGGGAAGGCAATTCAAGGTGCCCCGGACTCTGGTGGCGCGCCCCGTCGCGTTGCCAGAGCCCGGGGCACTCATAGAGAATGGCCTCGAGTCCGGCCGTTTGCGGTTATGGTAAACCTCCGCCCCATGGTGCACCCAGGAAGGCCCTACACCTAATGTGACCCACACATTGATTGCGGGTTGCGGGCCGCGCGGTGG
>DYEI01000431.1 GCA_020725765.1 Anaerolinea sp. | reverse complement strand
CGCGCGCTAGAGGCGCCTGCGGCGCCAACCGTCCGCCTTCGCGGACGGGGCCCGTTCCCCGTCGACGACGGTCGACGGTTGGCCTTCGGGCTGCCCTTGGGCAGCCCGAAGGCCCCGCAGCCCCGAATTCATTCGGTGGATCGCATGCGCCCTTTGCGCGGCATTCCGCAGAATATCCATGCGTCACATTAGGTCCGCAGGGGTGCGGCGGGCAAGATATCCCCCTCTCAATTCTCCCCCAGAAACCCCAGCACCCGCTCGTTGAACGCCTCCGGCACCTGAAACTGGGGGTTGTGCCCGCAGCTGGGGATGAGCCACAGCTCGGCCCCGGGTATGGCCCGGGCGATGCCCTCGGCATGGGCGGGCGTGGCGAACTCGTCGTCAACGCCCTGGATGACCAGGGTGGGGACGCGGATCGAGCCGATCAGCTCCCGGATTTCCAGCCCCTGCTGCTTCGGATCCAGCCAGTGGGCGTACCAGGCCTCCGCGAGAGCCGGGCCGCCCGGGCCGAGATGGCGGACCAGCCGCTCCCGCTGCGCAGGGGAGTTGCGCAGCAGGGTCTGAGCGCGCCGCAGCCCCTCCAGGGTCTTTTCCTCGGCGTGCGTGTGCGCGGCCACCAGCACCATGCAGCGCACAAGGTCGGGCCTTGCTGCCGCGAGGAGGAGCGCTACCGTGCCCCCATCCGAGTGGCCGAGCACCCGGGCGCCGGTGATCCCCAGCAGGTCGAGAAACGCGGCCAGGTCCGAAGCATCCTCGTGGAGGTAGCCTGCGCTAAAGCCCGGCCGAGGGTCGGACCTGCCGTAGCCGCGGCGGTCGGTTGCCAGCACGCGGTAGCGCTGCGCGTAGAGGGGGACGAACGGCATCCACTGCGCGCTGGTGGCGAGGCCCGAGTGGAGGAGGACCAGCGGGTCGCCTGAGCCGTGGTCCTCATAGTACATGCGGTAGCCGCGGACGGCAAGGTAGGGCATGGGGCACCTCGGGATCGCACGAACCGCGCCCGGATCGGGCACGGGCGGAAAGGTGGTGCATCCCGATTGTAACCTGCGAGCGCCCGCCTGTAAAGCGACTCTTTCAGGGTACAGTTTCATCGCAGGGGCAGGCTCGCGCCGGAGGGGGCCGCGAGCTCGCTGCCGGGCACGCGGATTGCATGCGAGCAATCTGGCGAGTTCAGCTCGTGGCACGGCCCCGCGTCAGCGGCCGGAACCGATGGGCGATGACGTTCACGACACCGTGCTCGCACTCGATGTGCCCGTCCACAATCATAAAGGCGGCGGTCTTGATCAGCTCGCGGTAGCGCGCAAAGACGTCGGGGCGCACGATGATGTTGATGAGCCCCTCCTCATCCTCCAGAGTAAGGAACACGAACCCCTTGGCCGACGGCGGCTGCTGCCGGATGACCACTACGCCCGCCACACGCACCCGCTCGCCGCTCGGCAGCCAGGGCAGATCGGCGCTCGGGCAGACGCCCTCGCGCGCCAGGACGTCCCGGAAAAGCACCATGACGTGCTCGTGTGCGGGGAGCCCGAGGAGCTCATAGTCCGCCGCGACCCGCTCCTCGAGCGAGAGCTCGGGGAACGAGGCCCGCCCTTCCGGGATCTCAATCTCCAGCTCGCCTTCCGCAGGGCGCAGGCGCCCCAGCTCCCACAGCAGCTGCCGCCGCGGCTGGCCGAGGCCGTCCAGCGCACCGGCCCGCACCAGCGCCTCCATCTGCTCGCGGCTGAGGCGCGCCCGGCGGTAGAGGTCCTCCAGGGATCGGAAGGGTCCCGCCGCCTGCGCCTGCTCCAGGCGCTGGAGGGCCGCCTCTCCCAGGCCCAGCACGTACTCCAGCCCGAGGCGGACGGCTCCCTCTCCCTCCACCTGGCACCTGGCACGGCTGAGATTGATATCGACCGGCAGGATGCGCACCCCGTGGCGCCGGGCGTCGCCGACGATGACATCCGGCCCCCAGTACCCAGGCCGCGCGTTGAGCAGCCCGCAGTAGTACTCGGCAGGGTAGTAGTGTCGGAGATACAGGGTATGGTAGGCCGTCTGGGCAAAGGCGGCGGCGTGGCTCTTGCAGAAGCCATAGCCGGCAAAGCCGGCCAGCTTGGAAAAGATCTCTGTCGCCTCCGACTCCAGCAGGCCGCGCTCCATGGCGCCGGCGATGAACCGCGCCCGCCACCGCTCCATCTCCTCCGGCGAGCGCTGCCGGCTCATGGCGCGGCGCAACCCGTCGGCCTCCGCCCCGCTAAACCCGGCGACCGCCATGGCCACGCGGAGCACCTGCTCCTGAAACAGGATCACGCCCAGCGTCTCGGAGAGTATCGGCGCGACGCTCGGATGGAAAAAGGTCACCGTCTCCTGACCCCGGCGGCGGCGCAGGTAGGGATGCACCATGTTCCCCTGGAGGGGGCCGGGGCGGATGAGCGCCACGGCCACCACGATATCCTCAAAGCGCCTCGGGGCGAGGTTCGGCAGCATCTGGGCCTGCGCCCGCGACTCGACCTGGAAGGCGCCAACGGTATCGCCCCGACAGAGGGTGTCGTAGATGGCCGGGTCGTCCAGCGGCAGGGCGTCCAGGTCGATCTCGATCCCCCGGCGCTCGCGTACGGTGCGCACCACCTCATCCGCGACCGCAAGGGCGCGCAGGCCCAGCAGGTCGAACTTGATGAGCCCGGCATCCTCGACCGCATACTTGTCCCACTGGACGACGACCCTCCCCGGCATGGTCGCCCGCTCCAGCGGCACGATCTCCGAGAGGGGCGCGCCGGTCAGGATCATGCCGCCGGAGTGGATGCCCAGATGGCGCGGCGTGCCCTCGATCTGCCGGCACAGGTCGACGAGGAGCGGCCAGGGGCCGGTATGGGCGGCCTCGCCGGCCACGCGCTCTACCGCCGAGGGCACATCGCCGGTCACCGGCACCATCTTGGCGACCCGATCGACGACATCCAGCGGCAGGCCCAGCGCCTTGCCGACGTCGCGGACGGCGCTGCGGGCATGGTAGGTGATGGTCGTCGCGACCATGCCGGTGCGCTCCTCGCCGTAGGTGCGATAGACGTACTGGATGACCTCCTCGCGGCGGTCGGCGGCAAAGTCGATGTCGATGTCCGGCATGGTGCGGCTGCCCGGGGTGAGAAAGCGCTCAAACAGCAGGTTGTGGGCGATGGGATCGACGGCGGTGATGTCCAGCACGTAGGCGACGATCGAGTTGGCCGCCGAGCCCCGGCCCCGCGCGAGGATCCCCTGCTCGCGGGCAAAGCGCACGATATCCCAGACGATGAGAAAGTAGCCCGCCAGCCCTGCCTGCTGGATAACCTCGAGCTCGTGCTGGAGCTGACGGGCCGCCTCGGGCGTTACGGGTTGGTACTTGCGCCGCAGCCCCTCGTGACAGAGCTGATAGAGGTAGCTGAAGGCCGTCTCGCCGGGAGGGAGTGGAAACTCGGGCAGGCGCTCGCCGGCGAAATCCAGGTCGACCTCGCACTGCGCTGCGATCTCGGCCGTCGCCGCAATCGCTTCGGGGTGCGCGCGGTGCCAGGCCTCGACCTCGGCCGGGGCAGGGAGGTAGTACTCCGAGTTGGGGCGCAGACGGGCCCGGTCCAGGGTGGTGCGCTGGGCGATGGCTGTGAGCACGTCGTGCAGGCGGTGCCGCTCGCGGGTGGCATAGTGGGCGTTGTGGGTCACCACGGTCGGGATTCTCAGGCGCTCTGCGAGCCGGGCGAGATAGTAGTTGCGGCGTGCGTCCTCGGGCAGCCGGTGCCGCTGGAGCTCGATGTAGTAGCGGCCGTGAAAGACCTCCCGACAGCGGCCGGCCAGCTCGCGGGCCTCCTCGTGCCTGCCCTCCATGAGCAGGCGAGGCAAGGCGCCCCGCTCGCAGCCGGAGAGGGCGATCAGCCCTGCAGCCCGGCCCGCGAGCGCCTCCCAACCCAGCACCGGGTGTCGCTTGCTGCCGGCAAGGCCGCCATGCGACAGGAGGCCGCAGAGGTTGGCATAGCCCGCGCGATCCCGCGCAAGGAGGGTGAGATGGCTGCCGTCATCCAGCGTGACCTCCGCGCCGATGATCGGCTTGATGCCGCGCTCCCGTGCCGCCAGGTAGAAGGGGATCGCCCCGTACAGTCCGTCGTGGTCGGTCAGGGCCAGGGCGGTGTAGCCCAGCTCGGCGGCGCGGTCCAGCAGGGCCTCAGGCGACGAGGCCCCATCCAGGAGCGAGTAGTGGGAGTGACAGTGCAGCTCGACGTAGGGCATACGCGCTCCCGCCAGCCGGGGCAGCAGGGCTGCTGCAGTGCAGCCGCGGCTCGGGCTCTGATTTGAGATTAGCACATTTGTGCTAATCTGGCAAGCCTGAACCGGGCCGGGGCATATCCCACAATCGTCGCTGCTTTTCGGGACTGAGTGGTACGTGCGGGTCCCACAGTTCGGTCACGCCGACTGCACGGCCAGGGAGCCACATGTCTGCCGCCTGTGGCAGAAAGCTCACTGGCACACGGGTCATGTGAGCCTCACAAGCAGATAGGGGCTTGCTCACACCCCGTCATTGCGAGCCAGCCCGCAGGGCTGGCGAAGCAATCTCTCAGGCATGGTGTCCCACGCTTCGCTACGGCCCGCCCTACGCCCCGCGTCCCGGGGTGCGTTCCCGTCGTCTCAACAACTACAGGGTGGCACGCAACGCGTCCCTCCGCAACCACATACTAACAATCTCGCCTCCGGTAGTCGCGAAATGGCTGCAGTCTGCACCGACAATTCCGGGATACACCCCCAGGCCAGGGAGCGGTCGGGCCCCGAGGGGGGCTGGCGAAGACCCGACCCCCGTGGCCCCCCGCGATCCCTTGCCTTGGCGGCATCGCCCGGATGCCACCGAACACAAAACGCGCCAGAGATTGCTCTCTGGCGCGTGTCCACGGATGATCTTCGGGAGGGCCCCTTACGGCCGGCGTGCCATCCGAGCCAGATACCCTATGGCCTCGTCGACGGCTGCTGCATGGCGCTCTCCGGCATGTAGCCGGTCTGCTGCATCCGCTCTACCTGCTCTACCGCACGGCGCTCCATAGGTCCGAGGGGTGGCTGCTGCTGCCCCATGATGTAGCGGGCGGTGAACCAGGCCAGGTTGAGGCCCGCAAGCCCGACCACAATGTAGACGGCGCGCTCCAGGAGTGACCCCCGGCCAAAGAGCCGGCGCACAAAGTTAAAGTTGGCAGCCCCGCTCAGTCCCCAGTTGATGGCGCCGATCGCCGCAAGGGTCAGGGCCAGCACATCCCAGACTCGGAGCACCCTCCTGGGCGAGATCTGTTGCATCTCCCATCCTCCTATCGGATCTCCTACCCGGCCGCTCACAGTGTTCGTCTTCCGGGTCGCTGGGCGCGGCCACTGCTCGCAAGCAAGAACCGTGCCGTTCGTCCCACCTGCGGCATGACAATTGCTGTCTGGCGGCAGGAGGTCGCGCACACCAGTTGGCCACGATAGTGACGGAGGCGCCCGAGCAGGTAGCCATCTCCCGGCCCACAGTCCGACCCAGGGGCTGCTGGGACCGCGCGGTCAGAGCCCTGCACGCCTTTCTCGCGGAGGTTCCCGCAAGAAAGCGACAGGTCGTGCTATGTCACAGCGATGCGGACGGCCTGTCCGCCGGCGTCATCCTCGCCCGGGGCCTCGAGCGCTCCGGGCACAGCGACATCAGGCCTCTCGCTACCAGCAAGGGACAGAGCGCCTGGAGCCTGGACATCCTGGAGCAGATCGCCACCATGCGCCCGGCGGCGCTCTATGTAGTGGACCTCGGGAGCCGGCCGCGGCCGATCTTCCCCGCCGTGCCCACGCTCCTCCTCGATCACCACCGCTCGCTGGGGGTGCCCCCTTCGGCGACGCTGATCAGCAGCTACCGATGGCGACCGAACCCGTGCACTGCCGCCTTGACGTGGTGGCTGATGGCCACGCTGGCGGACGTCTCGGACCTCGACTGGATCGCCGCCCTCGGCATCATCGGCGACATGGGCGAGCATGCCGATATCGAGCCGCTCCCTACGGCCAGGCGTCGGTACGGTGCCCGGATCCTGCGCAGCGCCGCCTCGCTCGTGAACGCCGCCCGTCGCAGTGCCTCCGGAGACCCCGGGCCAGCGCTCGAGGTGCTCCTCCAGGCTCGGGAGCCTGCCGAGATTGTCCACGGCCACCTCCCGGCCGCCCGCGAGCTCGCCGAGCTGCGCCGGGCCTTCAACGCCGCGCTGGCTGCCACCCAGCGGGTCGGCCCTGTCTTCCGGCAGCGCGTAGCCCTCATCCGGGTGAGCAGCCCCTACCAGGTCCATCCCTGCCTCGCGCAGGTCTGGCGCGGAAGGCTGCCCGACCACGTGGTCATCGTGGCCAACGATGGCTATGTGCCGGACGCCGTCGCCTTCAGCATCACCACCGACCTCGACATCAGCCTGCTCGAGTTCATGGCTGCCTTTCGCAGCAGCCTCGATCCCACCGAGTTCGGCTATGGCCACGACAAGGCGACCGGTGGGAGCCTATCCCCCGACGAGTGGAAGCGCTTCCTGGCAACCCTGGGTTTGCGGTGATGTGCTGCGACTCCGGATTGCCCCCACCCCTGCCCCTCCCCCACGCGGGCCCGACGTGCCCGCCTG
>DYEI01000430.1 GCA_020725765.1 Anaerolinea sp. | reverse complement strand
TCGCGTTGCGCGCGCTTCGCGCGCTAGAGGCGCCTGCGGCGCCAACCGTCCGCCTTCGCGGACGGGGCCCGTTCCCCGTCGACGAAGGTCGACGGTTGGCCTTCGGGCTGCCCACGGGCAGCCCGAAGGCCCCGTAGCCCCGAATTCATTCGGTGGATTGCTTGCGTCCTTTGCGCGGCATTCCGCAGAACATCCATGCGTCACATTAGACTCCGCCAGGAGGAGCGGGCGACTCCCTCCGCGAGACGCTACGCAGCCCACGGGCGCCTGCGCTCCCCCGGGCCACTCGTGGGTAGTGCGTGGAGGAGCCAGGGAGATGGAACGTGCCTCCTCAGGAGACACGGGAACCCCCGAAGGCCTCTCAGCGTCCTAGACAGTAGAACGCACACTCTAGCGCGCATCACGGAGGTGCCGCATGAAGCCGAGCTACCCTCACCCGTGGGCGGGGCTCTTGATCGCCACCGCCGTTGTCCTGACGCTTCTCGCCTCCTGTGCCCTGTCCGGGCCTCGTAAGCCATCGCCATCGGCCGGGCCGGGCCCAGCGCAGGCCACCGGAGAGCCCTCTGCCGCGCCGACCGAGCCGTTCGTTGACGAGAAGGTCGATGGCTACCTCGCCGTCGCGCCCCGCGTCCTGCAGAGCGGACAGCGCCACGCCATCTCGGTCGCCCTCTTCCGGAACAAGCAGCCAGCCAACTCGACCGTGCAGGTCTCGCTCATGAGTGGCAGCCAGAGGGTCGCCACTGCTTCCTCTCAGGTGCGAGGCCATGGCCAGGTCGTCCTCGAGCTGCCGCGCCTGCCCGAGGGCGAGTACCGCCTCGAGGTGCAAGGCAAGGGCTTTCAGGCCGGCTCGCCCATCAGGGTCGAGGACAGCACCCTCGTCTTTGTGGAGACCGACAAGCCCATCTACAAGCCCGGGCAGACGGTTCACGTGCGCGTCCTGACCCTCGACACGCAGCTCAGGCCCGTCTCCGTGCCAGCCACCGTTGAGGTGATGGACGCCAAGGGGATCAAGGTCTTCAAGAAGGACCTCGAGACCGACGAGTACGGCCTCGCCTCCCTGGACATGCCCCTCTCCTCTGAGCCAAACCTGGGCGTCTGGAAGGTGACCGCTTCCTCGGGCAGGCGCCGCGCTGAGACGGATGTGCGCGTCGAGCGCTACGTCCTGCCCAAGTACGAGGTCAAGGTCAACCTGGCCAAGGAGTGGGTGCTGGCCTCCGAGCCGATCCGGGGCAGCGTGGCTGCCGAGTACAGCTACGGCAAGCCGGTGAAGGGCGAACTGCACATCGTCGCGACCCGCTACGTCGGCGTGTGGGAAGAGTTTGCTAACCTCACCCGCCCGCTGGATGGGCAGGTCGACTTTGAGCTGCCCGCAGTGCAGTACGTGAGCGGCGTGCCAGAGGCCGGCGGGATGGGCAACGTCCAGCTGGATATCACCGTCACCGAGGAATCGACCGGCTACGAGGAAAAGACAACGCGCCTTCTGACCGTCGCTGCCGCGCCGGTTGTGCTCAAGGTCATCCCGGAGAGCGTCTCCTTCAAGCCGGGGCTGCCGCTGAACCTGCTCGTCCTTGCCGAGACGCCCGATGGCCAACCCGTCGACGCCAGCGTCAACATCGACATCGCCTATCGGGATAGCGAGCTGAACTTTACCTCCCAGAGCCACACGGTCTCGGTCAGAGGGGGCAAGGCCTTGCTCAAGGTCACGCCGCCGGCGAAGGCGATCTCCCTCAGCCTGAACGCGACCGATGGCACCGCCTACACCTTCCTGGTCATGCAGGCCGGCTACTCCCCGACCGGGTCCTTCATCCACCTCGAGCAGGTCGGCGAGGGCACCCTCAAAGTTGGGGACCGCGCCCGCTTCCACGTGACCGCCACCAAGCAGGCACGCAACTTTTACTACGAGGTCGTGGCCAGGGGGCTGGTCGTCTTCTCGAATGTGTCCCAGTCCCCCGACATTGAGTTCACCGTAACGCCGCAGATGGCCCCCGAGGCGCGGTTGCTCGTGTACCAGGTCCTGCCCAACTCGGAGGTCGCCGCCGACTATGTCCCCTTCTCCGTCGCTGCCGACTATCCCCTGAGCGTGCAGGCCGGCTTTGACGAGGAGGAGGTACAGCCGGGGGACCGGGTCGGTGTCACCGTGCAGGCCGACGGACAGGCGCGGGTGGGCCTGGCTGCCGTCGACCGCTCGGTCTTTATCCTGGCTGAGAACCGCCTCAACCTGCAGCAGGTCTTTGCCGAGCTCGAGCGCCTGTACATGAAGCCGCAGGTTGAGCTGCACGAGGCCGAGTTCCTGCCCAAGATTGCCACGCGCGGCGCCAGCGAGGTCTTTGAGGACGCAGGCGTGATGGTGCTCTCCAACCAGAACGTGCCGGAGGGCAAAGAGTACGAGCAGCCCATGGTATTCTTTGGGCGGGGTGCCGGGCCGGTCGCCCAGGATGCTGAGCTTGCCGTTCGCGAAAAGGCGGCCGTGCCAGCCGCCATGCCGACACAGACGGCGGGCACCGAGGGCCAACTCGCCGAGGTCAAGCGTGTGCGCCAGTTCTTCCCCGAGACGTGGCTCTGGCTCACCCTCGACACCGACGCGGCGGGGCGGGCGAGGACGGAGGTGGAAGCACCCGACAGCATCACCACCTGGATGCTGCGCGCCGTTGCGCTCTCCAAAGAGAAGGGTCTCGGCATCTCCGAGGCCCAGCTCAGGGTCTTCCAGCCCTTCTTCCTGTCGGTCGACCTGCCCTATGCGGTGATCCGCGGGGAAGAGTTCCCGGTGCGCGTGGCGCTGTATAACTATACCTCGGAGCCGCAAGAGTTCTTCGTCGAGCTCGAGGGCGCCGACTGGTTCGACCTGACGGGCGAGCCTTCGGCGCGGGTACAGGTCCCAGCCAACTCGGTCGGCGGCGCCGCGTTCACCATCCGGCCGCATGAGCTGGGCACGAAGCAGATCAAGGTCACGGCCCGCTCGCGCACCTCGGCCGATGCGGTGATCAAGGACATCATCATCGAGCCCGAGGGCGTGCCACGTGAGTTGGTTGAGAACCTCATCGTCTCCGCCGGGTCCTCCAGGGAGATCGACGCCAGCTTCCCGAGGGGGATCGTCTCCGGCTCGGCCCGTGCCTACCTCGGCCTGACCGGCAGCTACCTGACACAGGCTATCGAAGGGCTGGAGGGGCTGCTGCAGATGCCCTTTGGTTGCGGCGAGCAGAACATGATCCTCTTTGCCCCCAACGTGTTCGTCTCCCGCTATCTGCAGGAGACGAACCAACTCAAGCCCGAGGTCATGGCCAAGGCGGAGAGCCTGATGATCACCGGCTATCAGCGCGAGCTGACCTACCGGCGCGCCGACGGCTCCTTCTCCGCCTTTGGGGACTCGGACCGCGAGGGCTCGCTCTGGCTAACCGCCTTCGTCCTCAAGACCTTTGCCCAGGCGAAGGGCCTGATCTATATCGATGAGTCGGTGCTCGAGTCGGCACGGGCCTGGATCGTCCAGCATCAGAACGCGGACGGCTCCTTCGATCCGGTCGGCTTTGTGCACCACCAGGAGATGCTCGGCGGCCTGCAGGGCAAGACGGCGCTCACCGCCTACGTCGCCGTCGCCCTCCACGAGGCCGGGGACGCAGAGGCCTCCGCCCGGGCCGTGCGCTACCTGGAGCAGGCCCTAGCCAAGTCCGACGATGTCTACACCCTCGCCCTCGGGACCTACGCCCTGGAGCTGGCCAAGAGCCCGAAGGCGCAGGAGGCCTACGACCGGCTCATGAAGCTGGCGAAGGAGGAGGATGGCGCCCTGTACTGGGCCGACCTGATCCGGCCCGAGCCGCTGGCCGGCGAAAGGCAGCTCCTCCTGCCCGTCGATAACCGCAGCGCGGCCGTCGAGACGACGGGATACGCCCTGCTCGCCCTCATCGAGCATGGCGACCGACTGAACGCCTCCCGGGCGGCCCGCTGGCTCGTCTCCCAGCGCAATGCCTACGGCGGCTACGGCTCCACACAGGACACGGTCGTAGGCCTGCAGGCGCTGACGCGTTTTGCCGCCGACTCCCGCGCCGACGTCGATGCGACCATAACCCTACGCTCCGGCAGCTGGCAGAAGGAAGTACGCATCTCGCCCGAGAATGCGGACGTCCTGCAGCTGGTCGATGTGCCGACCGGAGGCAAGGTCACGGTCGAGGTCAAGGGGAAGGGGCAGGTCGTCCTGCAGGCGGTGCGTCGGTTCAACGTGCCCGCGGCCGAGCCGGGCGAGCGCTCTGCCTTCAGGATCGACGTCCGCTACGGCACGGAGCAGGTCGCGGTCGACGATCTAATCGACATCGACGTCAGCGTGCGCTTTACCCCGCCCGAGCCCATGAAGGCGGGCATGACGGTCCTCGACATCGCCGTGCCGACCGGTTTCAGCCCGGAGGAGGAGAGCATCGCCAGGACGGTCGAGGGCCTCGCCAAGATCAAGCGGTACGAGCTGGCCGGGCGCAAGGTCATCTTCTACATCGAGGACATGATGCCCGAGGAGGAGATCCACTTCTCCTTCCAGGCGCGCGCCCTCTACCCGGTGCGGGCGCAGGCGGTCACCTCAGTCGCCTACGCCTACTACCGGCCCGAGCTCAAGGGCGAGAGCCTCGGCGGGGCGGTGGTAGTCAGCGAGTAGCCGGCACCTCTGTCCTGAAGCTGTCGCGCCCCCGGGGCCTGACTCCGCTCTGCCCGCAGCTAGAGCGGAGTCAGGCCCCAAACGCACTCACACCACCCGCACCTCGGGCGCGATTCCGCCACTCACCCTCAGAAACGGTTTACTTCGCCCCCCGATTGTGGTATGATTCCCTCAGGCCATCAGCCATCTGCCTGCGGCTGTCAGCACAGCCGCTGGTAGCCGGAGGCCGATGGCTGATAGCAGCCAGTTACCCCTAGAAAGGAGCCGCACAGGATGAAGGCAGTCGTCATGGCTGGCGGCGCCGGTTCCCGTCTACGTCCACTCACCATCAGCCGCCCCAAGCCCATGGTGCCCATCGTCAACAAGCCCGTCATGGCCCACATCCTGGACCTGCTCAAGCGGCACAACATCACCGACGTCATCGTCACCCTGCAGTACATGGCGGATGTCATCCAGGACCACTTTGGTGACGGGCACAACCTGGGCATGAACATCCAGTACTCCATAGAGGAGACCCCACTCGGAACCGCTGGCAGCGTCAAGAACGCCCAGCAGTTCCTCGATGATACCTTCCTGGTGATCAGCGGCGACGCACTGACCGACTTTGACCTCACCGAGATCGTGAGGCAGCACAGGGCCAGGGGGGCTGCGGCCACACTCACCCTCTACCGGGTGCCCAACCCTCTGGAGTATGGCGTCATCGTCCTCGATGGCGAGGGCCGCGTTCAGCAGTTCCTGGAAAAGCCCAGCTGGGGTGAGGTCATCTCCGACACGGTCAACACCGGCATCTACGTCCTCGAGCCGAAGGTGCTGGACTATATCGAGCCCGGGGTGCCGTTCGACTTTTCAAAGGACCTCTTCCCCTTCATGCTCCAGCACGGCGACCCGCTCTACGGCTATGTTGCCTCGGGCTACTGGTGCGACATCGGCGACCTGCAGGAGTACATGCGAGCCACCGCCGACATGCTCGAGGGCCGGGTACACCTCGAGCCCCTCGGCCACCAGATTGGCGGGGGCATCTGGTGCGAGGACGAGGTCGAGATCGCGCCCGATGCCCAACTCTACGGTCCAATCTACCTCGGCTATGCGGTCAAGCTCAAGGGCGGGGTTGTGATCCACGGGCCAACGGCCATCCGCAACTACTCGGTCGTCGACAACCGCGCCCACGTCGACCGCAGCATCGTGTGGCGCAACTCGTATATTGGCGAGGGGGTCGAGCTGCGCGGAGCCATCATCGGCCGGCAGTGCAGCCTGAAGAGCAAGACGGTCGTCTTTGAGGGTGCCGTGATCGGCGATGGGTCGGTCATCGGGCAGGGCGCGGTCATCCACCCCAACGTGAAGATCTGGCCCGAGAAAGAGGTCGAGGCCGGGGCGACGGTCAAGACGAGCATCATCTGGGGCTCGCAGGGGCGCAAGGCGCTCTTTGGGCGTTTCGGCGTCACCGGCCAGGTCAATGTGGATATGACACCCGAGTTTGCCACCAAGCTCGGCGCGGCCTTTGGCGCCACCCTGCCCCGAGGCTCGAAGGTGACCATCAACCGCGACCCGCACCGTAGCTCGCGGATGATCAAGCGGGCCATCATCGCCGGCCTGCCCTCCGCCGGGGTCAACGTGCTCGACCTGCGCAACGTGCCGATCCCGGTCGCCCGCTACTATACCCGCGTGACCGACGCCGCGGGCGGTGTACATGTTCGCCTCTCGCCGCACGACAACCGCGTCGTCGATATCCGCTTCATAGACGGCCGCGGGCTCACGCTGAGCAAGTCTACCGAGCGGGATATCGAGCGCGTCTTCTTCCGCGAGGATTTCCGCCGGGTCTACCTCGATGAGATCGGCACCATCGAGTACGCGCCGGGCGTGATCGAGCGCTATACCGAGGATTTTCTCGCAGCGCTGAACGTCGAGGCGATCCGTGCCGCAAGGCTGCCCATCGTCGTGGACTATGCCAACTCGCCGACGGCGCTGGTCCTACCGCCGATCCTCAGCGAGCTGCAGTGCCAGGTCGTCGCGCTCAACGCCTCCATCGACGAGAGCCGGATGTCGATCCCGCCGGACGAGTTCAACCACTCCCTCCAGCAGCTCGCTCTCATCTCCCAGGCCGTCCAGAGCAAGCTCGCGGCCCGGCTCGATGTCGGGGGGGAAAAGCTCTTCCTGATCGACGACCGTGGGCGCATCGTTCCGTCCATCTCGGCCCTCGCCGCCATCGCCACCCTGGCGCTGAGGGCCAACGGCGGCGGCACGATTGCCGTGCCCGTCAACATGCCGACGATCTTTGAGCAGATCGCCTCCCAGCACGGCGGCTCCGTCGAGCGGACGAAAGTGGACCTGCAGGACCTCATGGCCGTCGCCAGCAAGGGCAAGGTCATCATGGCGGGCGATGGCTCGGGCAACATCATCTTTCCCAAGTTCCATCCCGGCGCCGACGGCCTCTTTGCCCTGGCCAAGCTGCTCGAGTTCCTGGTGACGCAGAACGTTTCATTCTCGCAGGTCGTGGACAGCCTCCCGCCCTACTATGTCGCGGAGCGACGGGTTTCCTGCCCATGGGAGTACAAGGGCACGGTGATGCGCCTGCTCAACGAGCAGTACAAGCCCAAGCGCGGCGCCCAGATCGACGGCACCCGGATCGACCTGGGCAAGGATTGGGTGCTGGTGCTCCCCGATCCCGACGAGCCCTACGTCCGCGTCATCGCCCAGTCCGAGTCCGGCCCGCAGGCCCAGGACCTCGCCGACAAGTACGCCAGGGTCGTCGAGGGGCTGCAGCACTAATGTGACCCACACATTGATTGCGGGTTGCGGGCCGCGCGGTGG
>DYEI01000429.1 GCA_020725765.1 Anaerolinea sp. | reverse complement strand
CCCGGCGCCTGCCTGGGGGAGGGGCAGGAGTGGGGGCAGCTTTCTACGCGAGGGGCTACGTGCGCCGTAGGCGTCTACGCTCCCCGCGAGGCCACTTGTGGGTAATGCATAGGGCGCCGCGGGGGAGTCCACAGTGGGAGGGGTGCGCGGGCGGCGGCAAAAGCAGCCTGTCCGCCCCTGAAGGATTCGGGGGATGGGCTCAGACCTCTGCATGCCATGAGCCGGCATGCCGGGCGCTGCACCGTGCCATCCGGCGCTCTGCCGGCGGGGGTCCTCCTATCCCCGCGCGGGAGGCTCCGGCGGGAAGGCTGCATCGGCCTCTAGCGCTCCGAGGTAACCTGCCGCACAAACTGCTCGGCCTGATACGTCCACCTCTGGGCGGCAACGTGGACCCTCGGCCGTCCGTCTGCGCCTGCGAGCACCGTCACCCGGCCGCCACCCCCCACAAACTCGAGGCGGGTCGGCTGCTCGGCGGTGACGTCGAGCCCGAGGCCCTCGGGTCCCCTGCCAAAGTGCTCCCTCGCGAGGTTGAGGACCTCCTCGGGGCGCCGATCGGTGGCTGTCTCGTAGTGGATCACGCCGTCAACCGGCTGCCCCTGGCCGGAGAGGAACGCCTGCGCCTCCGCGTGCCAGTGGCTCGTCACCACCGAGACTCGGTCCGGGTGATCGGGGTCTGTCTCGACCGCCAGGTCCCCGAGGGAGGCGGTGAAGAGCAGCCGAAATGGCTCTCGAGCGGCCAGCCACATCTTGTGGGGCGCGTGCCTCCCAAAGTAGAGCACGGCACGGCGCCGCACCTCGCGCACCGGCAGGCCCGTGCTAATCCAGAACCTCACGCGACACTTCCAGCTGCAGGCTGTCGTCGGAGGCGCCGTTGAGCCAGGCCTGTCCGCCGGCTGCCCTGGCCCTCAGGGAGGCATGGATCGCCTGCAGGAACGGCGCAATGTTGAACGGCTTGCTGAGCACATGCTCGGCGAGGCGGCGGACCTCGGGGCTGACCTGGCAGCTGGAGACGACGATGACCGGTATCTTGCGGGTGCGAGCGTCGGCCTTGAGCAAGGCGAGGAGGCCGTTACCGCTGTATGTCCCCAGCTCAAGGTCGAGCGTGATCAGGTCGATGGGGCTGCGCTCAAGGGCCGAGAGGGCCGAGATCACGTCCGGCGCGCTCTGCACGCGATAGCCGGCGCCTGTGAGCAGCTCCTCGAGCATGTCGGCGATGACGGGATCATCTTCGACTACCAGGATCTGCGAAGGGCTCCGCGGTGACGAATCGAGCAACGCTGAAATCCCCTTGCCACCAGCCTGGCCAGGCCCGCGGCAGAGGCCGCGGCAGGAACTGGAATGGAGCCCGCCAACAGTCGCCAGGCGGCGGGACTAGCTAGCGACACTAAGCAAGATGCGTGCCAGGTGAGGCGGGGGATGCCCACACCCCGCGAAATCGGCAAGCTTCGGAACTCGTGGGCACGGATATTGCTCGGTCTGGCCCGCAGACAGCGATTGCCGGGCAGGCAGCAGCTCCCCGCTGCCCCGCTCGCCACGGAGGGCGTATGGCCAGGGTTGTCGGCATTGATCTCGGGACGACCAACTCGGCGATTGCCGTTGTCGAAGGCGGGCAGCCGGTCGTGATCCCCAATGCGGAAGGTGGGCGGATCACCCCGTCGGTCGTCGCATTCACCAGGACCGGCGAGATCATCGTCGGTGCAACCGCCCGGCGGCAGGCGGCGATCAACCCCAAGAACACCGTCTACTCCATCAAGCGCTTCATGGGCCGGCGCTACGATCAGGTGCGGGACGAGGCCGGCATGGTCTCCTATGAGGTTATCGAGGGTCCTGCCGGCGATGTGCGGGTGCGCATCCCGCAGACCGGCCGGGACTATACCCCCCAGGAAATCTCGGCCATGATCCTGCGCAAGCTCAAGCGCGATGCCGAGGCGTACCTCGGCGAACCGGTGACGCAGGCGGTGATCACCGTCCCGGCCTACTTCAATGATGCCCAGCGTCAGGCGACCAAGGACGCGGGCACCATCGCCGGGCTCGACGTGATCCGGATCGTCAACGAGCCCACCGCTGCCTCGCTGGCCTACGGCCTTGAGAAGAAAGAGCTCCAGACGGTCCTGGTCTTTGATCTCGGAGGCGGGACCTATGACGTGTCGGTTCTGGAGGTCGGCGAGGGGGTCATCGAGGTGCGGGCCACCAACGGCGACACGCACCTCGGCGGCGACGACTATGACCAGAGGATCGTGGACCATGTGGCCGACGAGTTCCAGCGGGAGCAGGGGATCGACCTGCGGCAGGACCCGCAGGCGCTGCAGCGTCTCCGCGAGGCGGCAGAGCGGGCCAAGACCGAGCTCTCCATGGTTCTCGAGACGGAGATCAACCTTCCCTTCATCACTGCCGATGCCGCCGGCCCGAAGCACCTCCAGACCCGCCTCACCCGGGCCCGCTTCGAGCAGCTCACCGCCGACCTGACCGAGCGCCTGCGGGGACCCTTCCAGAACGCGCTGGCCGATGCCAGGCTGAGCCCTGCGGACATACGCGAGGTCGTTATGGTTGGCGGGGCCACGCGCATGCCCGCCGTGGCCGAGCTGGTTCGCAGCCTGATTGGGGAGAAGGAGGTCCACCGCGGCGTCAACCCGGACGAGGTTGTCGCCGTTGGCGCGGCGCTGCAGGCCGGCGTGCTCTCCGGCGCTGTGAAGAGCATCGTGCTGCTCGATGTGACGCCGCTCTCTCTGGGCGTTGAGACCCTCGGCGGGATCATGACGACCCTGATCCCGCGAAACACCACCATCCCGACCCGCAAGACCGAGACCTTCTCCACTGCCGAGGATGGGCAGACGGCCGTCGACATCCATGTGCTGCAGGGGGAGCGCCCGCTGGCGGTCGACAACATGCCTCTCGGACGCTTCAGGCTGGACGGCATCCCGCCCGCTCCGCGCGGCGTGCCGCAGATCGACGTGACCTTTGACATCGATGCCAACGGCATCCTCAACGTCTCGGCGCGGGACAAGACAACCGGGCGCGAGCAGACCATCACCATCACCGCCACGACGAACCTCACCGAGGCCGACATCAACCGGATGGTGGAGGAGGCCCGGGAGCATGCGGCCAGCGACCGCCGGCGGCGGGAGGTTGTCGAGGCCCGCAACGTGGCCGATCAGGCGATCTATGCCTCCGAGCGCAACCTGCGCGAGCTGGGCGCCCAGGTCACACCGGAGGAGCGCCAGGCAATCGAGGAGCGGATCGCCCGCCTTCGCCAGGCCATGGAGGGGAACGATCCGGCGGCCATACGGAGCGCTGTGGACGAGCTGCACCAGGCGATGTACCGCGTCTCCCAGCGAGTCTACGCCGGAGCGCGAGAACGCCCGCCCGGCCCCGGGGAGGAAGGGGTGGTCGAGGCCGAGTTCCGGCCGGTGTAGGGGGCCAGCCGCGGCGGGCGCCCGCCTCTGCCGGGATCCCTGCACCGACCAGCCATGCCGGACCCGGCTCGCCACGGAGCGGGGTCGTCAGCACCGAACGCGCTCAGCGCCCCTTCTGAGTCAGGAGGTGGCTTTCCCGGGCCCAGATATCGGCCTGCTGAACCCCGGACGTGCCTGAGCTCTCGGCTGGCAGCCAGCTGTTTGTGAGGACTGGCAATGGCTTACATATGGAGCCTTCCGGCACCTGCCGGACCCCTCGGGGGCTGTGCCGTCGCACCGCCCTCTGTGGCCTGGCCGCTCGACCGGCTCGAGCCAAAGGCGACGCTCATCCTCGGAGATGCCCTGCGTGACAGGCTCGCGGAGATGGAGCCCGGCGCCGTCGTCACCGTGGGCTGTGGGCCGGCGGGCCCTTGCCACTTTTCCGTCGAGAGGAGCACCGAATGGAGGACGTCGTCTTTGGCGTGCCCGGGATCGATGATGACGCCGCCCGGATGATCCAGAAGCGGCTCGAGCGGGTGCCCGGGGTCGCCAGCGTTATCGTGTGGGTGGAGAGTCAGCAGGTCGGGGTCCGCTACGACCCGGCGCTCGTTGATCCCCGTGCGCTGGCAGAAGAGATCCTGCAGGTTGGCTTTATGGCTGAGCGCATACCCTTCAAGCAGCGGTGGCCGGGGTGAGCACGGGGACCCTGCTCCTGAGGCTTCTGGCTGCGGTGATCGCCGGGGGCATTGTGGGCGTCGAGCGCGAGATGACCGGCCAGCCGGCAGGCCTGCGCACGCACGCCCTCGTGTCGCTCGGCGCAGCGCTCTTCACGGGCGTCAGCCTCCTGTACTCTGAGGGAGACCAGCTCCGCACCGTCGCCGCGCTGGCAACCGGCATCGGCTTCCTGGGCGCCGGCGCCATCGTCCGCTCCGGCGCGACCGTGCAGGGCCTGACGACAGCGGCCTCGCTGTGGGTAACGGCGGCCGTCGGCCTGGCCGCAGGCACCGGCCTCTACCTCCTCGTGGCCGCCAGCGTCGTCCTCATGCTCATCGTGTTGCGGGGCTTTGCCTGGCTCAAGACAGTTGCGCATATCGGCTCGCCGGAGGAGTAGGAGCAGCGCCCCCGCACTTGGCACAAAGGTTGCTTCGACACTGATGACGGAGGAAGGGTTCCTCCGCCGCAGGAGGCAGCGATGAAAGTCAGAGACATCATGACGACCGAGCTGGTAACCGTCGCCCCCGAGACTGCCGTCGCCGAGGCAGCGCGGCTGATGCGGGACGCGGATATCGGCGATGTGCTGGTCGTGGACCAGGGACGCCTCGTGGGCATCCTAACCGATCGCGATGTCACCGTGCGGGTCATCGCCCAGGGCATCGATCCAAAGCAGGCGCAGGTCGGCGACCATATGACCCGGGACCTCGTCACCGGTATGCCGGATTGGGATGTTGACGATGCCGCCAACCTCCTCGGAGAGGAGCAGATACGACGGCTGCCGATCCTTGAGGACGGCCGCCTGGTCGGCATCGTGAGCCTGGGCGACATCGCCGTGCAGTTCGCAGAGGAGATGGCCGCATGCCAGGCTCTCGAGGAGATCTCCGAGCCGGCGATGCCGCGCATCGGGGCGGTGAAGAAGTAAGCGACGCCCCCGTGAGCCCCGTCAGCTGCCCGATGGGCCACTCTCGGCAGGCTCCGGGCGGGCCAGCGGCAGCCAGAAGAGGAAGGTGGTGCCCTGCCCAAGCTGGCTGTGGAAGACAATGTCCCCTCGGTGCCGCTGAATGATCTCCCGGCTGACATACAGGCCGAGACCCATGCCACCAAAGGTGCTCCCGGCACGCCGTGACCCCCGGTAGAACCTCCGGAACAGGTGGGCCTGGTCCTCCGGCGCAATGCCCACGCCCCAATCCCGCACACTGACCCAGCCTCTCCCCTCGTGGCTCTCCAGTGTGATCTCGACGGGTCCGCCGTTGGGGGAGTACTTGATGGCGTTGGTGATCAGGTTGCCCAGCACCTGCGCGAGGCGCATGGCGTCGCCCTCGACCCACAGCGGCCCCTCGGGTGCCCGCAGGCGGAGCGTGTGCCGGTCGGTCGTCGTCTGCAGGCGCTCCACCGCTTCCTGGGCGAGGGCCACGAGGTCTACCGTCTCCAGGTTCAGCTGCAGCCGCTGGGTCTCGAGGCGCGAGACGTCAAGGAGCTGATTGACGAGGTCCACCATACGGTCGACCTCGGTGTTGATGATGCGCAGGCCTTTGAGGTCTCGCTCGCTCGCCCCTGCCTCTTCGCCGCGGCGCAGGAGCATCTGCGCATACCCCTTGATGGAGGTGATGGGGGTCTTGAGCTCGTGGGAGACGAGCGAGATAAAGTCATCCCGCTCTTGCTGAGCCTGGTGCTGCGCCGTCACATCGCGAAAGACCGACACGACCCCGTAGATGCGCCCACGTATGTCGGTCAGGGGAGAGGCGCTCCAGGCGATATAGCGCTCCTCGCCCAGCTCCGTCTCGACCCGCAGCTCCTGTGACAGGCGCGTCTCCCCACGAAGGGCGGCGGTTACGGGCAGGCTCTCCGGGCCGATCGGGGCGCCGGAGGCCTCCCGCAGGCGGAAGCAGGCGATCTGCTCGGCCGGCGAGAGGCCGAGACGCTCCGGAGAGCGGCCGAGGATGCGCACGCCCGCAGGGTTGAGCCGAAGCAGCTCACCTTCGGCGCCGTATATGGCAATCCCCTCTGCCGATTGGGAGATGATGGCCTCCAGCTCGGCGCTCCTCGCCCGCAGCCGCCGGTCGCGCTCCTCCATCTGAGCCGCCATTTCGTTGAGGGCAGCGGCAAGGTCACCGAACTCGTCCTTCCGCCGGATGTCGAGTCGCTCGTTGAGCTGCCCGCGACCCAGCGCCCGGGCATGGTCGGCGAGGCGTGCCAGAGGGGCGGCAAAGCGATTGCCCATAGCGTTCGCACCGAGGAGCGCGATGGTGCCCAGCGCCAGGAACAGGACGATCAACCCCGGTGCCCCGCTGCGCAGGCGCCCCTCAGAGGCCTGAACCGGGGACTGGGCGGCTACTACCCAACCCCAGTCGGTTGGCAGGGCGGCCGCATCGCACGGCCCCCCGGGGCCAGGGATGCCCTCGGCCATGCCCGTCCCTCCCGCCAGCGCCGCCCGGATGTGTGGATAGCCCTCCCAGTTGCGCTCCTCCCACGGTAGCTCCGGTGAGGCGGTGCAGTAGATGCAGCGGCCGGCCCGGTCACAGACGGCGAGCACACAGCCGTTGCCCTCCACGAGCGGATCGAGCGCCGCGCCGATCGCCCTCGCATCGACCGTCAGACCGAGCGTGCCCGCGGGGGGAACGGGGATGAGGATGCGAAAGGCAGGGCGCCCGTCCGGGGGCCCGGGGACGAGGTCCGAGACCTGCACGGCAGAGGCGAAGCCGGTTGCCATAGGGCCCGTTGCTTCCGGATCCGGGGGGCGGTTGGGGGGTGCCGATGCCACCAGCCGGCCGCTCCCGTCCAGCAGGAAGGCATCGAGATAGCCGGGCCGGGCGGCGAGGAGGGCCTGAAGGGAGCGAGATGCAGCGGCGGGGTCGGGCGGTTGCCCCGAGATCGTGGCTGCCAGACGGGCGGCCTCGGTTATCCCGCCGAAGGCGGTCTCGATGGCCACGCGGGCGGCCTCAGCAAGGGCGAGGCGCCGGGCAGCCGCTGCCTCCTGCTGCTGGCGGTACTGGCGCCAGTCGTTTGCAGCCAGCAGCACGAAGGCAACAAGGATCACGGCCAGAAAGCCGAACGTCAGCTTGGCGCCCACGCCAGGGCGGACTCGGGGCGGGTTCGGCAGGCGTACTCTCAGCCGCATCCTCGACGTTCCTTTCCGCTGCGGCGTGCATTCTAGCACACGCGCCCGGCGGGGTCAACGAAGCGCTCTTGGTGTAGTTCGGTCTGGGGGCAGACCTCGTGCTGGTGTCAGGTCCCCCACCCCCGCGGCCCCCTCCCCCAGGTCGGTCCGCGGACCGACCTGGGGGAGGGGGCCCTTTTTTCAATGGGGTGTCTGGCGGCGGGGGCGCGCTGCGCGCGCCCCCGCCGCCAGACACCCCACTTCAGGTATCTCCCCTCCCCAGGCGGACGCCGCGGCGTCCGCCTGGGGAGGGGACGGGGG
>DYEI01000428.1 GCA_020725765.1 Anaerolinea sp. | reverse complement strand
GGGATACAGTAAGAAGGGGGTGTCCGTGGGCGGCGGAGCCGCCCGCGAACACCCCATGCAAATCCCGAGGTTTTGACAGCAGGCCACCGCCGCCCTAAAATCCGACCACAGGTTCTCCCCTGGAAAGGACCGTGCCGGCCTTGCCGCGAACAGAACGCCTCGCGCTCTTGCTGGGAGTGGTGGTCGTTGGGCTGGGCGCCTCGTGCTATCTCCCGTTGCCGTCGCCCGCCCTCGCCCTGCACCTTCCGGGGATATCCAGCGTCGTCACCGTGACGCTCACCCCGGTGCGTCAGGTGAGCCTGGTAGTGCTCGTGCTCGTCGCGGCGCTCATGGACGGCCTCGTGCGCGACGATCCCCGGCTGGCCCGGGCGGGGCTGGCGCGGACGGCTCCCTACTGGATACTGCCTGCAGTGGAGGTCCTCGTCGCCTTCTCGCGCTTCGAGGGACTGTCGTCGCCGAGGCAGCAGATGGCGGGGCTGGCGGTGACCGCGCTGGTCGTCGGCGTGACGGTCGTGGCCCAGATGAAGAGCCTGGAGCCGGGGGATCGCTGGTTCTGGCTGGCGCGCCCTGGCCTCAACGTGCTGACCTACGCGCTGGCGCTGGCCCTGTTCTACGGGGCCGAGACCCTTCCGCTCCGCAGCCTGGTGGCCATCCCTCTGATCAGCCTGGTGAGCATCCCGCTGGCCATGGAGCTCCTGCGCAGCAGCCGCTGGACCACGCGCCGCACCTGGGGCTGGGCAGCCCTTGTGGGCGTCATGATGGGTGAGGTGGCCTGGGCGTTGGCGCCCGGGGTCCTCCCGCCGCGCGTGGCGAGCCTGGTGCTGCTGGCGACCTTTTACTGTCTCACCGGAGTCCTGCAGCAGCACCTGTGGGGAGCGGCGCAGCGCCGCGTGGCGCTCGAGTTCGCCGCCCTCGCGGCGGCTGCGCTGGTCGTGCTGTTGCGGGCGGGGGCGTAGCGCCCGTCAGATGCGCGAGTACCTGCGGACCAGCGCGACGGCCTCCTGCCCCTGCTCCAGAGTCTCGACGCTCGGGCAAAGGATGATGTTGGTGCGCTGGCTGAGGTCTGGCAAGGCGGCGCGCAGCTCCTCGAGGGTGCAACTCACGGTCAGCGGCACGCCGTGGCAGCGCGGGAGCAGCCAGTCCAGCCGGTCGAAGGCCCGCGGGGTGTTCGGGTCCTCGGCGATCTGGATGCCGAGGAGGTTGCGCAGCGCCGAGATCTCGGGGATCACGTGCAGCCCGAGGCTGTGCGTGTGCACCTGCCCGTAGCCAAAGTGATCGATCACCGCCTGCGTATAGGGCCGGGCAAAGGTTGCATAGAGTGCAGGGCTGAGCAGGCAGGCGGTGTCCTCCGACATGCAGACTGTGCCACGCGGCAGCCAGGCCCCGGCGACCTGCCCCCCGTACCACTCGCCGATGATGGCCTGCAGCCGCTCGATCAGCCAGATCGTGGCGCGCGTGCAGAACTCCATCAGGCGATGGACCTCTTCCGGCGCGTCGTAGAGGTCGGTGAAGAAGGCGTCCCCGCGGAGGGCCCGTGCCAGGTCGAGGGGCGAGTAGTACCCGCGCACGATGGGGATGCCCACAGGCCGGCACCAGGCCGAGAGGTAGCGCATGGCCCGCTCCAGGAGCTGCACCCAGGGGTTGTCCGCGCGCAGCTCCAGGCGGTCAAGGTCCTCCCAGGTCCCAATCACCGGAGTGGCCCACGACGTGTCCTCGCCGAACACCACCTCGCCTGCCACATAAGCGCTGTACTCCCCGATGCCAATATTGAGGTAGGCACTGGGGATACCATCGTCGGCGACCTCCCGGGCCGCTCGCCAGATGCGGGCCATGTTCCGCATCGACAGGTCGAGATAGTCCTCGAAGCCTCGCTCCCCCTCCCAGTCGATGGCAGTGAGCGGCATGGTCTCGAGGGGTTCCTCGCCCAGATAAGGCAGCCCGACGAAGGTGCAGACATGGCCCGGCCCCTCCGCGGCGTAGAAAGCCTGGTAACGCGCGATCACCTCGTACAGGGTCGGCTTGTAGTACAGGATGTCCTCAAAGATCCCGTCGCGAGCGGGGGGCATGGGCTATCTCTCCTCGGCCGGCACAAGGATGGCGGCCTGCCAGGGGGCGAGGACGAGGCGGAGATGACCACCTCGTCCCGCATACGAGGTACCGCTGAGTCCGTCCACATAGCGGGAGGGCAGGTTTTCGAGGCTGAGATCGAGCCTGGCTTCTCTCTCTCCCATGTGCAGGGCCACGATGCACGCCTCCGCGCCCTCGCCCTTGGTGTAGACCAGCGTCTCGGGGTCCACGTGAAGCGTCCGCCGGGTGCCACGGCGCAGGGGCGTGTGGGCATGGCGCAGGGCACAGAGGCGACGGAAGTAGGTCAGGAGGTCGCGGTCCTGCGCCTCTCCCCACAGCATCGGCTCGCGGACGACGTCGAGATCGGCGCGGCAGTCGACCTTCTGTGAGAGGCCCACTTCCGTCCCGTAGAGGACGATGGGGGGCTGGCTGAGGGTGAACTGGCAGGCCGCGGCGAGTCGGAGGCGGCGCTTGTCTCCACCCGCGATGAACAGGAAGCGGTTCATGTCGTGGTTGTCTATGAAGGAGGGCCGGATAAAGCCCGGGTCGGCATAGGCATCGTGGCGCCGCAGGAAGCGGTCAAAGGCGGCGAGATCGCATGTCCCGTGCGCAAAGGTGGCGCGGGCTATCTCGCACCAGGCAAAGTCCAGGCAGCCATCCAGCTTGCCTTCATAGGTGCGCAGGTGCAGGGGGCTCGCGACCGCCTCGCCTACGGTAAAGCTATCCGCACGGAGAGACCGTACCGCTGCCTGAAAGTCAACCCAGAAGCTGTGCGAGGGATGGATGGCATAGTCCAGGCGGAACGCATCCACGCCATAGTCCCGCATCCAGCCCAGGGCCGTCTCGATGATGTAGCGGCGGGCGGGGGGATGCTCGAGGTTCAGGTGCGGCAGCACCTTGGCCCCGAAGAAGCACTCGTACTCGTCGGGCCAGCGCGAGAAGGTGTACCAGTGGTAGTAGGGGCTCTGGCGATCCGCGCGGGCAGCCTTGAGGAAGGGGTGCTCGTCGGAGGTGGCGTGCGTGACATAGTCGAGGATCACGCGCATGCCACGGGCGTGCGCCTTGTCGACCAACTCGCGAAAGTCCGCGTTGGTTCCGAGATGGGCGGCCACTGTCGCATGATCGGTGGCGTTATAGTGGTGCCAGCCAGGACCTTCGGCAATCGGAGAGATCCACAGGGCATTGGCGCCCAGGCTCGCGATGTACGGGAGCTTGTCGATGATGCCGCGCAGCGTGCCGCCGACGATCCCGTTGAGGTTCGAGGTATCCCGCCAGGAGCGCCCGTCGCCTGGATAGAAGCGGTCGACCATGATGTGGTAGATCACGGCATCACGGATCCACTCCGGGGCATGCCAGCGGTCGACGTGGTAGGCAAAGGGTGGGTTGGCACCGGGGTCCTCTGTGCCGGTATCGGCAAAGGCGCTGCGATGGGCGAGGGCATCCCAGGCCTCGATGCGGTAGCGGACCCGCGTGCCCTCCGGCTGGCCGGGCAGGACGCCGCGCCAGCGGCTGACATACCCCCAGGCCAACTCCTCCCACTCCGGCCCAATCTCCTCAAGGGGGAGGACCCGGCCGCGGATGGCGACGCCCCCACGCCCAAGGGGCTCCTCATCGTCGGTCGTCCAGTAGCAGTAGACGGCATCCGCGCGGTGGCCGGTTCCGACGTCCACGGTGATCTCGACCGGCTGTCCCGGAAGAGGATCGCGGGGCTCGATGCGGTGGGCGTGCCACACCGTGCCCAACTCCTCCTGCCGCTTCTTGACCACATGGTCGGTGAACCTGGTCACTCCGAAGATAAAGTCGTCTCCCATGCTCATCCCTTCAGTCTACGGTCGTTCCAGTAAGAGGACCACTCCTGTCTCGCCATCTAGCTCCAGAGCGTATTCGCCTCCCGCGACCTTTGGATACGCGGTGCCGGTGACGAGGTCCGTGGCCCGCCACGGGCCCGACGGCAGCGATGACGAGGCCAGGTCTAGAGTAACCTCGGCCGCCTCCTGTGAGAAATTCAGCACGACCAGGAGGTGGTCGTGAGCATCCTGCCGGAGGAAAGCATAGACCTGTCTGTGCGCCGAGGAGACGCCTACGCGCTCGTGGCCGGGCGAGCGCAGCGCCGGGTAGGCGTTGCGGAGGGCGATCAGGTGTCGGTAGTGGGCGAGCAGCGAGGAGGAATCGGCTTGCTGCTCCTCCACGGAGATGCCGTCGTTGGGGCGGTTGTTGCGCTCAGCCGGCCGGAACCAGGTGCACATGCCCGGGCCGCTCTCGTCGGCGTACCAGTCCATCGGCTCGCGGCGATACTCATCCCAGTAGGGCCGGCCATCCCCCTTGACCCCCGCCATGCCGATCTCCTCGCCATAGTATACAAGTGGAATCCCCGGCAGGGTGAAGAGCAACGTAGCTGCAAGGCGAGCCCGGGCCTCATTGCCCTGTACGACACTCATGATCCGATTGGTGTCGTGGTTGTTCAGGAAAACTACGCTCTGGGCGCCCCAGGGGTAGAGCGACTTGCGCTGCAAGAGCGCGGCCTCGATCAAGCCGGGCGGCTCACTCCCGCCGAGCACACCATAGCCGACCGACTCGGACTGTCCGGCCAGCATCTGGTGGAGGGGAAAGTCAAAGGTGCTGTCGAACTCGTCGTCGTAGTAGCGGGCGATGACGGGCGCCTTGTCCCACACCTCTCCGAGCAGCCAGAAGTCGGGCCGCAGGCGTTTGACCTCCGCACGCAGCCGCTTCCAGGCCGCATGTGGCACGCCAACGGCATGGTCGCATCGGAAGCCGTCGATGCCGTCTGTATAGTCGCCGTCGCCGTCAAGGTCCATCCAATACCGGGCGACCTCGAGCATGTACTCCGCTACCGCCGGGTTATCGCCGTTGAGCGAGGGCACGATGGCGATGTTCGCAAACGCCTTGTACTTGGTGTGTGCCTCGTCGTACCAGGTGAACCAGCTGGCATAGGGCGAGGTAGGGTCGCCATAAGCATCTGCGAAGAAGGGATGCTGGTTAGAGACGTGAGCCATGACGAAATCGAGAATGACCCGAATGCCCCGCCGATGGCACTCCTCGACGAGCCGGATCAGGTCATCGCGCGTCCCATACTCCGGCTGGATAGTGAAGTGATCGACCGTGTCATAGCCATGATAGCTCGCCGCCGAGAAGATCGGCAGCAGCCAGATGGCGGTGACGCCCAGATCGTCGTGCGTTGCGGGATCGCCATCGTTCAGGTAGTCGAGCTTTTCGATGAGCCCGGCGAGGTCGCCTGTGCCATCCCCGTCGCTGTCGCAAAAGCTGCGCACAAAGACCAGGTAGAGCGTGGCATCCGCGGCCCATCCAGGCGCAGAGACTAGCGGTGTCGGCGTTGCCGTGGGAGCAAAGGTCGGGTAACTGACCCGGGTCGGAGCGACCGAAGGGCTTGGAGGCGGCGTGACAGTACGGGGCGTTGCGCACCCTATCGCCACAAGCAGCATTGCCATCGCTATGAGCAGCCGACCGCATCGCACTCTCTCCCCCATGGCTACCCCCTCAGTGCTCCCTTGGTCAGCCCCTCGACCATGTACCGCTGCAGCGCGTAAAAGATCACGAGGATCGGCAACGAGGCCACGATGGAGGCAGCGGCAAAGCCGGTCCAGTTCTCGGAATAGCGCGCCGAGATGTAGAACCGCAGACCCAGTGCAATGGTCCGAAGCTCCGGACGGAAGAGGACGATGCTGGCGATGAGGAACTCCTGGTAGAAGCCGATAAAGCTGAAGAGAAAGACTACGGCCAGCATGGGCGTGGCCAGCGGGAAGGCGATGAGTGTGAAGGCCTGCCAGCGTGTTGCGCCATCGATGTAGGCCGCCTCTTCCAGGTCACGGGGGATCGAATCCAGATATCCCTTGAGCAGCCAGGCGCTGAAGGCAATGGAGCTCCCTCCGTAGACCAGGATCAGCCCGATATGCTTATCGAGCAGGCCGACGATCTGCAGCAGCCGGAAGATGGCCACAATCGACATGATGGCCGGGAACATCTGCATCAGGATGAGGAGCAGCAGCCCAAAGCGGCGGCCCACGAACCGAAAGCGGGAGAAGGCGTAGGCCATCGTCACCGTCAGCGAGAGGGAGAGCAGGCTCGCCGGGATGCAGACGATCAGACTGTTGGCCATCCAGAGCAGGAAGTCGGTCCGATCCAGGCAGACCCAGACGAAGCGCGCGGCGATGACCAGGCCTGCAGTCATCACCCCCAGAGCGAGGGTCCGGAGGCGCGCCTGCCGGATGCGCTCGCGCTGCCGCCAGAGCACTCCGAGCCCGACGGCCAGCGCCACCAGCGCCAGCGACGCAGGCACAAAGGTATGCCGGCTGCGGGCAAACCAGGCCGCCGGATCGCCGCGGATGAAGAGCTGCAGATAGTTGCGCGCCGTCGTCCGCGCGGGGATCAGGCCTCCGGAGTACAGGCTCGTGCCGGCGCTGAGCGAGGCCGCGACGACCCAGATGGCCGGAAAGAGCGAGGCCACACACGCGGCAATGAGCAGCATCCGGGCGAGCAGCGCGCCAATCAGGCCCCGGCGCCCTCGCCGTCGGGCCGAGGTGCGGAGGGCAGGGCTCCCTGTGCTCATGCCTCCACCTCCCGGAAAGCGCCGGTGAGGAGCGAGTTCAGGAGCGTGAGCCCTCCCACGAAGAGGAAAATGATGATGCCCGTCGCGGCGGCCTGGCCGTAGTGCTTGGTCACACCATAGCCGAAGGCCAGCTTGTACATGTAGGTACCCAGCAAGTCCGTCGCGCCTGGCGCACTCGGATCGATGGAGGTGATGGGGCCACCACCCGTAAGAAGATAGATCACACCAAAGCCGTTAAAGTTCATGGCAAAGCTGGCGATGAGGAGCGGCAGGGTCGCCCGGTGCAGCAGCGGCAGGGTGATGTGACGGAATGCGGCGCGGTCGCTCGCGCCATCGATGGCGGCGGCCTCGTAGAGCGCGGGATCGATGCTCTGTAAGGCGCCCAGAAAGACGGACATGACAAAGGGATAGCCCAGCCAGAGCTGAACCAGAATGCAGGCGATGCGCGCCCAGGTAGGGTGCGTGAGCCAGGGTACTGCAGGCAGGCCGAGGGCCTGTAGCATCTGGTTCACGGGGCCAAAGCTCGTGTTCAGCAGCCCGGCCCACACCATGACAGTCAGAGTCGCTGGCAGCGTCCAGGGGTAGATGAGGATGGTGCGGTAGACGTTCCGCTCGCGGATGCGCGGGTTGTTGAGGAGAAGCGCCAGCACCAGCCCCACCAGGTAGCTGCCAAGGGTGGTCACGACCGACCACTCCAGGGTCCACTTCAGCACCGAGGCAAAGTTCGCCCGATCCACGCCGACCAGGATGCGCTCAAAGTTGGCCAGCCCGATCCAGCGATAGTCCAGCAGGTGTCGCGTGCCAAAGTTGGTAAAGGCGATATAGACGCTGTAGGCGATCGGCCCCAGTGTCAGGATGGCCATGGCCACCAGGCCGGGAGCCAGGTACAGGTAGGGATACAGCGGCCTTCGCCCGCCCATGCCTCACACCCCCATCCTCAGGAGCGTTCGCCGTTCCGGGGGTGCCGGGCCGCGGAGCGGAGGGGGCAGGCGCCACACGCCCATCCCCCACGGCTCCGCGGCCGGCGTTGCCCGGAACGGCCCCGAACACCGGGCGCGGCGACCTCAAGGCGAGGTCATTCCTGCCCGGCGATGGCCTTCCGTATGGCCTCCTCGGCCTCCTTGAGCGCCTGGGCGGGGGCCATGTCGCCCTTGGCGGACAGCTCAAAGGCGCTGTTGGTCGGCACCCAGACCTGCGCCATCTCGGCGATGCCCGGCACGGCCTGGGTGTAGCTCACCTGCTGCGCGGCAGCGAGGGCGTCCGGGTTCTCTGCGAGGGCCGGGTCATCCAGCACGTCGAGGCGTACGGGGATGTTCCCGATCCCAGCCTTGAACAGCGGCAGGGGCAGGTTGGCACCCAGGTACACCGCCAGCTGGGCCGCTGCCTGCTTTTTCTGGCTGTAGGCGTTGATGGCCAGGCCATGGATGTTCAAGAGAGGCCTCGGCATCTCGCCGTTGGGCAGCCTGGGGAGGACCGCTATACCCACGTCCACGCCCGCCTGCTTGTAGACAGGGTACTGGTTGGCATTCATGATGATGGCGCCAACCTTGCCCTCGGTGAACTTGCCGGTGAGCAGGTTCCAATCCAGATCGGGCGGGATCAGCTTGTGCTCGTTGCGAAGCCTGAGCAGGTACTCCAGCCCCTGGATAGCACCTTCGTTGGCGATGCCGATGTCGCTTGGGTCAAAGCCTTCGGGACCTGAGCCAAAGATGTAGCCCCCATAGCCTCCGACGAAGCACCAGCCGAACCACATGTTGTTGTCCAGCAGCAGGAAGCCGTACTGCCCATCCTTCGTCAGGCTCTTGCCGACCTCGATCAGCTCCTCCATGGTCTCCGGCGGCTTGGGGATCAGCGCCTTGTTGTACATGAGGACACAGGTGTCGGCGATCAGTGGGACTCCATACAGCTTGCCCTCGAAGGAGAGCGACTGGAGGGCGCTCTCCTGATACTGGCCCCGCTCCTCGGCCGGCATGGCCTCATCGATCGAAGCGATCAGGCCAGCCTGGCTCCAGACCCCGGTGTTGGTGTGGGGAATCTCGCAGATATCGGGGCCCTCACCCGCCGGGAACGCCACCTCCACCTTGTTGAGCAGGTCAAAGTAGGGATAGTTCACGACGGTGACGTTGTCGCCGGTCTTCTGTTTCCACGCCGCGAGCGCCTCGTCCAGGGCTGCGAGCTCGGCGTCGGTCATATAGACCCACAGGGTCAGCTCGGTCGGCTCGCGGACCGGCTGCGGCACCGCCGTCGGCTCGGCGGCCGTCGGCTGCTCCGCCGGTTTAGAGGTCGGCGGCGGTGGTGTGGCCGTGGGCGCTGGCTGCGCACAGCCCAGAGGCGCAATGACCAGCACGGCCAGGATCAGCGCGACCAGCCATACATGCTTCCGCTTGTTCATGTCGTTCCTCCTGCGAGCCACGCGCTCGCCACTACGGTGAACCCAACACCGCTACCCTTATCGCTCCGGGCGCCAGAGGGCCCGCTGCGGCGCCGGTCTGGCCATCCGGAGTGACCTCCAGGACCTGGACGCCCCTCCCTTTGGCGCATGCGGGCTCCTCGGGACGCCCGGTCGGGTTCCACTGCACGATTGCCAGGCTGTCGCTGGCCTCATAGGCGCGGACGGCCACGGACGGGTTCTCGACTTGAAGGCCGTCGCGGTCCACAAACCTCCCCTCGAGCAGCCAGCGGGCATACTTCCGCTGCAGGCCGGTCAGGGCGCGCAGATATGCTCTGAGACGCGGCGCCCGTGCCATAGAGCCGCGGGCGGCATCGATCTCTACGTTGAAGCGGAGCCCGTTAACGAAGGCAAAGGCAGCCTCAGGGAGGTCCTCCCGCTCGGTCATGCGGTCCGTCAGGATATGCTCGGGGAAGGTATAGCGGAACAGCTCTGGCATGGAGTCAGGTGCAAGCTGGAAGCCAGGCCACGCCCCATGCGTGATATCGATATAGCCAGCAAGGGCGTCGGTCAGACACTCGGCCACGATGGCAAACTCGGGATCAATGGCCTTGAGCTCCTCGCGCAGAGCCTGCAGGTTCCGGCGCTGTGGCTCGCCAAAGGCAAGCGACGGCCTCTGATGCGGGTGGTCCGGGTGGAAGCAAGGGTAGGGAGGCTGCCCGCCGATCTGATCAAAGAGCACGCCGCTGGCCCCAAGGCCATGCACCACCCGGCCCTGGCTGCGGAGTTGGTCGAGCCACTCCGGACACGCCGGGCAGGCGATGGCGAACTGCTTGTGACTGGCCACGTCCAGCAGGGTGCCCGGACCCCAGAAGCAGTACGACTCATGGTAGGGCAGACCCCATTGGGTCCTGACGGCCAACCGCTCCCCGTGAGCCCTGTAGTAGGAGGTGGCCGGGTCGAGCAGGCGCCCCTGGGTGTAGAGGATGGCATGCCCGCCGCGAGCGCGGACCCCGGCCAGTGCTGCCTGCAGCCTATCCTCGCCGCCCATGCGCGGATCAGGCCGGTATGAGGTGGGGTAGCCGTTATCGTGGCCACCCTCGTACCAGCCGAAGAGGAACAGCGTGTCAAGCCCTGCCTCTTCGGCCTCGTTGTACAGCTGGGAGATGCCTGCATAGTCCCAGTTGATCTCGCCGTACTGGTGCTTCATGATGGTACAGACCCAGCCTGGCATCCGGCGCACCCAGGCTGGCGGGCTCGGCGCCTGCATCCAGGTGTGCGCCCAGGCCCGATAGCGGCGTGCCCCCCAGTGCCAGTCCCCGGGGTGGGCGGCCACACCAGAGGGTGGCGATTCCCAACGCTCGCCCTCGCCGATGAAGGGGTACTTGACCAGAGCCAGCGAGAGCGTCTCCTCGCCGTCAAAGTGCTTGCGGACGTACAGGCAGGTTGCCTGCAGTGATGGGTCATAGCTGGCCAGGTAGAGACCCTGGTCCGGAGCGTAGAGGTCCAGCCACTGCATGGAAAGCGGCCCCGGATAGAGGCCTCGCAGGCGGTTATACTCCAGGCTGTAGCCGCGGAAGCCGGCATCGCCGCCGAGCCTCGCCAGGGGCTGAGGCACCCGCTGACCGCAGCCGGCGGGCCAGGCCAGCGCGTCAGCAGCCGGATCGCCGCCCACCGTGCGCACGCCGCGGATCCAGGGGAACCAGACCTCGCGCACCGTGATACTGGAGCGATTCTCCAGGGCAACTTGCCAGAGGCTCTCCCCATCATCGGCCAACTCGACCGTCAGGCGCAGGGTGATCTCGGCCGGGCCGTCGGGCGTGAGCAGGCGTGGATAGGCGATTGTGATGCGGCGGGTATCCGCCTCTAGCAGCGGAGGCTCCTGCGCCTCTGGCACGATCTCGTGCTCCAGGCAGTGCCCATCACTATAGATCAGCTTCCAGGGCCCTCCCGGCCGCTCTACATAGTTCCGGCGCGTCGCCCGGTTCTCCAGGCTCAGAAGAGCTCCGGAAGGGTCGAAGGATAGGGCAAGCCCTCGGTTAGCCAGCACTGCCATCTGACCCATACGCAGACCTCAGCCCAACGTCGATTCTCGCGCGATCAGCCGCGGAGGCAGGAGCACCTGCGACTGCTCAGGCTCGCGGCCCTCGAGGATTTCCACCAGCATACGCGCCGAGACGCGCCCCAACTCGGCGGCATGATCGAACACTGCGGTGCAGGGCGGCGCCAGCAGCGGGAAAAGGGGACTATCGGCAAAGCCGAGCACCGCCACGTCCTGCGGCACGCGCAGTCCGAGACGCGAGGCAGCCTTGAGGGTGCACATCACCGCGCTCTCGTTGGCGGCCGCGATGGCGGTAGGGCGCTCTTTGCAGCGGAGCAGGTCCTCGACGGCCTGTACGAGGCCGGCAACCGTCGGCGCCCTGACAGGGTCGCACGGGCTCAAGCCCTCGGCCTCCAGCGCCTCCTGGAAGCCGGTGACCAGGCGATGGACGACGCTGGTGGCCATCGAGTCGGCGCCCTCCTGCCGGACCAGCACGATCGAGCGGTGCCCCAGCTCCACCAGGTGTCGTACCGCGACCCGCGCGGACTCTTCCAGGTCACTATCCACGAAGCAGAGGCCCGAGTTATCGGCGCAGCGGCCGATCATCACGAAGGGCATCCCTGAGCGGCGGAGGACCTCTACGCGCGGGTCGTGCAGTTGGGTATGGAGGAGGAGCACCCCATCCATGGCGCGGGCACTGACGTTCGCTTCCAGCTCCAGGTCGGCCTTGGGCTCGCGGAGCAGGGGCATGACCGCCAGGCGGTAGTCCGTCTCGGCGAGGACCTGGCCTACGGCCAGGGTGAAGGTGCTCAGGAACATCTGAAAGTCCACGATGTTGATGGGGTGAACCAGCGCGATCACGTTGCTGCGGCCTCTGGCGAGGGCCTTGGCAGCCGCGCGGGGGTAGTAGCTGAGGCGTTGCATCGCCTCTTCCACGCGGCGGACGGTCTCGGGGCGCAGGCGCTTGGTCTTGTTGATGACGTAGGACACTGTGCCGACGGACACGCCGGCTTCTCGGGCCACATCGTAGATGGTGGGCATGGGACGGAGCCTCCGGGAGCCCTGCGGTGAAGCGCTTCAGTGGTGAAGCGCTTCAATTATAGCACACTTTTGGGAGGCTGTCAATGACGTATTGGTGGGGGGTGCATCCAAGATCAGTCAGCAGATTCGCGGTCAGGCAGCC
>DYEI01000427.1 GCA_020725765.1 Anaerolinea sp. | reverse complement strand
CGATGGCGTACCCTCCGGCAAGAGACGAGGGACGGCGGCCAAAGCAGCCTGTCCACCCCTGAACTCAGGCGGGCACGGCCTGCCCGGTCGGGGCAGGGGGAACTTCCCATAGGTGTGTGGGGCTCGGCTGGCGCTCCGATAGCCGACACCCGGCTGATGTGCAGCCGGGCATCGGGCGGTCCTGGCAGAAGGGCCGTGCCAACGTGGCCGGGCGTGGCCCTCCCGTCTCTAGCGCCGCAGTGACGAGGAGAGCGCGTTGGCGTTGCTGCCAGCGGGTGTGCCCAGAGGGCTGGCGGCTCCGCCAGGCTGCCTGCCGCCGTGGGAGCCGGGGCTCTCGATGGCACGGGGCTCCGGTGTCGGCTCGGCGCCCTGGACAGCATCAGGGGTAGCTGCCGGTGAAGGCTCGGACCCGGCGGAGTCAGCGGCTCCAGGTCCGGAGGCCCTCGCGGGCGCTTCGCCCGGCCCCACGCGCCGCTGCTCGTGGCTGGGCGGCGGGGTGGATGATGGTTGGAAGGGGACCGACCAGGGTTGCGGACCCTGGCCGGATCCGGCCGCACCCGACGAGGGGCGAGGGGTCGCCTCGCCCGTGCTTCTCCCCTCCGGAGCGCCATCTTCGCGCAGGCGGAGTGCGCCACCGGCGGAGACAGTCGCAGCCTGGCCGGCTCGCACGCGCAGCCGCGCGCCTCCCCCGCTGGCAGTGACCAGCCCCTCGAGTACCTCTACAGTCGTCTCATCCGCGCTGCCGACCGTGACTGTGAACCGGGTTCCCTGCACGGCAATGAGAGCGGAGGGAGTGCGGACCGCGAAGAGCTCCCACAGTCCGACGTGTCTCGAGATGTCGTACAGGGCCTGACCGCTGTACTGCGCGACTGTCACCCGTCGCCCTGCGCCCCAGATCGCAGAGCGCAGGCTGACCAGCGCAATCTCGGCCCCGGGCTGCATCTGCACAGTGCTGCCATCAAAGAGGTGCAGCAGAGCGCTCGTGCCGGTGCGCACGGCGCTCCCCTCCAGCAGGAGCTCACCTGCAGTGGCCGGCCCCCAGGCGGCCCCGGGGCCCTGTCGCGCCTCGATCCCGGCGGCTGGACCTGCCAGGATCGCCCCGTTGGCCCGTACAAGCGGCACCTGCAGGAGGCCGGCCAGGAGGATCATGGCGACGATGGCCGCCATTGCCGTGCCCAGGCGCAGCCGTGGCCACGGGCGCGCCGCCCGGCGCGTACGCAGGCGATAGCTGGCCTTGACCCGGGCTACCAGCACCTGAGCAGGCTCTCTCTCGCCCTCGAAGCGGGCTGCCCCCCGAAATCGGCGTAGAAACCGGAGGTCAGCCTCGCACGTGGGGCAACCGGCCTCAAGGTGAGCCTCGACGCTCCGACGCGCGTCGGGAGCGAGGCGACCATCCAGCCAGTCGACCAGGTCTTCGAAAGTTACCGGATGGGAGTTCATGCTTCGCCCATCCCCATTCTCTTGAGGATATCGCGCAGCTTCTGCAGGCAGCGGGCGCGCGTAGGGCCGATGCTGCCTATGGGCATGCGGAGGCGGCGACTGATCTCTTCGTAAGAGGGTGACTCTGCCTCGAAGTACAACAGGTTGAGCAGTTCCCGGCAGCGCCCGCCCAGCTGGGCCATCGCCTCGCGCACCAGGACACGGTCCGCCAGGAGGCGCTCCTCCAGACGTGCAGCCGGAGCCTCCCCCACGGCCGACATCTGCGCGTCAAGCGTGGCCGGGTCGGCCGGCTCCCGGTTCCGGGCGCGCAGCACGCGCCAGGCCTCGCGCCGGGTGGTGGTGATGAACCATGCGGCCAGCCCCTGCGGTGCGCGGATGGCGCTCAGGTTCTCCAGGAGCCGCTGAAAAGCCGTCTGAAAGACGTCGGCAGCGTCCTCCTCCGGAAGGCCGGATCGCAGGGCGACAGAGTACACCAGCCCTTTGTAGCGGTCCACGAGGGCATCCCAGGCCCAGGCCTCGCCCCTCGCGCAGGCCGCGATCAGCTCGCCATCGCTGTGTTGCGTGGCCAAAGCAACTCCTCAGCCAGCTCGCTCGAAATGAAGAGGCGCAGGCAGGGCTCAGTGATACATGAGGGCAGCCTGCACCAGGAATGGAGAGCAGTCTACTGCTGTTTGCCTGTCGAGGCAAGGGGAACGAGCCCGCAGCTACGAGCCGCGTCGGTGCGAGCTGTTGTCTTCTTCCCGGGGCACGGGCCATATCAGCCGGATCAACAGCAGGCCGAGGATGACCGGCAGCCAGGCGTTCAGCCCGCGGAACGCGACCGCGACAACGAGTGCCTTGGCCGCCGGGACGCCCATCGACGCATACACCAGCGCCATGAACCCCTCGACGACGCCGACGTCGAAGGGCAGGATGGAGACGATCGAGAAGGCGAAGGCGAGGCCGTATCCGGCAGCAAGGGCGCCTGCATCCACCCGGTGCTCGAAGGCGAGGAAGATCGCCTCGAGACTGACCAGGTTGAGCAGGTGCACCAGAAAAGCCGCACCGAGGGTCCGTGCGACCCTGCCCGGGTTCTGCACGATGGCCTTCGCTGCCCCAACGGCCTCGCGGCTTGTCTCATCGGCCCAGCCCTCCGCAAAAGGAGGCGGCCGTCCGACGCGGATAAGGAGCCCATTTACCCGCCGCTGAAACCACCCCAGAGCGGCCCTGACGCGCGCCTGATGGCGCGCCCCGAGGACGAGAAGGGCGAGGAGGAGCCCGGTATACGCCAGAAAGAGCGCGGCGGCGCCCAGCACGAAGGTCCGCAGCACCCCCCTCGCCTCCAGGTAGCCGAGCCCCACGGCCACCATCGGCACGGCCGCGGCAAGGCCGGCGGCCCACACCAGGAGCACTCCCTGCGCCGCCCTTGCCGCAGACTGCCGTCGACGGGCCGCATCCTGTATCACCACCGCCGCAGCAGTGAGGCCGCCTGTCGGCGCGATAGCGCTGGCCAGGATGGAAGCGAGCAGCACCGGGATGAGCGCGGCCGTCCGGCTCTGAACACCCACGGTCGCAAACGCCGACTGGTACAGCCCGGCATAGGACCAGAGATAGAGCCCCTGCAGGCCAAGGGCCACCAACACCCACTCCCAGCGCCCTTCGGCCAGCGTGCGAAAGACCAGGCGCATGTCCGCCAGGCGCGTGGCCAGGAGCAGGAGCGCGCCACCAAGCAGCACCCAGATCGGCCAGCGGCGGCGTAGAGGCCGCAGCCACTTCTGAGCGCTGCGCATCCGGCATATGGCGTGGGGGTGTTCCGGTCGCATCGCTCGGCTCCCAGGAGGCTCTCCGTGTCGGGAGCACAGCAAGATTGTTGCCAGGGGATAGCGGGGGTTGTCTGGAGCGGTACCATCCAGAACTCGCCGAGATGACCTCCAGCCATGTCGCATCCGAGATGCCCCTCCCCAGGAAGGACGCCGCGGCGTCCTTCCTGGGG
>DYEI01000426.1 GCA_020725765.1 Anaerolinea sp. | reverse complement strand
TTCGCGGACGGGGCCCGTTCCCCGTCGACGACGGTCGACGGTTGGCCTTCGGGCTGCCTGTGGGCAGCCCGAAGGCCCCGTAGCCCCGAATTCATTCGGTGGATTGCATGCGTCCTTTGCGCCGCATTCCGCGGAATATCCATGCGTCACATTAGGCCACCTCATAATGCGTCCAGCGCGTGGAGGTGCGCAGGATGGCGATGGTCACTATGACCGAAATGACGAACAGGATCCAGGCGAGCGCAGAGGCATAGCCCATCTTGAGATACTCGAAGGCAATCACGTACAGATAGAGCCCGTAGAAGAGGAGCGAGCCCTGCGGCGCTCCCGGCGTGGCGCCGCCCCCGCCAATGAGGTAGGCCGCAGTGAAGAACTGGAGTGACCACAGAACGCTGGTGATGAGCTGGAAGAGCGTGACCGGCGAGATCATGGGCAGGGTCACGTGCAGGAATCTGTGCCAGGTGCCCGCCCCATCCAGCTCGGCCGCCTCGTAGAGCTCGATGGGCACCCCCTGCAAGGCTGCCAGATAGATGATCGTCATGCCGCCGACGCCCCATGTGAGCATCATGATGATACTGGGCTTGGACCAGGTCGGGCTGGCGAACCAGAGCGGGCCAATGATGCCAAATTGCTTCAGAACGTTGTTGACCAGGCCGAGGTTCGGGTTCAGGATCCAGTTCCAGAGGATGGCGGTCACCACCGAAGGCATGAGGGTCGGCAATACATAGATGGTGCGCCAGAAGGCTTGACCCTTGAGCTTCAGGTTCAGGAGCAGCGCACAGAAAAGCGCAAAGACCAGCTGCACCGGCGTACCGATGACCGTCAGATACGCGCTGTTGTACAGTGCTTTGGGAAAGAAGCGGTCCTTGGTGAGCAGCTTGACATAGTTGTCCAGGCCTATCCACTTGGGAGGCAGGGGGATGTCATAGCGCGTAAAGCTGTAGTACAGTGAGGCAACCATCGGATAGGCCAGGAAGGCAAGCACCCCGATGATCCAGGGCAGAGCGAACACCAACCCGGCAGCGAACTCTTGCCGCGCCAGCTTGCTCCATCTGCGCCTCTTGGCGACCTGCGCTCGTGCCATGCGATCCTCCCCCCGGCACGTAATGTGTCAGCCGTAACAGAGGCCACACTTACGCCCAGACCAAGCTCCCTACTCCATGCGTTGCTGATCTTCACAGGCTCGGAGAGCACACGTCCCCGCTGACCTTTTCACACAGGGCTCTCTCATTCCTGGCACGCCTGCAAGCGTTGGAGCAGGCGGATCGCTTCCTCAGCCATGAACTCGCCCCCGCCGGGGCCAACTGTTGCGGATCGAGCCGGCCAGGCTTCGAATCCTTCGCCCTCGAAGGCCTCGCGGGTGATCACGTAGCCGACGTGGGCACCCACATTGCCGGCGACCACGGTCGATTGGAATGGGGACTGGCCTTTGATCTGCAGCGCGAACTCGACGAAGGGCATCCCCGGCAAGCCCACGAGGCCATAGCGCCCCAGACGGAAGGCCTGAACGGCGGCCGGAACCGCCTGTGCCTCTTCACGTTGGAGCCACTCGACCTCGCGGGCGAAGGCCTCGACAGCCTCCGGCCACTTGCGCTCGATATCCGGCTGGCTCCAGAAGCGGCTATAGTCCCGGATGGGCAAGACCATCCGCTCGCGGGTGCAGCCCAGTCGGATCATCGGATCAGAAGGAGTCTCCAGTTGTACGGCCATGAGGGCGCTGGTCACTGCGTCCGCGCTTTCCTCCAGGCCATGGATGTAGCTGACATTGCCTCCGCAGCCGGCGAGGTAGAGGCTCGGGAGGTGTCGGCCAACGCGCCGGTCCAACTCCTCCTGCACAAGCCCGGGTAGATCGGCCGAGATGAGGCTATCTCGCGAGAAGCGGTTATCCGCGGCAAAGCTCCACAGGAGGCAGATGGGGAAGCCATGATCGTCGCGGACGACGAGCACGGTGAACTCGGGGTCGACGGGTCCCTCGGGCGCCAGCACCTCGTCCTTGGGAACGCCGATCCAGGCGGAGATGGCCTTCAGGTTGCGGGTGAGCAAGCGATGATTGTAGATCAGGTGCGGCAGAACGGCGCGACCCAGTCCCAGCGAGGCGCTCTGCAGCCTTCCCCTGGCTTCGGCAATGGCGCCCACGACCTTCTCTCCGAGCTCGGAGATGAACCCTTGGTCGATTCCGGGCCAGCCCACTACGGGCGTAGTGTAAGGCCCGCCCCGGGTATGGGAGCAGACCACCATCAGCGCCTCAGGTCTGAGGCCACAGCGCTCACTTGCCAGCCGCGCCAGGTTCTCCACAGTCTGGTGCTGGATGCCGTAGAGATCCAGGGTGATTATGGCGAGCGTCTCCTCTCCATTGGCGAGGACCAGGACCTTGGCCATGAGGGGAGTGCGCACGCCATTGGAGGGGCGGGGGTTGAGCTCGCCGGCCAGGTAGGTCCCAACCTCTGGCGTGAGGTCGATCTCCGCAATCCCGGCTTGAAGACGGCCTGCTGCCATATCGTTCATCCTTCCTATTCCGCGTAGAGCTCTTCCAGGAGCTCGGCCGCCTTGTCGACCATGAGGTAACCCCCTTCGCGGCCGATACGCGCGTTCAGGGTGGGCCAGACCTCGTAGGAGCCGCCCATGAAGGCACGCCGAGTGGCCACATAGCCCGCATAGTCGTTGGCATAGGACGCGACGTAGGTGTACCGGAAGGGCGAGCGCTCTTTGATCATCAGCTGGAACTCGACAAACATCTCCCCGGCCAGGCCCACGAGGGCTGCCTCTCCCAGACGCAGCACCTGCACGTCGGTCTGGTAGGTCTCGTACTCGTTCCTTTCGGCCTGGAAGCGCTCCACCTCCATGGGCCCATACTGTTTCCAGCCCGGGAGCTTGGTCTCGATGTCGTGTTGCCACCAGTAGCGAGAGACATCGCGCTGGGCGAAGAATAGCTCCGCCTTTCTGGCCCCGAGCTTGACCTCCGGCAGTGTGCATGCCTCGCGGTAGATGGCCATGATGGCACTGGCCACGCCCTCGGTCGCTTTATCCAGGCCGTATGGCTGGTCGTAGTCATAATAGTTGGTGTTCCCGCTGCATCCAGGGGTATAGAGGCAGGGCACGTGCTCCCCGAGACGCTCATCGAGCGCTCGCTGTACCGTGTAGGTGAGGTCTGCTGAGTACTGATCGCCAAAGTTGAAAGAGTTGTGGCCGGTCAGGTTCCACAGGAGGCACAGCGGTCGGTAGCGTGCATCGCGCACCACAAACAGCCCCAAGTCCGGGTCGATGGGTCCCTCCGGCCGGTAGGCCTGGTTGGGCGGGATCTTCATCCAGTGGGTCCACACGCCATAGTTGCGCGTATGTCGCCGCCGGTTGAAAATGAGCCACGGCACTTCCGCCGTGGCAACTCCGATGGATGCTTCCTGCAGACGACCCTTGGCCTGGCTCAGCGCTTCAGCGATGGATTCCACCACCACATTCACCCAGGCGCGTTCCCGCGCGATGGCAGCGTCATCCCATTTGGGGTGAAAGGCGCGCCGGTAGGTATGCAGAGTGGGCAGCATCGAGGGGGCTACATGGGTGTGGGAACAGGTCATGAGAATGTTCGCCGCGGGTATGCCGGAGCGCGTCTCGGCCAGGGCCGCGGCCCGCTGGGCGTCGGGCCGGTCGATTCCCAGCATGTCCAGGGTGACAATGGCCACCTCATCCTCGCCATTGGCAAGAACCAGGGCCTTGATGTACAGCGGCGTCAGAAAACCTCTGGCCTCAGGCGCACCGTCGCCGGTCGCCAGACCCAGCGGTGGCTTGAGTTCCACTTCGGCGACGCCGGCTCGCAGCGGTCCTGCTTTCAATGTCCACCCTCCTTCCCCATCTCCCGCCAGCAGTCGATCATGGCCTGGACGTTGGTCCAGGGTGTCTCCGATACGAGTTGGTCCACTGCATAGAGCACAAAGCCTCCGCCGGGGGCCAGCGTGCGGATGGCCTCCGCAGTAGCCTGCCGCACCTCCTCCGGCGTTCCCCGTCCCAGGGTGATGGCGCCGTTGATGCCGCCCCACAGGCACAGGTGTGGCCCGAGCTTTTGCTTGGTCTGTCGCAGGTTTGCCTTGCCCTGGACCGGATCCACGCCGATCAGGCTGTCGATCCCCAGCTCTATCAGGTCATCAGCCAAAGCCTGCCAGGAGGTGGTGCAGATGTAGTTGAAAAGCGCCCCTGCCTCGTGAGCCAGGCGGACCATCCGCGCGAGGCGTGGCTTGAGCAGTCGGCGGTAGGTGGCCGGAGTCCAAAAGTCGGTGGTCTCGTACCACGCCGAATGGACAATGACTTCCACCCCGGCTTCCAGGAGCAGCTCCATGCGCCGCATCTCCCAGCCGGCGATGAGTTCCAGCAGTTCTTCGAGGAACTCGGGGTTATCCATCTGTTGGTAGAGCAGCGCCTCAGTGCCCACGAGCCAGAGAGCTGCGTCTCCCAAGGCTGTCCAACCGCCCTCGAGCACCACTCCCAGGCGCGAAGCCTCACGACGCAGCTGCTTCGCGCTCTCGCGAAAGTCGGCCAGCTCGGGCGAGGTCGGCTCTGAAAGCAGGAAGCGCAGGCGCGGGAGGTCCTCGGGTCCTTTCACCGGGAACTCGAGGGAGCGCGAGATGTTGTAGTCGCTGAAGAGCCGCACATCTTCGCCATAGGGCCAATCCTCCGTCCGGCGCACAACCTGACGGAGCAAGCCGGCAGGGGTATCGTATTCCTTCACCACGAGCGGGTAGGCTTCGCCTGCCCGGTATTCGCGCTGCACACGCACCGGCACGCCAGGCACCCGGTTCGCGTCATAGTGCTCGGTCTTGTTCCGTGGCGGCTGGAGGAGCAGGGTGTCATCCAACCCCAGTGCCAACACCGCTTCTGCCCGCTCCACCTGGTTCGTGTAGCGGAAGGGGATGTCGCGGTTCCGCCACAGATTCCAGAGTGGGACGTGATCCGGCTCCTGCCGTCGCATGGCGCACAGCAATCGATCGTGAGAGCTCTGCCCGGTCCTCATCGCGGCTTGCACAGGATCTCCCGAATCTGCAGTCGCTTGGAGTGTTCCCGGCTCAGTACGTGGTTGGGAAAGGTGGCCCACAGCACGGCCGCCGTGTCGGCGCCCCGCGAGGTGCCGCCCACGCCGATGACGTCCTGGTACGGCGCCAGAAAGCCGCTCGCTACGGCGATCAACACCACCTCCACGGCGACCTTGAGCCCCTGTCCAAAGGCGTACAACGTCTCACGCAGAATCTCCTCTGCTGAAGGCGTACGCCAGGCGCTTTGGTCCAACACCGAGCTGTGCAGCAGGTAAGGTACTCTGTCGGCCACGAGTACCCCCCGCCGTTCCAGGTCCTGCTTCACCTCTGGCGGCAGGAAGGGGTACCTGGTCTTGGAATCCCACTCACTGGCGAGAGGCGACTCGCCCACGCTGATCAGCGTAATGTCCTCGCGGCCGGTGAGGGCATCGGCAAACTTGGTGGCGGTGTAGCCGGTCGTCGAGGCAACGACAACCGTTTTGATGTCCCCAGCCTCCAGGCGCCGGAGGACGATCTCCACTACCCGCTCGGTGTTCTTCTTGCCCGGGTTGCTAAAGTACACGCAGGGCCAGGTTGCCTCCGCCATGTTCCCCTCCTGCGCACGCGTGTCACTCCAACGGCCCCGGCACTGCCGGCACGCACCAGTAACACATCAGCTCGGGCCGATCGTACCATTTCACCGCCCGCAGCCACTGCGCGGCGATGGGGCGGTCGCTGCGGAAGTGGGCGCCATAGTGGGCGTTGCGTCGCGCCACATCGTCCATGTAGACGACCTTGAGCCGGCGGGCTGCAACAACGAGCTCGTGCTCGACGACCTGATCGTAGTGCAAGGCCATGGTGACCCGCGCCGGCTCGTTCCCCGGGTTCAGCAATAGGGCCCACTCCGACTCGCGCACGTACATGCCGTCCGGCGTGTCAATAACGATGCCATCGGGCACATACCAGTCGGTTGCCAGGGCGGTGATGGCCATGTACGATGTGGCGCACTCACGCACACCGTGGGGTGAGAGCGTCCGGGCGCCCGGACTGTAGTCGTTCAGGGTGTTGTTCCAACCGATTGTGGATTGGCAGACGATGGGCTCTGTGCTCTCGACCTTGAGCGCAAAGCGGGTGCTGGGATGAACCGGCCATTGGGCATAGTTCGACTCGGTGCTTCTGCCCGCTGCCGCCTTGAGCGCAAAGCTCTCCGGTTCACGGTCCTCGTAGTAGATGGTAACCCGAAGGTCAGCGTCCCGACTGCTGGGGTTGAAGGCGAGCAGATGTCCGAACTCGCCAAAGAGCTGCTTCTCGTCTACGAGGTAGCTGTGATAGAGCAGGTAGTGCGTTCTCATTGGGTAGTCTCCTCTGGGCTCTACAGGCTGATCTCCGCGGTCAGATCCGGAAAGGCGCTCCGGAAGAGGCTGGGATCGGTCAGGAAGCCCCAGTTCTCTCCTCGTGTCCGCACAAAGGCTGTATAGAGCGGTTCGTCGGTGGTCAAAGCCAGGGTCGAATAGTCGCGCAGTTCGAGCCGGCGCAGCGGTGGGACGCGCCGGTAGGCAGGGTTAGGGATGAAGCAAGGCTTGCCGCCATCATCGATCTCCAAGTACACGGCACCGCGACTGGCGCGGTACCGCCCATAGTCGCCGCTGACGCCCAGGGCGATCACGTCGGAGAAAAGAAGCGGCTCCGGCGCGGGGTTGATCGTGAGGTGATCCACTCCGGGTGGGATGATGATCTTCTGCCCCGCAATGGCTTCGACGTAGAAGGCCCTATCGGCGGATGGCCCGGCCGGATCGAGAGTCTGGAAAAGGAAATGGGCGGTACCCAGAACCACTTCGCAGACCTCCGCCCAGGGCAGGCCGCTCTTGGGCTCCAGGCTGTGGATGTGGCCAAAGGTCTTGATGAACTCCCGGCCGATGCGCCGCGGCGGGATGAGGGTGAGCTCGTACCGCAGAGGGAGCCCAGCAAGCCGAGCTGCATCCGTGCGGCGGTAGACGCCGTTGTACATGTAGTAGGCGATCTCTTGGGACCCACGGCACACGTCCGGCTCGAGGACGACCGGTGCGAGTGCGCCCAGCGAGCGTTCCTTGTGCTCATCGACGACGACGTCAGGTCCGAACGCAAGGAGCCCGTTCTCGTTGAGAGAGAGCGGCAAGCCGGCGATTCGGCTCAGGTCCAGCATAGGGCGGTTCCCTTCATCCCTGTTGCGCATGGAACTGCCGCGACGGTTCCCAGACTCGGTCCAGCACGGCGTTCGCCTGTTCGTAGGTGTGGCGAATGGGGTTCACGAGCAGCGCCCGGAGCGCCTTGGACCGGTTGCGCTCCACAATGGCCTCCGCGGCCAACATCTCATAGGCACAGTTGGCCTCGAGGAGCGCCCGGACATCCGCCGGCACGGCCGCCGTAGCCAGCGGCCGCACTTGCCCTTCCTGTACGAGCGATGGCACCTCCACAATGGCTTCCCGCGGCAGCCATGGAACTGCCTGGCCATTGACCAGGTTGATGGCAAAACGCACCGGCGCGGGCGGCCTGGAGCCGAAGCGCCCCTCGATGAGCGCTGTCAGCACGGGGGCAATGATGACGTTATACCAGTGGGCGCCCCGACGGTCGAGGGCCGTTGGCCGGCTGCCCGAATCGAGCGCGCGATCATAGTCCGCCAGGATCTCCTCTTGTAGATCCAGCAACTCTTCAGCTCGCGTGCGCTTGCCCATGGTCTTGGCCAGCATCCGGTCCGGGTGGAAGACGAACCTCAGGTAGGGGCAGGGTATGGCGCCCATGGCCTGGATGATGCTTGGATCCACATCCTTGACGATCTCGCCCGCTCGGGCGAGCGCCTGCGGCAAGAGGTCCCTGCCACGCCACCAGATGCCGACCACCCAGCCAAAATGGTGCATGCCCACGTACTCTATGCCCAGCTCGGCGGCGGGGACGCCGAGGGCCTTGGCGATGTTGCTGACCAGGGTAATGGGGGCGTCACAGAGCCCGATTGTTGGCACCCGCGTGTAGTGAGTGATGGCGTACTGAACGAGGCTCGCAGGATTGGAGAAGGTGATGAGCTGCGCCTCGGGTGCCAGCCGTTCGATCCGGCGAGCATAGTCCAGGACTACGGGCACGGTGCGGCAGGCGTTGGCAAAGCCGCCGGGCCCAACCGTCTCCTCGCCGGGCAGGCCCAACTCCCGCGGGTACGACTCGTCAAAAGCCCGCGCTTCCAGGCCACCCACCCGCACCTGATTGAGCACCAGGAGCGCGCCAGCGAGCGCCGCGTCGACATCGGTTGTACTGGAGATCGAAAGCAGGGGATCGCTGCCTGCCAGCAGGCGGGCTATGGCGGCGACTTTTTGCAGCTTGTCCTGGCTGCGACCGACCAACACCATCTCCACGGCCACCGTCCGACCCGGGCATTTGGCCAGCGCCTCCGCCAACGCCGGCGTGGCTACGCCGCTCCCGCCGAGAACGACGAGCTTGACTGATGCCATGGGATGCTCCTGCCGAACGTCAAGCGCCATCCGTCAGACGTGTAATATCCGCAGCGAGCATCGTGGCCCGACTGTGCCTGGCGGTGAGAGAGCATCGCGAGTTCGACGTCCCGCCCTTCACGCCTGACGTTCTGACGTTTGACTCTCCACTTGCTGACGCCTGGTTTGACAGTCTACGCAAAGAACTCTCTCACCGCCGCTGCCACCTGCCGGACTTCCTGCTCTGTCAGTTCCGCATACATGGGCAGGCAGAGGATCTCGCTGACGTGAGAGTCGGCCACAGGGAAATCCCCGAACTTGTGCCCGAGGTGTTGGTACGCGGGCTGGTAGGGCACCTCCAGCGGATACATTGGCCAGCTGCCGATCCCACGCGCGGCCAGGAACTCGATGAGTTCCTCCCGCCGCGGGGTGCGGATGGTGTAGACGTAGTAGACGTGCCGCACGTGGCTGCGAACCTGGGGCGTAACTACCGGCAGGCCGGCCAGAAGCTGGTCGTAGAGGGCGGCCCACCGGCGCCTCTCCTCGATCCAGGTATCCAGATGCCGCAGCTTGACCCGCAGGATGGCCGCCTGGATCTCGTCCAACCGCTCCTGGTAGCCGATGATCTCATGGAGATACTTCTTGTGCTGGCCCATATAGCGGAGCACGCGGATGCGGTCCAGGAGCATTTCATTGGAGGTCGTCACCGCGCCGCCGTCGCCATAGGCGCCAAGGAGCTTGCCGGGATAGAAGCTGAAGCAGCCGACGTCTCCTAGCGAGCCGGCCCGCCGCCCTTTGTACTCCGCCCCGTGGGCGTGGGCAGCATCCTCCACTACCCAGAGCTTGTACTTGCGGGCGAGCTCGAGCAACGGGTCCATGTCGACAATCTGCCCGTACATGTGCACCGGCAGAATGGCCCTGGTGCGCGAGGTGATTTTGGCTTCGATGCTGGAGACGTCGATGTTGAAGGTGTCGGGCTCAACGTCGACAAAGACCGGCTTGGCGCCGCAATAAGAGATGGCAAAGACCGTGGCGATGTAGGTGTTGGGGACCGTGATGACTTCATCGCCGGGGCCAACGCCGCAGGCCAGGAGTGCCAGGTGCAACGCCTCCGTACCGCTGGAGATGCCAACAGCGTAACGGGTCTGGCAGTAGGCAGCGAACTCTTCCTCGAAGGCACGCACGTTGGGGCCGAGCACGTATGTGCCGGTCGGCAACACCTCAGCGATGGCAGCAGCCACTTCGTCTTTGATGCGCTCGTACTGGCGAGTGATGTTCTCTCCGGGGATCGCGATCTCACTCATGAGAGCTCCTTTCCCTGCCGGTCCTACCGGCGGCGACGGAGGACGCGGAATTGGAACCGGTCGCCGCGGTGATAGTCCTTGGAGAAGAGGATCGGTCGGTCCTGAGGATCATAGTTGACCTGCTCCATCAGGATCCAGGGGAGATCTCCGGCCACACCGATCCGTTGGCACAGGTCACCGTCGAGGAGTACGGCGCTGATCACAGCCTTGGAGTAGGCCAGACGCGTCCCCCATTGACCTTCCATCACGCCCACGAGCGAGCTGGCAAGCGCTTCGCGCTGCAGCTCGCCAACCACCAGGCGCCTGGGAAAGATGTCAATCGAGTAGATGATCGGCTGGCGGTTGGTCAGACGCACTCGCTCCAGGATCACGACATTGTCCCCGGGAGCCAGTTCGAGGTGCGTGCGAATGGTGGGATCCGCCGGCTCCTCGCGCAGGGAGAGGACTCGCGTGCTGGTGCTGATCCCAAGACCCTTGGCCAGCTCGGTAACGCTCTTGAGGCGGGTGATCTCGTCGCTGAGGACACTGGAGGGATCGGGGGCGAGGAAGCGGCCGATGCCATGTCGACAGATGACCAGGCGCTCCTCCTCCAGGGCCTTGAGCGCCTCACGGACCGTGGCGCGGCTGACACCAAAGCGGGCGGCCAGTTCCTGCTCGGAGGGGAGTTTGTCACCGGGGTGGAGAACTCCACTCTGCACGTCTTCCCAGAGCCGGTCACGCAGCTGAGCGGTGAGCGGTCGCCGGTCGTCGCGTAGGGGCTGCATGCCATCTCCTGTCAGTCGCCAGATGTCTGACGTCTATCATCCTTCAGTAGGATAGCACACAATTGGCACTTTGTCAAGAGTGTGCTGGCGCGTGCCTGTTCTGGCTCGCATCCTGGCAGCGCCGCCTGCCACGCGCCGTCCGCCCCCGCGGCGCCCTATCCATTGCCCGCAAGTGGCCTGGGGGAGCGTAGGCGCCCATGGCCTGCGCAGTATCTCGCGGAGCCGCTCCCCCGGCGCCTGCCTGGGGGAGGGGCAGGGGTGGGGCATGCTGGAGTTCCAGCACATGGCGGCTCCCGCTCGCCAGGTCCGAGCCCCAGTGTGCGCGGCGCGTGGTCCGCTGGGATCGGCACCGGGCCGCTATCTCATGCGCCCTGATGCTTTGCTGCCCGACTTGTGGATAATGCATGGCGCGGCGCGGGGACGGGCTTGGGGGTGGGGGCCATGATAGGCCATGCCCTCGCGCTACGACCGAAGGAGGCTGTCCGCCCCTGAAAGGGGTGCAGGGGAGGGGTTCCCCGACGAGCCGGTGCAGACCCGATCCCGACCGGCAGAGTCACCAGCGGCCCGCCTCCGTTCCGTGCGCTGAACGCGAGCCTGGACACGTACGTACTCGTCCGGGAGGCAGCTGTGGCAACAGCTCTGCCAGGAGGAGCAGCGCCTGCGGCCGATTGTGCGTATCGGGAGGTGTATGCAGGGCGCTGATACGCGGTGGGAGGCTACCCCCGGGGGAGGTAGCCTCCCTGGTCAGAGCACGCCTGCTAGCTGCTGGAGGGCTTGCGCAGGTGCTCGGGAAGCAGAATGCCTGCGCCGGATGGTGCGGGCCGGGACTGCCCCGGAATAAGTATGCCACCTGACGTCCGTTCGACCGACGGAGCCGTAGTAGCCTGGCCCCGCTCCTCAGCCCTCCGTGCCGCCTCTTGCTGCTGCCGCTGGAGGACCTCTTCCATCCGCCGGCGCATGATCGCCTGCATCTCCCGGACGGACGGGCGAGGGTCAAAGTAACGGGCCAGTTGGTCCACTTGCTCGTAGGCCTCCGACGCCTCGGGAGAGAGCAGCGCGTGATACATCAGGTAGCCGGACTCTCGGAGGAACTGCGGCCAGGTCGCCTGATAGCTCTCGTCGCGGTAGGCGGCGTAGGCTCGCTTGGCTGCGCCGACGAGCAGGGGAGCGAGGCTGGCCGGAAGGAGCACAGTGCCCGGTGACAGGCGCCCGTCCTCCTGATCGCCGAAGCGGCGGCCCAGCACGAGGTCTCCCGGCATGGCCAGGCGTGCCAGGCCCGGCTCATCGACCCGGAAGAATCCCCCGGCGAGGAGGTCCCCGACCTCGAGGTATCCGTCGGGGTCCACCTGCTCGACGCCGTAGAGCGAGAGATAGGCTGCCTCGCGTTCGGCAAGCAGGATGCGATGCTCGGGGCTCAGGCGTGGACCTTCCTCTGCCGCAAAGAGATCGATGATGCGCTGCCGGTCCTTGCTCGTCCGATAGTCCTGAATGTACCACTCCAGGAACGGCATCAGCATCTCGCGGCTGAGCGCCTCGACGGCCGACAGGTCATAGTCGCCGTTCCAGAAGAGTCCGAAGGCTGAGTGCGTGTCGACCGAGAAGGTCGGCCGCTGGGCGTAGGCGAGCAACTTGGCCCAGAGCAGCTCCTCGTCCCGGCGGCGGCTCAGGGCGCGGACCTGCGTGGCCTGGACCTTGGGGAGGCAGCACTGCTTGTACTTGCGTCCGCTGCCACACGGGCAGGGATCATTGCGACCGGTTTTGGGCATGTGAACATTCCTCTGGAAGCTGTCACTTACGGTCAAGACTCTACCATACCCGGGCCAGCCGCGTCAAGTGACTGCTGGTGATCGGACTCACCTTGGGGGCAGGCTCATCTGCGCTCTTAGGGCCCCCACCCCCGTCCCCCACAGGCGCTAACTTGAGGGCCACCGACCTGCTGCCCTCCACAGGCGCCCCCACCCCCCCGGGCATTCCCCGCTTTGCCCAGTGGGCAATACGGGGTTAAGCCCCTGCCCCCGCGCTATCCATTACCCACAAGTGGCCTAATGTGACCCACACATTGATTGCGGGTTGCGGGC
>DYEI01000042.1 GCA_020725765.1 Anaerolinea sp. | reverse complement strand
GCAGCATCTCGCGGAGCCGCCCCCACCCCTGACCCCCATAGGCGCTAACTTCAGTAGCCACGCTCCCGTCGACCTCACCCGACCAGACGCGGTAGCCGGCCTTGCGCGCGGCTCACTCTCTTGTGCCGTCGCCCCATTCCCCTGCCCCCTTCCGCGCCGCCGCTCAGCCCTTGCCTGCGGACAAGTCCGCGCAGCGCGCGGACGGGGCCCGGGATGCCTCCGGGTTCATATCGTGCCCGGGGACAGAGGGTCAGAGGGGCACCATCTCGGGAGCCCCGTGCCTCCGGAACTGGGGCAACCACTCCGCCTCTGCTTCCAGCATCTCGTCAGCGAGCTCGTGGGCCTGTGCGGGAGTGAGAATGGCGGAGGTCAGCGGGTCGATGGCGAGCGCGCGGCGGACAGCTTTGCGGCTGCCGGTGAGGGCAGCCTCAACGGCAAGGGTCTGCACGTTGATGCTCCAGCGATCGATGGCCGCACAGTGCTCGGGAAGCGCGCCGACGTGGCAGGGGTGCACACCAAGAGCGTCGACCATGCACGGAACCTCGACGCAGCAGCCGCGCGGTAGGTTCGTAATGAGGTCTTCGTTCTTGACATTGAGGTTGAAGCGCCGCGGGACGTTCGTCTCGAGCGAGTCGATGATGTATGACGCGTACTCGTGGCTCCGGCGCATCGGCAATGGTTGGAAGGTGCTGAGCTGCGTTTCGATTGCCTGCCGCTGCTCGGACAGGCCATCCCGGTACATGGCGAGATAGTCCTTCGGCTGCGGCAGGTACGTGGCGATCATCTCAGGCGTCCGGCGGTACCAGGGCACATACTCGGAGAAGTGATAGCTGGACTCGGAGACAAAGTATCCGAACTGGCGCAGCACGTCACGACGGATTCTGCCGGTTGCCTCGACGTTGGGGTCACGCATTTTGCGGCGCAGCAGCGGGTACATGTTCCGTCCGTTGCACTCGAGCTTGAGGAACCAGGAGATGTGATTGATCCCCGCCGCCCAGTACCGGAGCCGGTCGTAGGGTATGCCGAGCACCCGGGCGAGGTAGGCGGCCGTGACCTGCACGCTGTGGCACAGGCCCACGGCCTTGATCCGCGAAGCGGTGTAGAGCCCCCAAACGTTGATCGCGAGGGGGTTGGTGTAGTTGAGCAGCCAGGCTTTGGGACACAGCTCCTCCATATCGTGAGCGATCTCGAGAAGCGCAGGCAGCGAGCGCAGGCCCCGGAACACGCCGCCCGGTCCGATGGTATCGCCGACGGCCTGGTCGACTCCGTAGCGGCGAGGTATCTCCAGGTCGATCTCGTAGGATCGGCTCCCGCCTACCTGGATGACGGTGATCACATAGTCGGCATCGCGCAAGGCCTCCCGTCGGTCCGTCGTGACCTCGAGCTGCGTGGGGAACCTCTGCTGCTCGATCAGACGACGCGTGTACCGGGCCATGAGGTCGAGCCGCTCTGCATTGAGGTCGACCAGACTCAGCGTCCCCTGCTGAAGAGCCGGGAAGGACAGAATGTCCGTGATCAACGTCTTGGCAAAGACGACGCTGCCGGCTCCAATGAGGACGATCTTGGGCATCTCGGCAAGCTCCGAAGCACAGGATCCGAGGAGACCGCCGCCGCAAGAGGGGAGCGCAACGTCACGGCCGGCCCCTCTCCCGCCTCTCGCTGCGAGAGGAGCAATCCCTGGGCCAGGAGTTGCCCCATGGCGTGCAAGAATGGCCGCAGCCCCGAAGCCCCGATTTCCGGGTTGACAGCGGTCCTATCGCCCGGGTACCATCTCCTGAATCCTTCCCCCCAAGGAGGCACGGTGCTGCTGCTCTTGCTCATGCTGGACGATCCCCGCTGGCTTGACCAGGTGGCGCAGGCGTGGAGCAACCTGGGCATTCGTGGTATTCACATGCTGGAGAGCATCGGATGTCGGGCGGTGGGGCCCGCGGAAACAGAGCGCACCCCGGCCGGGATGCTCTCGTTCACACGCCTCCTGACGACTGGCCGCTACTGCCAGGCTCTGCTCCTGGCACCTGCCGACTCGGCGACTGTGGCGGAGCGTGCCGCAGAAGAGGTAACGCGGTTGATCGGGCCCTGGTCGCAGAGGCCCGCGGCCATGATGTTTGCGCTGCCCGCTGCCGCATGGTGGGGTGCAGCGTTCGCGGAGGGCGGAGAGGCCGGCAACCGGGAACGGGCCGAGACTCGCCCGGACGGGGCCTGATGTGGTGCTCTTCAGGTTTGTCCTCAGCGCTGTGGCGGTGATCGCGGCGGGCATCGCGACGGCACGCTTTGGGGACGTCGTCGCCGCCCGCACGCGACTGGGCGGACTGGTCGTCGGGACGGTGCTGCTGGCGGCCGGCTCGTCGTTACCAGAACTCGTGGCAGGCTACAACGCCGTGCGCCTGGGCGTCCCCGATCTGGCCGCGGGGAACCTGCTGGGCTCCAGCATGGTCAACATCTTCCTCCTCGGCCTGCTCGACCTGATCACCGTGCGCACGCGTCTGCTACACCGCGTCGCTATCACTCACTCGCTCACAGCGGCGCTGGCCATGTTCATGGTGGCGCTGACGGCGCTGTTCATCCTGCTGCCACTGCGGATAGAGGTTGCTGGGGTGGACCTCGAGGGTGTGATCCTTCTGGCCACCTACGTGGGCGGGACGCGCCTCATCCAGCGTCAGGCACAGTTGGCTGTGCCGGCGCCAGCGCGGGAGCCGCAGCCAGGGATCCCGTTGGCGCAGGCGGTTCTGGGCCTCGTGGCGGCCTTCCTGGTGCTCCTCGTGGCGGCGCCGGGCCTGGTGGGCAGCGCGGAGGAGATCGCCCGGCGCACCGGGCAGGCGGTGGGCTTTATCGGCGTGGCGGTCTTTCCGCTGATCACCTGCATGCCGGAGCTTGTGTCGAGCATAGAGGCGGTGCGCATCGGGGCCTACGACCTCGCGGTCGGCAACCTGTTTGGCAGCTGCGTCTTCAACATGACCGCGCTGGCCATGATCAGCTTTCTGACCAGGCCGGGGTCGCTCTTTGCGGCCGTGTCGCCGGGCTTTGTGGCGGTGGCGTTGCTGGTCCTTGTCCTGATCAGCCTGGCCCTGCTGTCGACCCTCGGGCGCACTGAGGTGCGCGTGCTCAGGCTCGAGGTGGATGCGCTGCTCATCGTAGCCATCTACCTCGGCGGGCTGTACCTGCTCTACCGGGAGGGGCTGCTGGTTCCACGGGGGTGAGGCTGATGACGAGCCCTTCTCGTCCCGGCGAACGCCGCTCAACACCCCCTGCACGAATCTCCCCTCTGCGGGTGGACGCCTGAGCGGTCACGCGTCCCCGCAACTGTTCAGTCTCGCCTCCGGGCAGCGCCGCCTGCTACGTGCAGCCCCCGCTCCCCTTCAAGGGCGGACAGCCTCCTTCGGTCGCAGGGCGAGGGCATGGCCCATCGAGGGGACCCCCACCCCTGGGGCATTCCCCGCTTTGCCCAGCGGGCAAAGCGGGGTTAAGCCCCTAACCCCGCCCCCGCGG
>DYEI01000425.1 GCA_020725765.1 Anaerolinea sp. | reverse complement strand
GTCATGCGAAGCGCAAGGTTGCGGAACCCGAGCGGACACTGAGCGCTCCGGAAGTGGCGGACCGGGTTTGCAGTCACTTCGGTTGCACGCATGAACCACACCTCGCCTTACCCGAACCGGTCCCTTGATTCTGCACTAGGGACCGCCTCGCACAGCCACACGACTCTGGCGTGGACGTCGTGCGCGGTGGCAGCATCTACATCTCGTGCCTCGCTGGCCCTTTGGAAGCCGTGAACTCACCGGAAGAACCGAGAAACTTCGCTCCCCACGAGGCTGTGGTCTCCTGGTCGGGAGGTGCCTTCCGACATACCTTGCCCGGCCACTCTTTCACCGTACTGCGGTTCGAAGCGGGCACAGGGGGACGAGCATGAACCAGCGACTGGAGGAGATGAAACACCGCGTGCGAGAAGGATACCACCGGCGATGGCGACAGGACGCAGTTCCGGACGTGCTGGCCGAGTGCGAGGCCGAAAACCTGTCTTGGTCGCGGCGGGTGGCCAGGCTGACGCGCCGTATGTGCGAGGCGGAACAGCCGGTAATCCTGCCAGACGAGCGCATCGTCTTCACCCGCACAGTACCCACCATACCGCCGATTTACTCGCCCGATTCGTGGGCAGAGCTGACGCGCGGCCATACGCTCCACGAACTCGGGCCTATTTCGAACATCTGCGCAGACTGGAGTATGGTGCTATCCCAGGGCCTCCTCGGTCGGAGGCAAGTCGCTCTCGCGACGCGGCAGCGTCTGAGCGGAGACCCCGAGGCGGTCGAGTTTCTGGACTCTGCCGTGGAAACTATCGACGCAGTGCTCTGCCTGGCACAGCGCTACGCCCTGGCCGCCCATCAGCAGGGGCGCGAGGACGTGGCCGAAATGCTGAGCCGCGTGCCAGCACACCCGCCGCGGACCTTTCGCGAGGCCCTTCAGTCGCTGCGACTCTTGCATGCAGTGGTATGGCTGAGCGGGCACTACCACGTTGGACTGGGCCGGTTCGACCAGTACCTCTGGCCGCACCTGCAGGCGGACCTTGAGGCCGGACGAGAGACGTTCCAGAGCGCCCAAGAGCTGTTGGCCGAGTTCTTCATTGCGCTGAACAAAGACTCTGACCTGTACCCGGGGGTCCAGCAAGGCGACAACGGTCAGAGCCTGACTGTGGGCGGGGTCAGACCCGACGGATCCGACGGGGTCAACGATCTCACCCGCATGGTGCTGCGGGTGGCACTCGAAACGAGCCTTATCGACCCGAAGATCAACCTGCGCATATCTCCAGACACACCGCTCGAGCTACTCTGCCTGGCAACGGAGCTGACCCGCAAAGGACTGGGATTCCCACAGTACTCCAACGATGCGGTCGTCATCCCCGCCCTGGTCGCCCACGGCTATGACCTCCCCGACGCACGAGACTATACGGTGGCCGCCTGCTGGGAGTTCATCATCCCGGGCAAGGGCATGGAGGTAGTGAACATCGGGGCCGTGTCGTTCCCGGCGGCGGTGGACACGGGGATCCGCAAGGCGTTGGGCGCGGGGGAAGACTTTGATGCCGTGCTCAAGCACACGGGCGACGCAATCCGACAACAACTCGACGGACTTGTCGGCGCGTACCGTCGCCTGCTCTTGCCGCCCGCGCCCTACTACTCCGTGCTGATGGACGGGTGCCTGGAGCACGGCCGGGACCTCTCCCGCGGCCTGAAGTACAACAACTATGGCGTCCACGGCGCGGCGTCCTCAGATGCGGCCGATGCGCTTGCCGCCGTCAAGAGCTTGGTTTTCGAGCAACGACGGATTTCACCAGGAGATCTACTCGCAGCGCTAGACGCCAACTACGAGGGGTACGAGACACTGCAGCGTCTGATGATCGATGACGCTCCCAAGGTCGGCAACGATGACGACGATGTCGACGGTCTGCTTGTGTGGCTGTTCGACGCCTTTGCGACGGCGTGTGAGGCCGTGCAGGACAGCGGCCGCGGCGGCTGTGTCCGGCCGGGCAGCGGATCGGCGATGTACTATGTCTGGCTTGCCCGCGGACATGACGGCATGCGAGAGCCTGTCGTGGGCGCTACCGCCAACGGGCGCAGGCGCGGGGAATTCTTCAGCGCCAACCTCGCTCCAGCCTCCAACGCGAGAGGCCGCGGACCGATCAGCGTGCTCAAGACTTTCAGCAAGATCGACTACCGCCGCATCTGCAACGGCGGTCCGATCACGATGGAGCTTTCCGACGCAATCTTCCGGGATCCCGATTCTGTGCGCAAGGTGGCGATGCTGATTCGGACATTCGCGCAGTTGGGGTGCCAGCAGCTTCAGCTCAACACCATCAATCTGGACACTCTCCTGGACGCGAAGGCACACCCCGAGAGACACCGCAACCTTATCGTACGCGTGTGGGGCTGGAGCGCATACTTCACCGAACTGGCTCCCGAGTACCAGGATCATATCATCAACCGGCACCTGTATAGTTTGCGGTAACACCTCAGGGATAGGTTGGAGTGACCGGCATAGTCTTCGACATAGTCGAGTTCTCTGTGCACGATGGGCCAGGCATTCGCACCACCGTATTCCTCAAGGGGTGTCCGCTGCGTTGTTCCTGGTGCCACAACCCCGAGGGTATCTCTCCCGAGCCGCAAGTGCTCCGTAGCCCGGCTGGTGAGCGCGTGGTGGGAAAGTGGTACACCCCGAGCGAACTGGCCAGACTGCTGAATCGTCAGGCTGCCATCTTCCGCGCCAACGAGGGCGGAATAACCTTCTCCGGCGGCGAGCCGCTCAGGCAAGCACGCTTTGTCGCCGCCGTGATCGAGCTTCTGGATGATGTCCATGTCGTGCTGGACACCTCGGGATACGCGACTGAGAGCGACTTTTGCCTCGTGGCGAGTCGCTGCGACCTCGTGTTCTATGACCTCAAGCTGATAGACCTGCAACTCCACCGGATGTACACCGGTTGTGACAACGCGCCGATCCTGCACAACCTCCGGGTGCTCAGCACGATGCGCATACCCTACGTGGTGCGCGTGCCTCTGATACCCGGGGTCACAGACACGCCCGAGAACCTAGAGGCCATTGCCAGAACCGTGAGCGGCTTGCCGGGGCTCCTTCGAGTGGACCTTCTGCCGTATAACAGGGCCGCTGGTGGCAAGTATGCCGCAGCAGGGATGCAATTCGCGCCACAGTACGACCAGACTCGCCCGGTCAGATTGGACCCCAGTGCATTCGAGCAACTCGGCGTCAAGGTCCAGTTCTTGTGAGGCCAGCCGCTCCTTCCACGACGGCCGGCCGCACGAAGTCACGTGCTGCGCAGCCGACTCCGCAGGGGCCGCACTTCGCTCTTCGTAGGATCCGTTGTAAGATATGTGGTGAGCACTTACGGTTGTGTCTCCGCTCCTGTCTTGGTAGTCATGGCAGTCCGGCTATCCTGCTCGAGCCCTAGACAAGATTGGAGGTAAGAGGATGTCCGCGCGGGTGTTAGCCCTCCTCCCCCTCGCCCTTCGCCCCCTGCCCCTCGGCTCGGTGCGCCCGGCCGGGTGGCTGGCGCGCCAGCTCCGCATCCAGGCCGACGGCCTCTCCGGCCACCTGGACGAGTTCTGGCCCGATGTCGCCCGCTCCGGCTGGATCGGCGGGGATGCCGAGGGCTGGGAGCGCGGCCCCTACTGGCTGGATGGGGTCGTGCCCCTCGCCTTCCTCCTCGATGACGCGCGCCTCAAGGCCAAGGTGCGCCGCTGGGTCGACTATATCCTCGCCCACCAGCACGAGGATGGCTGGCTCGGCCCCGTGCAGAGCGCCTCGCAAGGGTATCAGTACCCGCCCTACGACCCCTGGCCCGGCTTTGTGGTCCTCAAGGCGCTGACCCAGTACCACGAGGCCACCGGCGATCCCCGCATCCTGCCGGCCATGTCCCGCTACCTCCGCAAGCTGGAGGCGCTCCTCGCCGAGACGCCCCTCTTCATTTGGGGACGCTTCCGCTGGCAGGACCTGGTGCTGAGCCTCCACTGGCTCTACGAGCGCACCGGGGAACAGTGGCTGCTCGACCTCGCCGCGACCGCCCACACCCAGGGCTATGACTGGCGCGCCCACTTTCAGGACTTTTGCTGGAAGGACAAGATGTCGCCCGAGGAGATCGGCCTCGAGACCCACGTCGTCAACAGCGCCATGGCTATCAAGGCCCCGGGGGTGTGGTATCGGCAATCCCACGACGAGGAGGACCGCCGCGCCGTCTACCGGGCCATGGAGATGCTGGATACCTACCACGGCCAGGCCACAGGCGTCTTTACCGGTGACGAGCACTATGCCGGCCTGAACCCCTCACAGGGCACCGAGCTGTGCGCCGTCGTAGAGTACCTCTTCTCCCTGGAGATGCTCATCGCCATCCTCGGCGACCCGGTGCTCGCCGACCGGCTGGAGCGGATCGCCTTCAACGCCCTCCCGGCCACCTTCTCGCCGGATATGTGGGCCCACCAGTACGATCAGCAGGCCAATCAGGTCGTCTGCCGGGTGTCGGAGGACCACATCTACACCAGCAACGGCCCCAGGGCCAACATCTATGGCCTCGAGCCCAACTATGGATGCTGCACCGCCAACCTGAGCCAGGGCTGGCCCAAGCTCGCCGCCCATCTCTGGATGGCCAGCGCCGACGGAGGCCTCGCAGCGGTCGCCTATGCGCCCTGCACCGTCGCCACGCGCATCGGCGGCTCACAGGTCAGCGTACAGGTCGAGACGGACTATCCCTTCCGCGAGGTCATCCGCCTCGCCGTCGTGAGCGAGGCCCCCTGCCGCTTCCCGCTCCATCTGCGCATACCGGCCTGGGCCGAGGGTGCTGAGCTGCACGTGGAAGGCGAGGGGGCCATCGCTGCCGAGCCCGGGAGCTTTTGCACCGTCGAGCGCGAGTGGAGCGGGAGGACCGAGCTTTCCCTGCACCTGCCGATGCGCTTCACTGCCCAGCACCGCTACCACAACGCGGTCGCCCTCTCGCGCGGGCCGCTTGTCTACTCGCTGCGCATCGGGGAGGAGTGGAAGCTCATCGGGGGCGAGCCGCCGCACGGCGATTGGGAAGTCTACCCGACCACGCCCTGGAACTATGCCCTGGCCATCGATCCGGCCAGGCCCGAGGAGGCCCTGCGCCTCGAGGAGCGTCCCGTTGGGGAGTTACCGTTCTCGCCGCAAGGCGCGCCACTCGTCGCGCGCGGCCGGGGCCGGCGGCTGCCCGAGTGGACCCTGGAGCACAACGCGGCCGGCCCGCTGCCCGAGAGCCCGGTCCGCTCCGCCGAGCCGCTGGAGGACCTCGAGCTCATTCCCTACGGCTGCACCAACCTGCGAGTGACCGAGTTTCCGTGGCTGAAGGGCTGAGCCTCTGCCGCACCCCTTCACGGGCAGAGAGCCTTCTTCGCTCGTAGCGCGAGAGCATCGCCCATCGAGGGACCCCCACCCCTGGGGCATTCCCCGC
>DYEI01000424.1 GCA_020725765.1 Anaerolinea sp. | reverse complement strand
GGTTTCGGGCAGTCGAGCGCGCCGCGGCGCGCTCGACTGCCCGAAACCGCCCATCTGTGCTCACCCCTCCCCCAGGCAGACGCCAGGCGCCTGCCCGGGGCAGGGGCAGGGGTGGGGGCAATCCGGAGTTGCAGCCCATCGCGGCTGCCCCTCGGTGCGCCGTACTGCACCAGTGCGACTGGGCTGGAGGAGGTACTCCGCAGGCGCTGGGGCTCTGGCGGCTGTGTGGTCTCCGGCTGTGGAGCGATCCGCGGCATCTGCCACGGTCACAAGGTCGTGGCGACGGCGGGGGAGGTGGCGGCCCACGCCGTGCGACACGGCTGCGACCTGAACTGCGGCGCAACCTACCCTGCGCTCGTCAGAGGCAAGGTCGCGCAGCTCTCTCTCTGCGGGCTCGAGCCCAGAGGGCCCGCGCCGCTGCGGGCGCCGGCGGGGTTCACTCGCCTGCGCCTGCAGCCGGGCGAGGCGCGCACGCTGTCCTTCAGCCTCTCGCCCCAACAGGTTGCCCGGGTCCATGACGAGGAAGACCGTGTCCTCGACCCCGGCATCTTCGGGGTCTCGGTTGGCGGAGGCCAGCCCGGGCCGGGGAGTGTGTCGGGACGTTTCCGAATGGGGCAGGCCGAATGAGCCCTACTGAACCGCAACCTTGCTGACGTGCCAGACGTCGGCCGAGCCGTCGGCGAGCTTTAGCCGCACGATGTCGGGCCAGGTGTACAGCCCGACCCAGAGGTCGTAGGTGCCGGGGGCTAGGCCGGCCGCAGAGATGGCCCGCGAGTCGACGATTGTCTCGCCCGGCTGCCAGCCGCTGGTCGGACGGGCGCCATTGGCCGGCTGGCCGTCGAACTGCGCAACCAGGGTGCCACGCTCATCGAGCAGCTGCGCCGTGATGGTATAGTCGGCGTGCGGCGGGGCATCGGCCTGCCAGTAGAAAGTGACCAGCAGCGTACCCCCGGCGGGCAAGGGCTCAGGGCGGAGGTCGTAGCCCAGCAGGCGGATGCCATCCTCGAAGCGTGCTGGGGCCTCCACGGTAGGCGTGCGTGGAGGTTCTCCCAGGAGATAGAGGTTAACGTAAAAGCCCTGATGGGACTGGTAGTAGGCGCAGTAACCGTGCCCACCCAGCCACTGCTCAACATGTCGGTGGGGATCAAAGACCTCCAGGTGCCCAAAGGTGATGAGCCACACGCGTGAGTAGCCATCCGTCAGTTGCCTCAGGGCTCGGTCTGTACCCTCCGCGGTGAGGGCATCTCCCGGGCTGACGACCGCCCAGGGAAGGCCTTGGGGCCGGTAGTAGTCGAAGAGACAGAGCTGCTCGCGGTTGTTCAGGAGAAGGAGATCGCCCGGCTGGAAGCGGGACGCGATCCCGGCAAGAGCTTTGCCATAGTCGCCCTTGTGATAAGCAGGGTCAGTGTACCAGCCCCGCAGTGCCAGCCCCTGCAGCAGCACCAGGGCGGCGAAGAAGATAAGGGCACCCGGGCGCGTCCGCGCCGAGCGCCAGAGCCAGTCGGCACCTGCCGCCACCAGGAGCAAGAGGCCTGCGGCGCCGGCCATCACAAAGCGTGAGTGGTAGAAGGGCATCAGCGGGTCGGCCAGCCACCACAGGCCGATCGAGGCCGCCGGCCATGCGATGAGGACGGCCAGGGACCGAGGGCGATGCCGCAGGGCGATAGCCCCTAGGACGGCGAGCAGCAGGCAGCACAGGGTCCCTGCCGTCGCCAGGCGGGGCGGCGCAGTTACCCCCAGGACGTAGCTCTGGAGCCCCTGCCAGGAGATGGCGCCGAGGCGCTGCAGGGAAAGCGCGTAGGCTTTGCCGCTGGAGTGCTCTCCGAGGAAGTGGAGTTGCGTGAGTGCCCATGGCAGGTAGACGATAGCCAGCGCCAGCATCGCGCAGCACCAGGTCAGGAGACGCCTTGGCCGCCGGCGCCAGGTAGCAAGGACCACGGCGTTCTGGGCGGCGATCAGGGGGAAGGCCTGGTAGTGGCCATACGTGGCCCCCAGCGTTGCGGCCAGATAGGCCGCCCAGGCTGCCAGGCGGGGGCGCTCGGCCTGCAACAGGCAGATCGCCCCCAGCATCGAGGCCATGCCCAGCGTTGCCACCAGGGAGTACATGCGCAGCTCCTGCGCATAGTACACCTGGAGGGGCGAGAGGCCCACGAGCCAGGCAGCAAGGAGCCCGGTGCGCGGGCCGACGAGCCGTCGGCCGATCTGAAAGGCGAGGACGATGCCGGGCAGGCTGAGCGCTACTGGAAGGAACCGCAGAGCAAACAGGCTCATCCCCGCCGCGCGCACCCACAGGTTGAGTAGCACGTAGAAGAGCGGCGGATGGGTGTCGATCCGCGGGGCGAGCGCCTGCGCGAACGGAAGCTGAGCAATACAGGTGCTCATCGCCTCGTCTCCCCAGAGCTCCTGCGCGTCGAGAAGGTAGACCCGCAGGAAAAACCCGACGAGCACCGCGAGCACCAGGAGCGCCGCGACGCGCCTTCCCACGTGAGAGCCTCCCTTGTCCATGGTGGCAGATGATAGCATCTTCTCAAGAATCACGTCAAATGGGTAGGTGTTCAGACTCCCGTTCAGCGCCTGGATCGGAGGGGTGCTGTCGCACGCCCCGCCCATCGGGATGGGCATCACGCCGAGTCGCGGCGACCCCCACCGCTAACCCCGCCCCCCGCAGCGCGCTATCCTTTACCAACAAGTGGCCCGGGGGGAGCGTAGGCGCCCGCGGCCTGCGCAGCATCTCGCGGGGCCGCCACTCAGTTTCAGCCCACCGCGGCTGCCCCTCGACGTGTCCCGAGCAGCGGTGTGTACGGCGGGTGGTCCGC
>DYEI01000423.1 GCA_020725765.1 Anaerolinea sp. | reverse complement strand
GGGAATGACCCCTCCCCCGGGCGGGCACGTCGCGCCCGCCTGGGGGAGGGGTCGGGGGGGGGGGCATTACAGCAGGAGGCGCGCCACACGACTGTTGACGGGCGGTGGAGGCAATAGTGAGGGGCGAGGCCCTAAGAAAGGCCAAACTCCACGCTGAAGGAAGTGTGGCGATCCCTATGTCAGTGTCGCCCGGAACAGCTGGCCCGCCGGGTCCGGGCACCAGGATTGAAGCACCCGCAGGTAGTTGGCGCGCTCAAAGGCAGCCGGGTCTTCGACGCGCTCCTGGCTCATGCTTCCCTGGAGCTGAGCGACCGAGTCGTACTCGTGCTGCTCCATCCACTCGGCCATCTCGCGCTCGATCTCGGCGATGCGGCCCGGCCCCCGCTGCAGGAGCTCCGAGGCCATCATGGTGACCCGGGCTCCTGCCATCAGGCCCTTCAGCACGTCGCGGTAGGTGTGCACGCCGGTGGTGATCGCCAGGTCGACCGGCACCCGCCCGTAGAGCGTCCCGACCCAGCGCAGCGGAAGACGCAACTCTTCTGAGGTGCTGAGCACCAGGTTGGGGACCACGCGGAGGCCATCCAGATCCAGGTCCGGCTGGTAGAAGCGGTTGAAGAGCACCAGCCCGTCGGCGCCGGCCTCGGCGAGGCGATGGGCGAGGTGGGCCATGCCGCTGAAGTAGGGCGAGAGCTTGACGGACACCGGAATGGAGACGCTCTGCTTCACCGCCCGCACCGCATCGACAATCATCCCCTCGACCCTGCTGCTATCCAGGCGGGGGTCGGTGGCGATGTAGTAGACGTTGAGCTCCAGGGCATCGGCGCCGGCCTGCTGTATGCCCCTGGCGCAGTCGATCCAGCCACCGGTCGAGACGCCGTTCAGGCTGCCGATGATCGGGATCTGCACCGCTTCCTTGGCCTGCCGGACGGCCTCAAGGTACACCTCGGCGCCCATGTGGTAGTCGCGCATGGTGGGATACCAGGTCAGCGCTTCGGCAAAGGCCTCGTTAAAGTACTCCAGGTAGTGGTCGAGCTGCTCGCTTTCGAGGCGGATCTGCTCCTCGAACAGGGAGTACATGACCACGGCCGGGGCACCGGCATCCTCCAGGCGGCGGATGCCGTCCAGGCTCTGAGAGAGGGGCGATGCCGAGGGGACGAGGGGGTTCCTGAGCTTGAGTCCGAGGTAGGTGGTTGTCAGGTCTATTGGCATGATCACCTCCGGTATCAGGCTTGTGGTGGTTGTGATTGGGGGCGCGGCCGGCGCCCGCCTGGAGGAGGGGGGGGCCTCGCAGCGTGCAGGGTGGTGCCGGGATGAGCGCCCGAAAGAGTGCAAACCTGGCACCCAAACTCGAGAGCGCCCAGGGCGCCTGTTTGGGCAGGTTGGGTTGCCCACCGTGTGACCAGGCGCATACTAGGTTCCCTCCCCGGCGGGGATGGCCGGCCGCTCGTCGGCCATGACGGCCGTCCCCTCAGCGCCAACATCGATGGGCATCGAGGCGAGGTGCTCGTACTTGCGCCAGCGCTCGAGCACGGCCCGCTGTGCCTCCGTGAGCAGGCGCTCGGCCACCTCCGGATGGCTCTGGGCGAGCATGCGGTACCGGTTCTCGTTGTAAGAGTACTCGCGCAGAGGGATGCTCGGCACTTTGGAGTCGAGCTGGAGGGGATTGCGCCCCTGCGCCCGCAGGCGCGGGTCGTAACGATACAGCGGCCACGCCCCCGACTCGACGGCGAGCTTTTCCTGATCCATGCCCAGGGCCATGTTGATGCCGTGGGCGATGCAGGTCGAGTAGGCGATGATCAGTGCCGGCCCCTCGTAGGACTCCGCCTCCAGCAGGGCCCGGGTGGCCTGTGAGTCGTTGGCGCCCATAGCGATCTGCGCCACGTACACGTACCCGTAGGTCATCGCCATCATGCCGAGGTCCTTCCGGGGCGTGGGCTTGCCGGCGGCAGCGAACTTGGCGACCGCCCCCAGCTCGGTCGCCTTGGAGGCCTGACCGCCAGTGTTCGAGTATACCTGCGTGTCCAGCACGAGGGCCTTGATGTTGCGGCCGGTCGCGAGGACGTGATCGAGCCCGCCAAAGCCGATGTCGTAGGCCCAGCCATCCCCGCCGACGGCCCAGACGCTCTTGCGGACCAGCGCATCCGCGACGCTGAGGAGGTTGCGGGCCTCTGGGTCGGTGAGGCGGTCGAGGCGATTCTTGAGCTCGGCGACGCGGGCGCGTTGGGCCTCGATTCCGGCCTCATCGCTCTGGTCGGCAGAGAGCAGTGCCTCCGCCAAGTCGGCGCCGATCCTGCCCCGGAGCGCACGCACCAGCTCGCGGGCGTAGGCGGCCTGTCGATCGACTGCCAGCCGCATGCCCAGGGCGAACTCGGCATTGTCCTCAAAGAGTGAGTTGCTCCAGGCGGCGCCCCGGCCGGCCCTGTTCTCGGCCCAGGCCATCCCCGGCAGGTTGGCGGTGTAGATGCTGCTGCAGCCCGTGGCGTTCCCGATGTAGAGGCGGTCGCCAAAGAGCTGGCTGAGCAGGCGGATGTAGGGTGCCTCGCCACACCCGGCGCAGGCGGAGTGGAACTCGAACAGGGGCTGGCGGAGTTGGACGTTCCGGGTGCTGGCATAGTTGAGGCCGTAGGGCACGATCTCGGGCAGGGTCTCGAAGAAGGCCCAGTTGGCCATCTCCCGCTCGCGGATCGGCAGCAGAGGCTCCATATTGATGGCCTTGCGGCCGACCGCTGTCTTGTCCCGCGCGGGGCAGACGTTCACACAGACGGCGCAGCCGGTGCAGTCCTCGACCGAGACCTGGATGGTGTAGCGCTTGCCGGCCAGCTCGGGGTCGCGCCAGCGGGCGGCTGTGGACTTGAACCCGGGAGGCGCGCCGGCAAGGGTGCTCTCGTCAAAGACTTTGGCGCGGATGACGGCGTGCGGGCAGTAGAAGGAGCAGCGCCCGCACTGGATGCAAACCTCCGGCAGCCACACGGGCACCTCGAGGGCGAGGTTGCGCTTCTCCCAGCGGGTCGTGCCGCGGAGGAAGGTCCCATCCTGCGGCAGCGCACTCACCGGCAGCTCGTCGCCGAGCCCGGCGATGATGGGGCCGGTCACGCGCTGCACAAACTCGGGCGCCTCCCGCGGCACCGGCGGCAACGGCTCGATGGTGCTTGTTGCTCGCTCGGGAACGGGTATCTCGTACAGCCGGGCGAGGGCGGCGTCGACCGCTGCCAGGTTCTTGGCGACAACAGCTGCGCCGCGCTTGCCATAGGTCTCTTCGATGCTGCGCTTGATCTCGGCAATGGCCTTCTCCCTTGGGAGGATGCCGCTGATGGCAAAGAAGCAGGTCTGCATGACGGTGTTGATGCGGTTTCCGAGCCCGACCTCCGCGGCCACCTCGTAGGCGTTGATGGCAAAGACCCTCAGGCGCTTTTCGATAATCTGCTCCTGCACGGGCCTGGGGATGCGGTCCCAGGTCTCCTCCGGCGGGTAGGGTGTGTTGAGGAGCAGCGTGGCGCCGGGCGCGGCGCCATCGACGACACGGAAGCGCTCGAGGAAGCCAAACTGATGGACGCCGACGAACTGTGCCCGCCGGATCAGGTAGGTGCTGCGGATGGGGCGCGGCCCGAAGCGGAGGTGCGAGATGGTGTGGGCGCCTGCCTTCTTCGAGTCGTAGACAAAGTAGCCCTGCGCGTAGAAGGGAGTGTTGCGGCCGATGATGGCGATCGAGTTCTTGTTGGCGCCGACCGTGCCGTCGGATCCCAGGCCCCAGAAGACGGCGCGGCGGACATCGTCCGGCTCGATGTCGAACCCGGGCTCGTACGGGATGCTGGTGCGGGTCACGTCGTCGATGATGCCGACGGTGAAATGGTTCCGGGGCTCGTCGCGGGCCATCTCGTCCAGGACGCCTTTGATCATGGCGGGCGTCACATCCTTCGAGGAGAGGCCATAGCGCCCGCCGATGACGCGCGGCACCGATGCCAGCTGACCGGATGCGTGTCCCTCGCTGATGGCGGTCACCACGTCCTGATAGAGCGGCTCACCCGTGGCCCCCGGCTCCTTAGTGCGGTCGAGGGCGGCGATCACCCGGACCGAGGGCGGGAGGACCTGCAGGAAGTCGTTGACCGAGAAGGGGCGGTACAGGCGGACCTTCACGAGGCCGACTCTCTCGCCCTGCCTCAGGAGGTGCTCGACCGTCTCCTCGGCCGTCTCCGCTGCCGAGCCCATGAGGACGAGGACGCGCTCGGCGTCTGGCGCGCCGACATAGTCGAAAAGGTGGTACCGCCGTCCGACGACCGCGGCGAACTGGTCCATGACCTCCTGCACGATGCCGGGCGTCGCCAGGTAGTATGGGTTGGCCGCCTCGCGGGACTGGAAGAAGACGTCCGGATTCTGGGCCGTGCCACGGATGAAGGGCCGCTCCGGGGAGAGGGCGCGCTCCCGATGGGCGCGCACCAGCTCGTCGTCGATCAGGGCCCGCATTTGCTCGTCGCTCAACTGCTCGATCTTGTGGACCTCGTGGGAGGTGCGGAACCCGTCAAAGACGTGCAGGAAGGGCACGCGCGATTGCAGCGTGGCCGCCTGAGCGATGAGCGCCATGTCCATGACCTCCTGGACCGAGTTGGCAAAGAGCATCGCCCAGCCGGTGCTCCGGGCGGCCATGACGTCCGAGTGGTCGCCAAAGATGGAGAGGGCATGGGTGGCTACGGTGCGCGCGGCGATGTGAAAGACCGTGCTCGTCAGCTCCCCGGCGATCTTGTACATGTTCGGGATCATGAGGAGCAGGCCCTGGCTGGCCGTGAAGGTGGTGGTGAGGGCGCCAGCCTGCAGGGCGCCATGCACCGCTCCGGCCGCGCCGAGCTCGGACTGCATCTCGATGACGAGGGGCACCGTCCCCCAGAGGTTTTTGCGGCCCCATGCGCTCCACTCGTCGGCGTGCTCGCCCATGGGTGAGGACGGCGTGATCGGGTAGATGGCTATGACCTCGTTGGTCTTGTGAGCGACATAAGCAGCGGCCTCATTGCCGTCGATGGTGACCAGCTCACGCGCCACATGGCCTCCTTGCGCAGCATGATAGGCCATGTTATGGCGCTGGGCTGCGTCCGTCAACCCGATTCGCGCTGCGGCGCCGCGGGCCTTCTTCTTCGCCCCGCGGCACAATTGTGGTATACTTCACACGTTCTTCCCCGGCGGATGGGGGCCGTCCTGGTCCGGCCTGTACCGGGTGCACAGGCTGGTCTTTGGTCAAGGAGGGTGGAGCATGCCGGACTATCTCAGCAGGTATCAGCAGTCGCTCGTGGCCAAGGACGTCTTCAGCATCACCTGGGAGCTCGTACCCGGGCGGGGCGCCTTCGAGAAGGCGCAGGCGGAGGTGATCGCCTCAGCCGAGCTGGCGGCCAAGGGCGGCAAAGTCCACGCCCTGACCCTGACCGACAACCCCTCCGGCAACCCGGCCATCTCGGCCGAGATGCTGGGTGCGGAGGTGAATCGGCTGGGCATCGAGCCGCTCGTCCACTTTACCTGTAAGGACAAGAACCGCAACGAGCTTGAGGCGCTGCTCCATGGTCTCGAGCGCGCCGGGGTCCGCAACCTGCTGGTCATGACGGGCGACTATACCAATAGTGGGCACAGGGGGCGGGCAAAGCCGGTCTTTGACCTCGACGCGACGCAGCTCCTCGGGCTCATTGCGGACATGAACAAGGGCCTCGAGGTTCCCACCCTCCGGGGGACCAGCACGCTGGCGCCGACGCACTTTTTCGCAGGGGCAGCGGTCAGCCCCTTCAAAGCGCTCGAGGCGGAGCAGGTGACGCAGTACTACAAGCTCAAGAAAAAGCTGGAGGCGGGAGCCCAGTTCATCGTCACCCAGCTCGGCTACGATGCGCGCAAGTTCCATGAGGTGCTCTTGATCATGAAGCACCTCGGGTATGGGCATGTGCCGGTGGTGGCCAACCTCTATGTCCTCACGCTGCCCGCTGCGCGGCTGATGAACAAGAACGGCGTCCCGGGCTGCGTGGTGACCGACAGGCTCCTCGCCCAGCTCGAAGAGGAGGCGGCCGACAAGGCCACGGCGAAGGAAAGGCGGCTGGAGCGCGCCGCCAGGATGTACGCCTGGATGAAGGGCATGGGCTTTGCCGGGGTGCACATCGGCGGGCACGGCCTGAAGTATGAGGACGTCGAGTTCATCATCTCCCGGGGCGAGGAGCTGGTGCCGAGCTGGCAGGACCTGGTCCGAGAGTTTGACTACCCCATGCCGGGCGGCTGGTACTGTTTTGAGAAGGACCCCGATACGGGCCTCAACACCGAGACGCCGGTCGACCGTTCCGCGGGCCGCCCGGGCGTCGGGCTCGGATACCGCTGCTTCCGCCTGCTCCATGGGACGATGTTCGAGCCCAAGGGTATCCTCTTCCGGCCCATGAGCTGGCTGGCGCACGCGGTCGATGGCTCGCGGCTGGAGCATCTGTTCACGCGGCTTGAGCACGTCGGCAAGCAGGTCACCAACGAGTGCCTCCACTGCGGCGACTGCGCGCTCTTCGATGTCGCTTATCTCTGCCCCATGAGCCAGTGCCCCAAGGGGCAGCGGAATGGCCCCTGTGGGGGCGGGTATCAGGGGTGGTGCGAGGTGTACCCCGGCGAGAAGCAGTGCGTATGGGTACGGGCCTACAACCGTCTCAAGCACTATGGTGAAGAAGCGGAGATCGCCTCACGGCAGGTCCCTCCGCCCGACTGGGAGCTCTACCGTACCTCCTCCTGGCTGAACTACTACCTCGGCCGCGATCACACGGCGAAGAGGATAGGCATCAAGCCTCCGGAGAAAAAGGCGACATCGTGACGGTGTCGTGCAGGAGGTCGGCGTGGTGGATCGGCGGGGCCGGCGCCTGATCCTGCTGGCCCACTGTATTCTGAACCAGAATGCGGTCGTGCAGCCGCTGGCGAGGGCGCGCGCTGCGCTTGAGGGGGTGCTACAGGCCTGCCTCGAGGGTGGGGTAGGGATCGTGCAGCTTCCCTGCCCGGAGATGGCGGCCCGCGGGCCCGAGCGCGCGCCCGACGACCGCCGCGGCTACGACACTCCGGCCTACCGCGCCCTCTGTCGGGAGCTTGTGGCGCCGCTGGTGGCGCAGGTACGTGCCTACGAGCGGGCGGGCTATACGATAGTGGGCCTGATCGGCATCGGCAACAGCCCCTCCTGCGGCCTGGACACAACCAACGAGGGCGGGGCCCGGCCTGGTCGAGGCGTGTTCATGGAGGAGCTGCTGGACCAGCTACCCGAGCTTCAGGGGCGATACCTGGAGGTGCCGAGACGATACGGGGAGGACCCCGAGGCTACCACGGCCTTTGATGAGGAGGTGCGCCGCTTCTGTGCGGCGCGCGGCAGCCGCTGACCGCTCCCCGTTGTGCCCACGCACGGACCCTGACCGCACCCGGTTCAGGGGTGGAGAGGTGGTGCTCCGCCTCCTGCTGGAGGCGGCCAGAGCACGGAGCTGGCAGGGCCCCGCCCGGAGTGCTCGCAGACTCTCTGGTAGGTGGCGCGCCTCGACTCTGACTGCGTGGCGCCCAGAAGTGTCGCGCGAAGGGTGTGAGGGTCTGCTCCCTCGCGCCGGGAGGCCCTCTACCGTTCCCCGAAACAGGGCAACAGGGTGCCGGGGTCGCTGGCAGCAAGAGGGTTGCCGATGGCGATGCGGCCCAATCCCCATGTGTTGGCTATGTACTTCCCGTAAGTCGGGCTGCAGAGCATCCCGGGGCATGGGATAGCGCCCTGGTGCCCATCCCAGCGGACCAGCCGCCGCCCACACGGCTGGCGGACATTCCCGCCCATGCCCTCGCGCGGCTCCCCCAAATGGACACCCCGCTTCCTTCTGGCTATAATCGAGGCGCTTCAGCTTTGCCGGCCCGGTTTCCTCTTCCAAGGAGCAACTCAACATGCGAGCTATGTTCGTACACGGCCCGGGGGACCTGCGGCTGGGTGAGATGCCCAGGCCTGAGCCCGGTCCCGGCGAGGTTCTCGTGCGCGTGAGAGCAGTCGGCATCTGCGGCTCCGATGTGCACACCTACGAGTATGGCGAGATCGGCGGGACGGTGATCCGGTCGCCGCTGGTTCTCGGGCACGAGCTTGCGGGTGTGGTGGAGGCCCTCGGCCCCGGGGTGCAGGGACCGCCGCCCGGGACGCCCGTGGCCGTCGATCCGAGCTGCTCGTGTGGACACTGCGAGTTCTGCGTGGAGGGCGACCCGCACATCTGCCCGAGCATCCGCTTCTTTGGCAACTGGCCGCACCACGGAGGCTTTAGAGAGTACCTGGCCCATCCGGCGGACCTGGTGCATCCCCTTCCGGAGGGGATGAGCTTTGACGAGGGGGCACTTCTCGAGCCGATGGGTGTCGCGCTCTTTGTTGCCGACCTGGCTGGCATCCGCCTCGGGGACCGGGTGGCCGTCCTCGGAAGTGGCCCGATTGGGTTGCTGTGCGTCCAGATGGCCCGCCTCGCCGGTGCCGCAGAGGTCACCGCCACCGATGTGGTGGTCGAGCGCCTCGGCGCTGCCCGGCGCCTCGGGGCCGACATGGCCTGGAACGCGGCGACCGAGGATGTGGTGGCGAGGATTGTGGACCATACCGGGGGGCGCGGCGTCGACGTGGTCATCGAGGCGGCGGGCGCGCCGGAGACGGTCGAGCAGGCGATGGAGGTCGCCAAACCGGGCGGGACGGTGGTGCTCGTGGGCATTCCCGCCGAGGATCGTGTGACCTTCAGGGCCTCGGTGGCCCGCCGCAAGGGCCTGACGATCAAGTACGACCGGCGCATGAAGCACACCTACCCGCGCTGCATCGCCCTGGCGCAGGCGGGGCGTGTGAACCTGAAGGCGCTGGCGACCCATCACTTCCCCCTCGAGCGCCTTGGAGATGCCCTTGACCTGGTCATCCGGCGTGCCGATGGCGTGCTGAAGGCGATCATCGAGGTGTAGCGGCCTGTCGGGGAGGGCCTCATGTCTCAGGAGCTTGTCGTCATCGGCGGAGGGCCGGGCGGGTACGTGGCCGCCCTGCGGGCAGCGCAGCTGGGAGCGCGGGTGACGCTGGTCGAGGCGGATCGCCTCGGCGGAGTCTGCCTGAACGTCGGCTGCATCCCCACCAAGGCACTGCTCGCGAGCGCCGAGGTGTACCACACCGTGGCTCGCGCGGCCGAGTTTGGCGTGCGCTGCAATGCCCCCGAGGTGGATTGGCCCGCCATGCAGGCGCGCAAGGAGCAGGTTGTCGCCAAGATGGTTGGCGGCGTACGCATGCTCCTCGAGCGGGCGGGGGTTACGGTCCTCCCGGGCCGGGCCCGCTTTCTCGGGGCGGGCCGGCTGGCCGTCTCAGGACCGGCGGGGGAGCAGATGCTCTCGGGAGGGCGGTTCATCATCGCCACGGGCTCTGCCCCGCTGCGCCTGCCAATTCCCGGTGCTGACCTCCCAGGTGTGTTGGATAGCACGGGGGCGTTATCCCTCGAGGCCCTACCGGAGAGCCTCCTTGTCGTGGGCGGTGGCGCCGTCGGGCTCGAGTTTGCCACGCTCTTTGCGACGCTGGGCGTACGTGTGACCGTGGTGGAGATGCTGCCGCGGCTGGCTCCGTTGATGGATCGGGATGTCGGGGAAGCGCTCCGAACCGCGCTGGCCGTGCAGCGGGTCAAGGTGCACGTGAACACACGCATCGAGGCCATCGAGGCAGGGGATCGGGGTCTCGTGGCCAGGTTGCAGGGTCCGCAGGAGGCGCTGGCAGTCGAGGCCGAAAAGGTGCTCCTCGCCGCGGGCCGGCGGCCCAATGTCGAGGACCTCGGCCTTGAGGAAGCTGGCGTCGCCTTTGATCGGAAGGGCATCCGCGTCGATGATCGCATGGCGACGAGCGCTGCTGGCATCTATGCCATCGGGGACGTCGTCGGCGGGTCGATGCTGGCGCACGTGGCCATGCATCAGGGCGTCGTGGCAGCGGAGAATGCCCTCGGCCACGAGGCGCAGATGCGGTACAACGCGGTGCCGAGCTGTATCTTTGCGCGGCCCGAGGCGGCGAGCGTGGGCCTGAGCGAGGAGGCAGCGCGCGAGCAGGGCTACGACGTGCGTGTGGGCCGCTTCCCCTTCAACGGCAACGGCAAGGCCGTCGCTCAGGGTGAGATCGAGGGCTTTGTGAAGGTCGTGGCCGAGGCGCGCTATGGCGCGGTGCTCGGCATGCACGTCGTCGGTCCGCACGCCAGTGACCTTATCCTCGAGGGTGCCCTTGGACTCACCCTGGAGACGACGCTTGATGAGATAGCCGCCACTATTCATGCCCATCCGACGCTGGGCGAAGCCGTCGCCGAGGCAGGCCTGGCTGCGCTGGGGCGCGCCCTGCACCTGCCAAAGTGACCGCTCAGGGGCGGACGGGGGCTGTGGCCTGAACCGCCAGCCCGGCAGTCCAGACCTTCGGCGTCCCCCTGAGACGGGGTTCCGGGGCGGACAGGTGGTTACGTGCGAGGCGGAAGCCTCCGCTGCACGGGCCTGTGGGGGGCGAACAGTCCTTGCATCGCTCGCACCCTTACGGTCGGGCCGCCGCCTGTCGCCCGGGGCTCCAGCCTCGGGCTCAAAAGCTCGGCTTTCCCCGCGGCGCGGGGGCGGGGAATCCGGAATGGGAGGCGGTGTCCGCGGGCGGCTCCGCGAGATGCTGCGCAGGCTACGGGCGCCTACGCTCCCCCAGGCCGCTTGT
>DYEI01000422.1 GCA_020725765.1 Anaerolinea sp. | reverse complement strand
CTCCCCACTTGGGCCACTCCGCCACCATCAACCCCAAAACTATGCCCCTATCACCCTCCTATGCAACGCTACTGCTTCGAAGACCCAGGTAAGGGGTGCAGTCCAGATTTGGGGCAGTTCACGCTTGGCGACGCTATCAGCGGCCCCTTGTATCGAAGCTCCCCTGCGGTCCAGTTGCCAGGATCGGGTCACCTGGCGACAATGGTGGCCGTCCGGTCACTTCCCAGGCGGATGCCGGGGCGCCCGCCTGGGGAGGGCAGATAGGTAAAGCGGGGTGTTTTGCGGTGGCGGCGCGCGACGCGCGCCGCCACCGCAAAACACCCCTTGGAAAAAGGGTCCCCCAAGTCGGTCCGCGGACCGACTTGGGGGAGGGGGCTGTGGGGGTGGGGGCCCCGGCAGCGGCACAGGTGAACCAGCCCACAAACTGAACTACACCCGGAGGTAAGGCTCGGTTCCACCTTCTGTTGGCGAGCAACGCGCCGAGCCGATCACGGCGCACCCGAGGGCGCCGCCCGGGTGGGTGGACCTGCGCCGCCCGCCAACCTACGGCGAAGCCGCCTCTGGCGTCAGGGGCTTGCCCAGGCAGGCGGACATCTTTTCGTCCACCGCCCGCAGCACCCTCTGAAAGTCGGCATAGGTCATCCCGTCCTCGCTCATGTGGGAAGTCACGAGGACGAAGTACTCCTCGTACTGGGCCACCATGATGCACAGCCGGAGACTCCATGACTTCCCGCAAGCGACACGGTACTGATCGGCGATGGGGCTCCTGTATGTGAGATCGGCGGGCGTGGTCCAGGGTCCCTCATGCTCATCCTCGGCGAACTGCGTCTGCTCGCGCTTGCGGTACTCCTGTGCTGCGCGTTCTGCAGTCTTGAACTGATAGACGTGGTGATTGGCGACACCGCCGGGGTGATCGATGGTCCGCCCTGCCGACGCCCAGGCGGCGCGCGGGAGCGGGGACAGGAGGCTACGAGATGTAGATCCCGGTGGAAACGAGGCCTCGTCGATGACCAGTTCCTTGATCGGGCAGTCGTGCTTGGGCGGCTTTGGCGGCCCGCAGCAGGGGAACAGGGTGAGGCAGGCGAGTGCGACCACCCTCACGATCAGAATCCTTCTGTGCATCCGTTCTTCTCCTCCGTCTCGGACTATCGGAAGCTCGGGAAAAGCCACGCCGGCCGCGGCTGGCGCGGGCCGTTGAAGCGGCCGGGCCCGAACGGCCAGCCCTCTGGTGGCGAGCGGTCGGCCTTCCCGGGGGCCGCCACAGCCATGCCGTTGAGGTGATCGTACTGGACGAGAAGCGCAGAGAACTCCCATACCGTGAGCGGCTTGCCCTGGGCCTGGGTCTGGTTGTAGAGATAGATGCCGAACCGCACGGCGTAGTGGCCATCGCTGGTGTCGAGGGCGGTTGCGAGCGTCCCAATCTCCGCACCCTCCCTCCGGTAGTCTGCCAGTTGGGCCACACCTGCACCTATGTACAGCTCGATCGGGGTAAAGCCCGCGGCGGTCCCGTAGAACCCGTAGAGGATGTTTCCCGCCGTCGAGTACTCGAACCATTGCCCGCCGATGCGTACGGGGTTACCCAGTTCGTCGATGATCTTATCCTTGAAGTCCCACACCGCTCCGTCCTGGACCATCTCCGTGAACATGTAGTAGGCAAGGGCCTTAGGAAGAATGCACTGCCACCGGGAAGGCCAGGAAGAAAAGGAAGAAATGAACGCCTGCCAGTTGAGGCGCTTCATGCACTGAACCTCTCGCAGAGAGATGTCATAGTTGGCCTCGCGCACCAGCCAGAGGGTGATATCCAGCCAGTACCCGGGGTCGTAGACAGCGCCGGCGCTCTCCTCGTAGGCGGTCCCGTTGGGATCGGTGTAGCGGAGCGCGTTGTTCGCGGCGTAGCTGAACCGGTTCAGGCTCTGCGGCTCCCCCGGCTCGGGGACGAGGGTGTCCGCACTGATGAAGCGCCCGACGCGGGGTCGTACCAGCTGGCGTGTGCCGGTCAATCACGAGCCTGCTCGAGCGCAGCCACCGAGCGCCTACTGCTTCCCGTCGTCCTCGGCAGGCGCCTCCGAACCAAGCCAGCCGAGTCACCACGACTCTGGACCCCAACTCCCCCGGCAGTGCTCGCCCGAGGCGGGCCTCGCCTAGCGGCTCAAGCGCTGCCGCGCCCCAGCGGTCCACCACCGCAAGGGAACGGCTCGTGGCCCCCAGACGCTCCGGCGCGAGCCCCCGCTAGCGAGGTGCAGCAGCTTGTCGAGCTCTCTCAGCTGGATGACCTTCGCCGCCGCATTGTGCGAGAGGGGCTCGCCTGCCGGCTGTTCGATCCGGGCCCCGCGTAGGAGATACTCAGCCTCCTACACAGACACTCGCGCGTCCAGATTCGCGCCCAACGCTCACGCACGGCGCTAGCTGGAAGCAGCCACTGTTTCGCCTGCTCCCACGACATCCCTGCCGGCGGCACCGTGCCGTAGCGTCAGACGCTGGCGATCAGGACAAGCCATCTCGACAGCGGCGCTCGATCTCGCGGTCCATGAGACAGGGAGCGAGCCGCATAGCCCAGATGGCCACTATGGCCCCGTTGCGGTAGCCTCGATGCTCCGCCTCTTAGGTGAGGAAGTCCAGAGCGGTGGAGTCCGCAATACGGCCGAGCGCCTGCACGCTCCGGCCCAGATCCTCGTGAATCGGTGCCTCGAGCCGAAGGCGCTCGCCAACGCGCAACCGAGGCGTAACGCACGCGAGGCCCAGGTGACCGCAGAGCCGTATCGCCTATGTCCCCGTCAAGCCGGCACCACAGCACGGCCAGCCAAGATTAGCTCGCCCGAACGCCTTGCGATCCTCTGGGCTGGAGTCCGTGCAATAGTCGCCAAGCTCCTTAACAGATGTGCCGTCGCCGAACCCGCCGGGCTCCGGATATATGCGACCAGGGTGAAACAGCCGAACCAACTCATGCCGGGAGTAGCGCTCATCGTGAGACACCGCTACCCTTCGCTTGTCGTCATGGCCCGAGCGGTTCCGCCCTCACGGCCTCCGCCGGGAGGGGGACGTTGCCCTCCATCGTGCTGTCTCAGCGTCCTCCGCAGCAAACAGGCTTGCTCCACAACGCCCACACTGACTACCGCCGCAGGTTTCACATATGACGCGGGCATCCGCACCCCTGTAAGCGGGACTCGGACAAGACCTGCAAACCTCGCGGCAGCAGGATGCGGTGGCCGCGCCATCACGCTGGGGGCACCTTCTGCAAGGCGCTGTGGTTCGTTCGGCTCACAATCGGCACGGCCGCATTCGCTCTTCGAACACGGCAGTCCTTAGTTCCTCACTCGGTCGCGCAGCCAGCAGATCAGACTCGTGGCTGACCCTCATAACCGATCAATCTCTGCAGCGCTTGACTCAGATTCGGGAACAGTTCCGCCCAGTACACTATCTCCAGGTCGTCAGGCGTCGCTTGCCCCGTCCGCGCGATTTCGTCGTTCAAGACACGGCACACGTATACATGCATAGGCCACGAGTTGATAGGGAACAAGGTGTCCCCCTGGTAATGGGCGGCGAGAACTACTTCGCTGAGGTCCACCTTCGCTGCAGGTATAGGTGGCGTCACTCGCGTCAACAGAAAATCGTCACGCTTCCTCGTTCGGATGCGCCGGATCGGATAGCAGGCCCTTGGAGCGAGGAGTGGTATAGTGTCCACGGACGCTATATAGAACGCCGGTTCGCTCACTGTCATAGCCTCCCTAATACGGCGGATTCAGGCCGTAGACTCCGATGATCTCAATCTGTGAGGCTGGCTCCGGTACAATCAACTCGAGCATTCCTCCGGGGTTGCCGTCAAGCGCCAGAGCGCTTCTAACCTGGACGCCAGATGGGTCTGTGAGCCTGCCGACAATCACGAATCGACCAGTATTACGGATGCCAGATCGCCCGCCGCTGAGGAGACCGGCAGCCTCTCTGTAGTTCGGCACCGAACTGGGGTCCACTGTAGTCCAGGAGTGCCCCATCGGTCCCGCGCCGGGCGTGTCGGGGTCGTCGGGATCAGTGCCGTAGACGCGGTATACGATGGCGCCCGCACGCGGTTCGGTCGGTTGCCTGTCGGCGGCGCAAGCGGCGGCCAGTGCGCGGCTCAGCGCATCCCTGGTTACTCTCGCAGCAGCGGAGCTTAACCCAGCTACAAGCAGGGGGTCCGCGACGATAGTCACCGAGTGCGACGGCCTGGCGTATCCCCCCTCCACCTCCCGGAAGGCGTTGGTCGCCGAGCCGATCACGCTGGAGCCGAAGGCGCCGCCCGGGTTGGGCGGGAGCCGTGTGCGCATGCCCGAGAGGTAGTAGTTGCCGTACGCCCGCTCGTAGTAGTTGCGAAAGTGCGAGCCGCCGCTCAGGATGCGGTAGCCCGTCTGCGCGGTCCAGTACAGCGCAAAGGCCGAAAAGTCCCCCGCCGCATCTTCCAGCAGCAGGTAGTGGCCGGTCGGATCGGTGTAGCGCAGGGGGTTGTTGTTAACGTACGAGAACCTGTTCAGGCTCTGCGGGTCCCCCGGCTCGGGGACGAGGGTGTCGGCACTGATGAAGCGGCCGAGGGCGGGGTCGTACCACCGCGCGCGATAGTCGTACAGGCCGTTTGTATCCTGCCAGCGCTGGCCTGTAAAGCGACGATCGGTCGCGGCGGCGCCTTCCTCGTAGAGCGTGACGCCAAAGGGGCTGTAGCGCAGTGCCCCCTCCGCCGCGCCGCCTGCATCGGCGACGACGGTCGTGGAGCCGAGGTGGTCGGCGAGGAGCCAGTGCAGGCCGCTCCCATCGCGCATGCGTCACGGGAGCCCGCAGGGTGAGGCGTACCTGAGATCGCGACCAATGCTCGCCTTGTTCAGTGATCGGCCCGAATCGGACCGCTCCCAGTAACCCGCTGGACGAATAGCTCGCAGTCTTTCAGCCCCCCTCATTGCACCTGAACGCGGGCTTTCAGAGCGACGACGACTAGTCTGACGCGATCGGGCGTGTCGAGCGTAACCGTGACGGCGCGTGGCTCGTAGTCTCGGTTCTTAGCGGTTATCAGTTCTCCGGCGCTTGGCTCAATCCCCATCGGCGGCGCCTCGGCGTATAGCTGTCTGGCCGCAACGACTGCACGCAGGTCATGTTCGGACAGGACTTCGATGGTAGCTGTAGAGGAGCACTCCTCAATGCGCGACGAATAGTCCATAACGAAAAAGCCTGCTATCTCCGCGATCGCCTTCTCTACCCAGGCTCGGCTGATCCGCACTAGACCGGCGGAGTCGGTCAGTCCGGGCAGCAGATTGTAGTCGTTCTTGCGCGCCGCGTGCAGCGTCAGCCCGACCGCGATACCGGCGATTGGCCGGTCGGTACCTTCCTCCACCACTTTCACAATCAGGCACTCTGGAAAGCGGAGTGTTGCCGTGTCTGGCATGTCCTTACTCTCCCAGTAGGTCAACACGCAGCGCGCGAGCGGCGTCCAGCGTCATCAAGTCTACAGGTCCCGCTGTCCCGCTATTGCCCGCATACACCCAATGTGGATCGTTCCGCGCGATCGTTACCCTATGCGTGGGTGACTCATATGGCCCCGCCGGGTTGAGTCTCCCGATCAGTAGCTTTTGCTCAGCCTCTCTGGCAGACTCATATCGATCCACTGTATAGAAGACGGCCCTCGGTCTTCCTCTGGCATCCCCATTCGGCACTATCCCGGTCTTCTGGATCACCCGTGCCTCTCCCGGACCAACATACCGGTAGACGACGTCTTCCTCTGTGGCGCCGCCCGCGGTTTGACTTGCGCTCCTACTGGCCCCGGAGGCGACATCCACCAACTCCCTGCTGGCCCTAGCCGCAAGCGAACTCACCCCCGCCACTAAGAACGGATCTGTCGCCAACGCGATGGCCGCCCACGAGCCCTGCGGACTGGCCCACAACTCTCGGTAAGCATTCGTCGCGGACCCGATGACAGTACTGCCGAAGGCGCCTCCCGGGTTGGGCGGGAGCCGCGTCCGCATGCCCGAGAGGTAGTAGTTGCCGTACGCCCGCTCGTAGTAGTTGCGAAAGTGCGAGCCGCCGCTCAGGATGCGGTAGCCCGTGTGCGCGGTCCAGTACAGCGCAAAGGCCGAAAAGTCCCCCGCCGCATCTTCCAGCAGCAGGTAGTGCCCGGTCGGATCGGTGTAGCGCAGGGGGTTGTTGTTAACGTACGAGAACCGGTTCAGGCTCTGCGGCTCTCCGGGCTCGGGCACGAGGGTGTCGGCACTGATGAAGCGCCCAAGCGCCGGATCGTACCACCGCGCGCTATAGTCGTACAGACCGATTGTATCCTGCCAGCGCTGGCCGCTGAACAGCCACGGATTCCGCGTCTCCCCCGGGTTGTCGATGTGCAGAGCCGGTGCCGCGCGCAGCATCGGTGCAGTGGCCGCCCGCGTGACTCATATCGCGGAGCCGGGATGTCTTCATCACGGAGCAAGCTGCCGCACACTTGCAGACCTGTCGTCTATCAGGAATCCAAGCATATGCGGATGACCGTCAGTTCTATCGAAGTAACCAACGAACCAGTAGATCCGCCCGTCGGGGTGCTGACAGTTCGCCGAGATCCTCACTTCAGCATCTGGGTGCTCAGCACGGAACGCTTCGCCGCCAGCGTCCTCTGCTTTCTGTAGCGCTTCGGGACTGTCCAGGGTTGCACACTCTATGTCAGTGCGAGTGTACTCTAGCTTGCCAGCCGCCTTTCCCGCGGCTATCACGCGGCATTGAGAGGCGTCGATCACGATATCGACTCCCTCGCGCCAGCGAAGCGGGCCCAACCTGCGATCACAGGCAAAGCGGAACGTAATCTCGGAGGAGCCGATCGGAACGTCATGACCCGGCAAGGTGATGAGTATCTCCTGGAGGTACGCGTCTTGCCTCCACTGTTTGGCGCGAGCACTCGCGATCGGATATGCCTGCTTCGCAGTCAGGCGCGAGCGCCCATCACAGCTAGGTAGCGCGGAACTCCGCTCACTGCTACATGCCAGCACCAAACCAAGCAGGAGGAAAACTACTGTCCAGCAGCTACACTCGTGCATGACTCCTTGCCTCTTCGCGATCGTCTGCGGGCTCCTTCCGCCCGTTACGAACATCGTTCCCTTTTGCGCTGCGCCTGCGGGCGGGCTCAAGGCAACAGCTTACGCAATCCCAAAGCAACGGCTAGGAGAGCAGCAAGCCCTGCCGCAAGGTAGAGCACGGCTGCAGCACGCAATTGCCGCCTTGTCAAACGCCGCTGAAGTGGCAATCCTAGCAGAGAGTTCAGGACGTTGAACCGGGCCAGCATGAAGCCATACTCCACAGATTCTCGCTTTATCTGTCCGCCCCGCAAGATGTAGAAGCCTCTCCAGACCATCAGCAAGGCCAGAGGCAGCAGGACGAGGAACAGGGCCCACTCAATAGCTGGAGACGATGCTGCCAATAGGCTCTCTCCTCCATTGCAGCCCAGGAGCCAAGTCCATGGCAAGACAGACCAGACCGCCAGGAATGCTTACCACGGGCCACGGCGCTGCCGAGGCGAGACTGGCAGCCGCTGACCAGTAACTGCCTTGCCGCATGCTGTCTGTCGCGTCCGTCACATCATCCGCGCATGGCGATGGCGCGGCCGTTGTGATGGTAGTAGCTGCGCGCCTGCGTGCCGTTCGTCAGCTCGTAGTAGCCGCCGATGTGGACCGTGACGGTGACCCCGGCGGTGTCGCTCACCACGGTGCGGACGCGGTTGCCGTCGCCGTCGCAGGTGAAGGTGACGACGCTCGTGGCCCCGGCCACCGAGACAAGGCGGTTCTCGGCGTCCCAGGTGAGGACCTGCCCGCGCCCGTCCAGCACACGGCTCGTCATGTTGCCGTTGGCATCATAGTCGGCCGCGTAGGCGTGGGGTCCGACGGCGAAGCGCAGGGCGCCGTTGGAGTGCAGCCGCTCGCGGCCGGGCGCCAGGTCGTCCCCGATGTAGACCATGGCCCCGCCCTCCGCCTCGACGGTGACGGTCGGGCCGCCTCCCTCCCCCTGGCCGAGGGGCGCGCTTTGCGGCGCTGACAAGCCGCCCAGCTCGCCCTCGCCGCGTATGACCAGAGGCAGGTACACGCGCGGCACAAGGGGTGGCGGCGGAGGCGGCTGTACGGCGCCCAGGGTGACCCTGTCCACCCACAGCTCGCGCCCCTCCCCGCCATTGGTGAACCGTAGCTCGCAGATGTCATCCCCGGTCAGCGGAGTCTCGGTGGTGTAGGTGAGGAAGGTGGTGCTGGAGAGCACCGTCCAGGTGTCGCGGAGGCTGTCGTTGATCCATAGCTCCATACGCGGCAGCACGCCGGCCCCTTCCACCCCTCGCGCGCGGATCGTTACCGTGGTGGTAACCGGTGCTCCCGTCCCCCGCACCCGCCGCACGGCGTGGACCTGCTCGGCGTCATACTGGTACACGGCCCAGCCGTCGCGCTTGTGGATGTTGCCGGTCTTGCTGTAGGCATAGCTCTCCAGATAGGGCCCGTGGGCATACACCAGGCGGTCAAGCTCATCGTAGAGGAAACTGAGGGACGGGTGCCCGCTCAGGTCGTCCTCGATGGTGGCCACGTTTCCGACGAGGTCGTAGGTGTAGTAGAGCGCCTGCAGGGCGGCCGGGTCGGCGGGAGGGCCGCTCTCGATGGCCTGCAGGCGCCCCCGCCCGGCAGGCTCCTCCCACGGATAGTACGTGTATCGCACCTGGATGGCTGGGGCCCCGGCCGTGCCGCCGAGCTTGAGGAGCTCAGGGCGCAGGTCCGGGGTGAAGGAGGCGCCGGTGACGTAGGCGGACGCCCCGGTGAGCGTCTCGGCGAGGCCCCAGGCGCCATACCCGACGGTAACCGTCTCTCCCGCCCGCCCGTCGGGGCCACCGGGATACACCTGGCTCACGACCTGGTCGCGGGAGTCGTAGGCTCGGCCAGCCGGCCCGCATGGCCAGGCGGGCACAGGCCGAGGAGGAGGACACACACCAGGGCCGCGCGCAGCAGGTGGGCGGCGCGATGCAGCGGCTCTGCGGGCATGGTCGCCTCCTGGGAGTGAGGATGCGGTCGATTGCTTCTGTGCGCGGTAACCTGTCGATGTGTATTATAGACGGAGTGGGCAAGTTGTGCAAGTGTCTGAGGGGCGGCAGGCTAGGGCAGGTGAGCCATTCTCATCGCGGCGCCGGTCACGGCAGGCGACAGCGTGCTCCGGCCTGTGGAGCGGATGGCGGAACCTGCGGGAGGGTTCGGTCCAGGGCTCGGCTCTGGGGCACAAGTGGCCTCTGGCTGAGGGGGATGACGCCGATGGAGTTGCGCCAGGGGCACGGCAAGCCGTGCCCCAAGGCCTCCCAGCTCACGTCCTGTCCATGCCCCGCTCGATGATCCGGCGCAGCTCGCGCTCTTCTTCCTCCGGCATGGGGTCCGGAGGCGGGGGCGACTCGAGGATGGCCAGGACCCGCTCCCGCGCGCGGTCGACGTCGGTGCGCCGATCCCCATCAAGCCAGGTGGCGAAGGGCCGCCGCTCCCAAAGCACCGGCTCCCACAGCTCGCGCCGGAACCATGCGGCGGTGTGCGGCTCCCCGGCAAAGCTCCCGCCCGGGCCGATCGCTTCGACCAGGTCGGCAGCGATGGCCTCATCCGAGACCTCGTACTCACGTGTGAACTGGGCCAGCGACCGCATGATCTCGGCATCCAGCAGGACCTGCACGGGTGAGTAGACCTGATCGATGCCGAGGAGCCCCATCTCGATGCTGACGCTGCCGCGGACGAGCACGCTGGCCAACGCCGACTGCATCTTTTGGGCGGCCGCCTGCGGCGAAGGACGCATGGCATCGGTGAGCCCGCTGTGCCCCCAGGCCCGGCAGCCGTAGCGCCGCGCCATCTGAAAGCCCATCAGGTTGGCAAGGACCATGTCGGGCCGCCCGAAGGGGCGCATCATCGTCCGGGGGTCCATGGCCGTGACCGACATGGAGACCCCCCAGGCGCAGTCTCCGTACAGCGCACGGTTCAGGAGGCCAAGGAGCAGGCTTTCGGCGATGGCGAGCGTGACCATCCCGGCCAGGGTGACCGGCGCCGTAGCCCCGCCGGTGAGCATGCTTCCGCCAACCGACACCCGCAGACCCCGCTCGAGGAACCAGCGGACCTGCTCTGCCTCCTGATATCCCAGCCGGAGGGGCGGGACGAGGTACACCGCGGCGTGAAAGAGCCGATCGACCGGCACGCCGGTCACCGAGGCGTGGACCTGATACATCTCGAGGATGAGCGGGCACAGCTCGAGGCGGTGGATGGAGCCACCCGGCTCAACGCCCAACCTCCACGACCAGTACCGCTCGTAGAGCGGCTCCGCAGCCGGCGGGACGCCGGTGAGCGGGCAGCCGAGCATCCCCATGTGCTGAACCTCGGGCACAGCGCGGGCGACCTGGTAGTACTCGCGCGCCAGCTCGATAGACATGGGCCGGAACTCGTCTGTGCGCGGGTCGAGGTAGTGCCCGTAGTAGATGTTGACGCCCCCATGGACGTGCGGCGCAGCCTCATCCCCCTGCCGGGCCCGCGAGGAGGCGATGAACTCTTCAACCGTTGCCGGCGCAAAGGTCGCGCGCTGCCGTGCCCGGTCGACGCGTGCCCCGCTCGAGGCGAGCCGGTCCAGCAAGGCGGCGTTTTCGACCTGCAGGCCGACCCGGTCCACGATGCGCAGGACATTGGCGTGGATTGTATCCTCTTCCTGTGGCGAAAGCACGTCCAGCGGATGGCCAGCACCACGCATGGTTGAACCTCCCGTCTCAGACGAGGCCCGGGGCCTCAGCTATCTCTAGCGACCGCCTGTGGCCTCGCGCATCTGGCGCAGGATCGTGCCGCCCGCCTCGCCGATCCAGACAAAGTCGAAACCGAGCGGCAGGAAGCTGATCCCCCGGCGCACCCAGCCCAGGAGGTCCTCCAGGCCGCCGCCGGGCGCGATCCCGACCGGCACGCCCGCCGCCCGGCACCTGGCAATCGTGAGGTCGATCGCCTGCTGCACCTCGGGGTGCCCGATGTCCAGCGGGTGGTCGAGGGAGAAGGAGAGGTCGGCGGGACCGATGAGGATGGCGTCGACGCCCGGGACGGCCAGGATTTCGTCCAGATTGCGGACGGCATCCGCGTGCTCGACCTGCAGCATGACGATGACGCGCTCGTTGATGGTGCTGGCATAGTGGGCCGTGTCCCGGAAATAGTCCGTTGCGTCGCGCGGGTTCCAGCCCCTGATGCCCAGAGGCGGGTAGCGGCAGGCGGCAGCCGCCCGGCGCGCCTCCTCGGCCGTTCGCAGGAGCGGCACCATGATCCCTTCGGCGCCCCAGTCGAGGGTCTGCTTGATGAGCGCCGCGTCGTTGTCGGCGACGCGCACGATGGGGACGACGCCGCGCGCCCGGATGACGCCGAGGATATCCCGGAGAGTCTGCGGGTTGTAGGGCATGTGCTCGGCGTCCACGATGACCCACTCGTAGCCGGCGTTGCAGACGATGGCGGCGACGGCGGGGTCGCAGAGGGTGATCCAGGCGCCGTAGCTGGGTGTGCCGCTTTGCCAGAGGGCCTTGAGCTCTATTCCATCCATGGTTTCCTCACTCTTGTGCGGTGCCTCGATCCCCAGCTTGCTCTCGACTGCAAGGGCGGACGGGCTTCCGCACTGGCCCGGCCACAGCCTTTGCGGAAGGGGTCCCCCATCCCCCCAACCCCCTTCCCCGCCGCCGCGGCGGCGGGGAAGGGGGCATTCCCTTCATGGAGGGTGTTCTCGGGCGGCTGGGCCGCCCGAGAACACCCTCCTACCCGGACTCCCCGCCGCGGCGAGGGCGGGGACGGGGGTGGGGGCTCACCCGTGCAGCGCAAGAGGCGAATGGTCACGCTGTACAGATCAAGAAAACTGCGGCAGGTGCTCCTTCTGCTCGCGCAGGAGCTCGTCGGCGAGCTTGGCGGCGGTCGCCGGGTCCGACACTGAGCCGTCGGCGAGGATCGCCTCGACGAAGAGCCTGCGGCTGCCGGTGAGCGCTGCCTCGACGGTGAGCGCCTGCGCCGCGATCTTGCGCAGGAGCGGCGCAGCCAGCAGGTCCGGAAAGTCGGGCATGGCAATCGGGCGCAGGCCACGGGCGGTCGCCACGCAGCTCATCTCCAGCACGGCTTCCTGTGGAAGGTTAGGCACCGTGCCCCGGTTGGGCAGGTCGGCAAAGTAGCACTTGCGGCTGTCCTCTTCGATGGCCTGAGTGATCTCGACGAGCTGCGAGTGCTCGCCGGCGGCCCGCTCAAAGACGCGCTCGTCCAGCGGAATCTCGCCCATGGCCTGGGCGCGCATGCTCTCATAGATGCGATCGCCGTGCTCGATGACCTGCTCGACGGAGAAGGCGCTCAGCCCGAGGACCTTCCCGTGGTAGCTCCCCTGCGGGAACCGCTCGGGGAAGAACTCGATGACGTGCCGGTCGTTCACCGCCGGGTAGGCGCCATAGGCCTCAAACAGCGACCAGGAGAAGGGGTTGCTTGCGACAAAGGTGCGCGCGACGGCGTCCTCGTCCATGAGCGTCGTGTCGCCGCCGGGGGCCAGGTCGTCAGGCCGCCCGCCGGAGCCGAGCCTGGCCTTCTCTGCGGCCAGCTTTTCGCGAACCAGTGGCCAGGCATCCTGCCCGCGCCAGCGCAGGTCCCAGACCCAGGTAAAGTGGTTCAGGCCGCAGGCCAGCGCCGTCACCTCCGAGGAAGGCACGCCGATGAAGGCGGCCAGCTCCTGTACGACGTGATGCGTGCCGATGCAGAGCCCGACGATGTCGGCCCCGGTCGCCTTGCGGACGGCCCAGCAGTTCACGGTGAGGGGGTTGGCATAGTTGTAGAAGCGTGCCTGCGGGGCCAGCCGGAGCACATCCCGTGCGATATCGACCATGGCCGGGACCATACGCAGTGCCCGCGAGATGCCACCGGCCATGACGCTATCGCCGACTGGCTGATAGACGCCGTACTTGCGGGGGATGACGACGTCTGCCAGCCACGCCTTGCGCCCGCCCACTCCGATGGTCGTCACGACTATATCGGCACCCGGCAGGACCTCCCGCCTGTCGGTCGAGGCTTCGAGAAGGATATCCGCCTCCTTCGCGGCGACCATGCGCCGGGCCAGACCCTCGGCCACGGCGAGGGCCTGTGGCGCGATATCGACCAGCCCAACCTTCCAGGGCCTGCCAGAGATGATCAGGTCGGCCAGCAGGCCCTGAGTGAACATGGCGCTCCCCGCGCCGATAATGACCATCTTGCGACGATCCATAGATTCGATTTCCTCCTGTTTCAGAGCCCTAAGACGTAGGTCCCGAGCAAATGGGGCGGGCCGCCTGAGTCCCTCGCGTGCGACCGGACGATGGTGCCGGCCGCTTCAGCGCGCCGGCCCGGCCAGCTCCGGAAAGCTGGCTGCGGTGAGTTGCCCCATGACCCCGCCACGGGCCTGCGTCGTCGCCCGCCCACACGCGTTGGCGATGCGGGCACAGTCAGCGAGGGGGAGGCCGCGCAGCCAGCCTGCCAGGAAGCCCGCATCAAAGCTATCGCCGGCGCCGACGGTATCCACAATCTGAGTGACCGGCTCGACGGCCACGTGCACGCGCTCCTCGCCTGCCCCTACAACCGCTCCGCGCTCGCCGGCCTTGACGACGACAACCGGAACCCGCGACAGCAGCGCGGCGAGCGCGGCCTCGACATCTTTTGCCCCGCCGATGGCCATGGCCTCCTGCTCGTTGGGCAGAAAGATATCCGCAGCCTCCAACGCCTCCTGCACGCGTCCCTGCCAGGTTCCGGCGGGGTCCCAGTTCGTATCCAGTGAGACGGTGAGGCCCAGCTCCTTCGCCCGGCGCAGCATCGCCGGCGCCGCCGGCAGCAGGTTGGTCTGGAGGTAGTAGCTGCAGTAGTGCAGGTGCCGGCCGGACGAGAGAAACTCGTCGGAGATATCCTCGGGGTACACCGCGTTCAGGGACCCGCCGTAGGTCAGGATGGCCCGGTCGCCGCCCGTCCGACACAGGGCGACGCCGAGGCCGGTCTTGAGCGCCCTGTCGACGAGGAGCCAGCGAGTGTCAACGCCGCTCTCCTGCAGGCGGCGGAGCACGAGCTCGCCATAGGCATCGGCGCCGACGCGGCCGAGGATGCCAACGCGCAGGCCGAGCCTGGCGGCCTGGCAGGCAAAGATGCAGGCCGACCCGCCCATCTCGAGAAAGTAATCATCGACCCACTGCTCGACCTGCCCGAATCGAGGCAGCGTGTCCCCAAGGTCGATCAGGAGATCCACGCAGGTGTCGGCGACGGTGATGATGTCATACAGTGGTCGCGCTCGTGTCATGGCACGTGCATCCGTATCTCGTAAAGCAGGCCTTGCACCTCGGGCCTGCTGAGGCCGCTGAGCGATGGGCCTTGTCATTGCCAGCCGCAGGGGATCTCTACGGCGGCAGGTCGCGTTGCTTCGCCGCCCCGGGGGCCGAGCTGTTCCGCATCTGCGGCGGGTTGCCCCGGCGCAGGACCGGGCTACCCGCTCCGCACCTGCCCGGTACAGAACTGATCCTACCCAAAGCTTGGGCCGGGAGGCAGCGGAGCGGAACACCCGGCTGCGGCCCGGGCGCAGCAGGTATATCGGACTGGCCCGGCAGCGCGCGAACCCCGGGGTGCTGGCGCTGACGCCCGGCGGCGAGCCAGCATCAGGGACGAATTCCCTCGTGCTCCTTCCAGGCGTCTATGAACACCTGCACGTTCTGCCAGGTCTGCAGGCTGATGTCGGTGATGTTGTCTACCGGCGAGAGGATGAAGCCGTTGACCCCCCGCATCGTGTCGAGGGCCTCGTGTACGGCGCGGCGCACGTCCTCAGGCGTTCCCTGCTCGACGGTGATGGCGCCGTTGACCCCTCCCCACAGGCAGACCCGGCCGCCAAGCCGGTCGCGCATGGTCCTGAGAGGATGCTCGCCCCGCTGCAAGGGATCGACACCAATGAGGACGTCCACTCCCGCATCGAGGATACTATCGAGCATGGGCAGCGCGCCGGTGGTCATGTTGTAGCCAAAGAGCGCCCCGTACTCGTGGGCCAGCGCCGCCTCTCTCCGTATGTGAGGCAGGAGGAAGCGTCGGTGCAGCGCGGGCGACCAGAAATCCGCCCCCTCGTACCAGCCGCGCCGCACGTAGAGGTCCACGCCGCCCTCGAGCACCGTCCGCATGCGCGCCTCATTCCAACTGGCGATGATGGCGAGGAGGTCCTCGAGGAGCTGTGGGTCGTCTACCGCGAGGAGCATCATGTTCTCCAGGCCGCACAGCCACCCGACCATATCAGCGCCGACGCCCCAGCCTCCGGCGATCAGCACCCCATGGCGGGCGCTGAAGGCGCGGGCCTGCTCCAGCTCGGCACGGAAGGCAGCCACATCCTGCTCGCCCGGCGCCTGCAGCATGGTGCGCAGGGGCTCGAGGTCCTCCCGGCAGGTCACGAGCGGCTTGATGGCGCGGGGGATCTGATAGTCATCCAGGAAGGGCACAAAGTTGCCGTGCGGCCAGTCGTCCGTCTTCCTGACCCGGGTCGTCAGCACGCCGGCGGGGGTGTGATACTCCTTGTGCAGGATCGGGAAGCTCTCCCCCGGAATGTGTTCCAGCCACAGCCGGGTCTCTACCGACCGGGGCAGGCGTACCGGCAGGCCCCGCAGGTCAGGGTGGTTCGGGCGCAGGTTCCGCCAGGCGGAAGGGACCATCACCCAGCTATCCAGTCCCATGGCCAGCTCCAGCTCGGCCAGCTCGTAGGCGTCCTGGCAGCGCCCCCGCAACGCCGTAAAGCTCATAAAGGCACACGGCACGTGGTCGGTCGGCTCGTGCCTCATGGCGCGGAGCAGGCGCTCTCGCGAGGTCAACGACATGGTCATATTCAGCCTCTTACCGTTCGCTATGATGCATCGACACTGCTATCGTCCCATCACCGACGCTGGGGCATACGCCGGGGGCCAGACCGCTCAGCCCTTCAGCCCTGTCAGCGTGATCCCCTCGATAAAGTACCGCTGCGCGATGAAGAAGAGCACTATGATCGGGAAGGCCACTGCCAGCGAGGCGGCCATCATCAGGTTCCATTTGATGCCGTGGCGGGTCTGGAAGGCATAGAGCCCCAGGACGAGGGGATACTCCCCCGCGTCATCGAGGTAGATCAGCGGTCCCATAAAGTCGTTCCAGGCCCACATAAAGTGGAACACGGCCACCACCAGCAGCGCGGGCTTGATGAGGGGCAGCATCACCTGCCAGAAGATGCGCAGTTCGCTCGCGCCATCGACCTTGGCCGCATCGGTCAGCTCCCATGGCACCGTCATAAAGAACTGACGCAACAGGAAGATGTTGAAAGCGCTGCCGAAATAGGCCGGCACGATCAACGGCGCGTAGCTTCCGACCCAGCCGAACACACGGAAAAGAATGTACGTCGGGATCAGGGTCACGACCCCAGGCAGCATCATGGTCGACAGTGTGATGCCAAAGAGCACATCCCTGCCCCAGAACTCCATACGGGCAAAGCCGTAGGCCACGATGGCCCCCGAGAGCACCACCCCCACTGTCGAGACGACGGTGTAGAACAGCGTGTTTCGCAGCAGGCGCAGGAACGGGAACGCCGGAGAGGTCAACGCCTCCACATAGTTGCTCCAGAGGACCGGGTGTGGAATCCAGGTCGGCGGGTCCGTGAACACCTGCTCCAGCGGCTTCAGCGAGGTAATGACCAGCCACAGGAACGGTATGGCGAAGAGCAGACCGGCCGCGCAGAGAACAAGATGCTGGATGGCTGCCGCCGTGATCCGTCGGAAAAGGCGTCGCCGCGCGCGTAGGGCGATGCCGCCAGCAGCTGCTGAAGGGCTCATCGATTGCCACCCTCCTCCTTACTCCGGGCGCGTTCTCCTGACCCTGCACGGCAACGGTCAACGCCGCGCGGTCTCGTAGTAGACCCAGCTTCCCGAGCTCTTGACCAGGGCCATGGTGATGATGACCAGGAAGACAAAGAGCGCGAGGGCCATTGCGGAGGCATAGCCCATGTCGAAGTACCGGAAAGCGTACCGATAGAGATGGAGCATGTACATGAGCAACGAGTTGAGCGGCCCGGCCGTCTGCCCGGATCCACCGGCGATGAGGGCGGAGGCGAAAACCTGGAAGGAGCCGATGATCTCCATCACCAGGTTGAAAAAGATTGCCGGGGTGAGAAGCGGCAGTGTGACCGAGAAGAACCGCTGCCAGGCGTTCGCGCCGTCAATCATGGCCGCCTCATGGAGGGACTCCGGGATCTCTTTCAGCGCCGCCAGGAAGATGAGCATGATCCAGCCACTGCCGGTCCACACCGCCATCAGCACCAGCCCGGGCTTGGACCAGGTCGCAGAGGATAGCCACCCCAGCTTTGGCAGACCGATGGCCTGCAGCCCAAGGTTGAGCAGGCCATGGCGCGGGTTGAGGATGAGCATCCAGAGCAGGGTGCCCGCGACGGTAGGCATGAGCGAGGGCAGATAGTAGACCGTCCGATAGACTCCAATGCCCCGCACCCTCTGGTTCAGCATCAAGGCCAGGCCCAAAGCAACGATCATCTGCAGCGGCACTGCCAGCAGCGCATAGTACGCCGAGTTGTAGACGGACTTCCAGTACAGCGGGTCCTTGGTAAACATGACACGAAAGTTCTGTAGCCCCGTCCACACAGGCGGGTTGAGGACCGAGTAGTCCGTCATCGCGAAATAGAAGGAAGCGAGCATCGGGTATGCCGTAAAGACCAACAGGGAGAAGATCCAGGGTGATACGAAGGCATAGCCCCTGAGGTTCTCCCGCAGCCGACGTCCGGTGCTTCGGCGTGCCTTCTGCGGCACGCCTGCAGTCGGTCCAGCCAGTGCTGTTCCCATAGCTGCTCCTTGTTTCGAGCACTCCCACACTGAGCGCCTGCAAACGGGGCGGTACCGTGCATCAGGGCACGGCGTCGCCCGCCCCGGGGCGCAGCCCCCGGTGCAACGAACTCTCGGGTCAGCTGTGCCGGTGGCTGCCCGGCCTGTGCGCCGGGCAGCCACGCTGACGGTACACCTCTGATCAGCCTGCGCCGCTCAGAACCTGCTGCAACTTTTCCTGGCAGAGCTGCTGCGCCTCTTGCAGTACCTGCTTCGGCGTCTTGACCTTGTGCAGCGCCTCGTCGATCGCCGAACTAATCGTGTTCGCGGCAAAGTCCTCGATCGGCGAGTTCCACATCACGCAGCAGCTGTCCAGGTACGAGAAGAAAAAGTCGTTGATCTGCTTGGCCCGCTCGAGGCCCAGCATATCGACCAGGACGACGTTGAGCGTGTCCTTCGGGAACTCTGTCCAGGGTGAGATGTCAACGGCGCCCTTGGTGTACCACAGGATCCAACCTTTGGTGCAAAAGTACTCCAGGAGCAGGAACGCGTCGTCGGGGTGTGGGCAGCCCTTGGGCAGGACGAACCAGTTGGGCCACCACGCGGTGAGGCTCTTGGTGCCATGAGGCCCGACGGGGTTGTGGTATACTTCGAACGGCACCGTGATAGGCGCATCGGTGATCGCCCAATAACCCTCGTGCACGATGAAGCAGCGGCCCTGGGCAAAGGCGCTCTCGGGATAGGTGCCCTCCCACTGGCCTGCGGCGTTCAGCTTCTCGATGTCGCCACGGAACTGCTCATCCAGCCATCCGACCCAGAACTGGAGCAGCTCGACGTTGTTGTCGCTATCGAGCCTGTACTCCTCAGCGGCGTCGTCAAAAACCTCGCCGCCATTCAGGGCGCTGAAGAGCGGAAATGCCCAGCTCGCCCCCGCCCAGGGCACGGTCCCGACCTCCTCCAGCTCATCCTTCTCGTACACCACAAACTGGGCAGCGAGGGCCTTATAGTCGCTCCAGGTCTTGGGAAAGTGCTCGCGGTCGGTGGGAAGGCCCTTCTCCTCGAACTTGGCTTTGTTGATCAGCGTTACCGTGTTGCTCGCCGAAGCGGGGAGACCATAGGTCTTGCCTCGCCACTGACAGCTCTTGAGTGGCGCCTCGACAAAGGTGCCAGGCCTCGCCCACTTGGCCTGCGCCATGTACTCGTCGATCGCCAGCAGTGAGCCACGGGCCGCGTACTGCACCGGGGGGCTCCAGAGGGTGGCTGTATCCGGCGGGTTGCCGGCCGCGATGCGCGAGAGCAGGACCTCGGTATAGTCTCCACCCCCCGGGGGACCGCCCGAGATCTCATAGTCGACCTTAATCCAGGGATAGAGCTGCTCGAACTCTTCGATGACCTGTGGGAACACCTTCTGGCACGTCTCGGTGGAGAACTGGTTCCACCAGCTGATAGTGACGTTCTCGTGCTGCTTCTCCCGCTCGACGACAACGGTCTCCTTCTGTGTGACGATGACCGTCTCCCTGGCGACCTGAGGTGTCGCTGGGCGGCAGGCGGCCAGGGCTGTGCCTGCTGTGACGAGACCCAGGCTCCTCAGCAGCTCGCGACGGGACAGACTCCTCGTGGCACCCATAGGATACCCCCTTCAGTCAGCGTGCTAACAGGCGATCATGCGGTCATCAGGGCCAGGCCTCGCGTCACCTCCTTCCCCTTCCGTCCCAGCCCGCTGGCCCGCCCGGGCGGGCACGGGAGATCACGCCCAATCGTAGCACCCGTACTCCTCGACGGCCTGAAAGAACGCCAGCACATTCTCCCAAGGTGTCTCCGGAGGGATCACGTGGCTCGGGGCGATGACCAGCCCTCCCCCTGCGCCAATGGTCAGCATCCTTACTCTGACTTCCTCGCGCACGTCCTCCGGCCTGCCGAAAGGCAGCGTGCTCTGCACACCAATGGATCCCCAAAAGCTGAGGTGCGCCCCATACTCGCGCTTCAGCCATTCCGGATCGACACACTCGGGCTGTACCGGCGCCAGGACGTCGACCCCCAGCTCGATAAGGTCCGGAATGACGGGCTCAAAGCGGCCATCGCTATCGTAGAGCACCCTGATCTCGGGCCTGACGCTTCTCGCGGCTTCGATCAGCCGCGCCAGCCGTGGCTTGAGCCACGTGCGCCACAGCGCCGGGCTGATGAGCATCCCCCGCTGCGTGCCTATGTCGTCGCCGGTGCGGAGGAGATCGACGCCCGCTTCGGCATACCGGCGTCCGATGAAGCAGCAGACCTCCGTCACCCTATCGAGCAGGCGCTCCGCGAGCTCCGGCCGCTCATATAGGTCCACGAGCAGTGCGTCCAGCCCCCGGAGGTACCACGACTGCTCAAAGATGGTCGTCCAGCCGCTGACTGCCGCCAGGCCTCGGGCGTGGATGGCAGCGACGCGCTGCTCGAGGTCTGCATGGCGGTATGGTGCCTGCAGGTCGGGGAAGGGGTACTCCTCGATCTCTTGCACCGAAGTCACCTTCCGCAGCGGATGGACCATGTGCGACAGGTGATAGAGATGTGCGGGTACCCAGCCCACGCCCCACTCATCGATAACCGTCCCCTCGGGCATCTCTCCCAGGAACGGCGTATAGTCCGTCTTGGCCTGCGTGGGATGCAGGTCCACCTCGCGCATCTCAAAGCCAAAGCACTCGGCAGGAGAGTCGTGCCCCGTCCTCTCCCTCAGCACCTCCAGGAGCCTGGGCGTGAACTCGGCATACCGGGGCACCCTATCCGGATGCCCACGGCCGATGGCCGCGAGGAACCTGGCCCGGGGCTCCATCACCGCCCCTCTGGCAGTGTCACCACCGCCGTCAGGTTGCGGGGCCGGTCCGGGTCCTGGCCGTTGGCCAGAGCGCGATGGTACGCCATGAGCTGCAGCACCGGCAGGTAGAGGACGAGCCGGTCCGCCGCGGAGAGGCCCGAGCCGACCCCGACCGTATAGTCGGCGTTCTCTAACTCCTCCAGTGCGCCGGCCTCGACGACCGCAAGCGTTCGCGCGCCAAGCGCCTTCATGTCGGCGAGGACGGCGGCCTCCTGCGCGTGCGCCTCGTCGCTGAGCAGCCCAACGACGAGCGATTCGTCGTTGACGACCGACTTGGGGCCGTGCCGGAACTCGAGCGGATGGTAGGCCTCGCTGTAGGAGAGCGACATCTCCTTCATCTTCAGCATCGCCTCACAGGCCAGCCCGTACCGCGGGCCGCTGCCGAGGAAGAAGAAGCGCTGGAGCGATGGGTCGCCGCCGAGGCTTTCGGCCAGGCCGGAGTAGCGTTCCAGCAGCCGCCTGCCAAGGTCGGGCAGTCGGGTAAGCTGGGCGATCGCCTGTGGTCCGGCGACGAGGCTCGCTATCAGGGCCCGGCAGAGGATCAACATGCTGGCGAAGGAGCGGGTCTGGGCGACGCTGACCTCCTGCGCCTTGGGTACGGTCAGCGCAAGGTCCGAGGAACCGGCCAGCGCCGACTCGGGGTAGCAGCCGATGTGCAGGACGGCGCGGCCGCCTGCCTGCCGGAAGGTACGGACGGCGTGCACCGTCTCGGAAGTCTCGCCCGATCGAGAGACGGCCACGAGCAGCGTGCCGGCGAGGTCGCCTGCGAGCTGTGGGAAGAGCCAGAGCTCCGATGCGGGCATGGCGGTCGCTGGCAGCCCTGCCTCCCGGGCCATGGCCGCAGCGGCCAGGCTGAGGTAGTAGGTTGAGCCGCAGCCGATAAACAGGAGCGGCCCCGCCCCCGCGCGCTGCCACAGATCGGCCAGATTGGCGGCCTGCGCGCGGGCCACTTCCACGGCCTCTGACCAGGCCTCGGGCTGATCTATGATCTCACGGCAGGTGTTTTCGCCTCTGGGGTTCATCGGTCCTCCACCGAAGCTGGGCTAAAGGTTGGCTCTGGCAAGGGGGCGAGGGTGACGCGCACGCCCTGCGCGCGCAGCGCCTCAACCTGCGCGGCGGGGGCGAGGGCGTCGGTCACCACGCCGTCGACATCGCTGATCGGGATGCTCTGCAGGGGGAAGACGCGGCCGAGCTTGGTATGGTCGGCCAGGACGATCACCTCGCGCGATGCGCGCACGAGGGCCCTCTCGGTCGTGAAAGTGCCCTCGGCGGAGGCATCGTTGGTGAGGCCGGCGTGCGCGTCGATGCCCCGGCAGGTCATAAAGAGCCGGTCGATGTTCACCCGCGTCAGCATCTCTGCCGCCAGGTTGCCGAAGGTGCCCATCTCGTCGGCGTTGACGCTCCCGCCGATGAACACGAGGTGCACGCCGGGCGTACGGGTGAGGAGGTTGGCCACGCCAAAGCTGTTGGTGATGACGTGGAGCGACTGCCAGGAGCGCGCCGCGATAGCTCGGGCCAGCTCAAGGCTGGTTGAGCCGGACTCGATGCCGATGACCGAGCCGTCCTCGACCATGGCGACGGCGGCCAGCCCGATGGCAAGCTTTTCCCGGGCCTGCTCGGCCTGGCGCTGCACCACCGGGGGCTCGGGCCCCTGCGGGAGGACGCGGCGCGCGCCGCCGCGCACCCGCTCGAGCTTGCCCGCGCCGGCAAGCTCGTCCAGGTCGCGGCGGATGGTGATCTCGCTCACGCCCAGGTAGCTGGCCAGGTCGCGGGAGGAGGCTGCGCCCTGCTGCCAGACGGCACGGAGGATCTCGTCCTGACGCTCGGATTTGAGCATGATTGCCCCACCGAAATGCTCAGTTTCGACCATATTGTAGCATGTTTTTGTTTGTTAGTCAAAGGCGGAGGTTTGCAGGGTGCATCCAAGATCAGTCAGCAGATTCGCGGTCAGG
>DYEI01000421.1 GCA_020725765.1 Anaerolinea sp. | reverse complement strand
GAAGGCGGACGGTTGGCGCCGCAGGCGCCTCTAGCGCGCGAAGCGCGCGCAACGCGATCTCAATCGCCAGCGTCGTTGCGCCTGCCACCGCACGGCCTGCAACCCGCAATCAATATGTGGGTCACATTAGAGGCACGAGGCCCCGGCCTGCGCCGCAGCGGGCCGGGCAGAGAACCGCTGCCCCAGCCACACTGCCGCCAGCCCCGCCAGGGTCAGCGCGGAAAGCGCCAGCCCGAGATAGGCGCTCAGCGGCTGAAAGCGCCACTCGATCTGCCATTGGCCCGGCGGCAGCGCCACCGCCCGCAGCAGGCCGTAGGCGCGCAGCGTCGGCACCGGACGGCCGTTGACCCAGGCCCTCCAGCCCGGGTAGTCCACCTCGCTCAGGACCACAATGCCCGGCGTGCTCAGCGTTACCTCGACGGCCACCTGCTGTCGGTCAAAGCTGACGACCTCAGCCTCCTCCGGCCCGGTCGCTGGCTCGGGGAGCGGATGCGGCGGACGCTCCAGCACCACCGAGGCCAGAGGCTCGAGTTGCGGGTCGGCCGTCATCTCTATCGCCGCATCCTGATCCGTCGCCAGGCGATAGTCGTGGCAGATCCACACATGGCGCTGGCACAGGTCGATCCGGTACAGGCGTCGGTCGTCCTCCTCCAGCACGAGGTGGAGCGCCCCATGGTCCAGAGCCCGGCGCGTCACAACGTGGCGCACGTCGAGAAGCTGCCACCACCTCAGCTCGGGCACCCGCTCCAGGAAGCTCTCGTAAGCTGCCAGCCGCAGCGGTCCGTTCCCGGTGACATCCCGGAACCCGAAGAGCAGCCCCGCGTTCCCGTCCCCCGGGAGGAGCCCTTCGGAGCTCGTGCGGCTCACCGGATCAGCGGCCTGCCGCAGGTACTGGACTATCGCCCCAGCCGGCGCATAGTCACCCTCCGGCGGCACCTGCAGGATAGCGCCGGCGTTGGCCCGGTAAAGGTCGACGAACACCAGGGCAAGGAGCACCGGTAGCGCCACGCCGGGCCAGCGACGCAGCCTCGATGCCGCCGCATACCCGTATCCGGCCAGAACAGAGAGCGACAGGCTCACCATAAACGCCGCTCGCTCCTGCTGGCGAAAGAGGGCGAACCCAGGGAGCAGCCGGTAGGCGATGGGATACAACGGACCCTTCCGGCCGAGCGATAGCAGCAACGCTATGGCCGCTACGCCCGCCCAGTACCACTGCTCCCGGCCGCGCCCCAGCGCCAGCGCGACCGCTGCCAACGCCAGGGGCACCAGCCCTACATACAGCGACGACCACTGCCCCGGGTCCGGTCGCAACAGCCCCAGCAACTCCGCCGGCTGGAACCCTGCGGACAGCACCTCATAAGTGAACCCAGTGCGTGTTGAGAGCGGGATGATCTCCAGACTGGGCAGCCACTGTGCGGCCCCGATCCCCGCCGCTGCCCCTCCCAGCGCTCCCAGCGCCATGACCCCAAAGCGCCACCCCAGCCGCCAGGCGCGGAAGAGCAGGTAGCTGGCCACCAGGTAGGCCGCATACATCAGCGTCTGCCCGTGTCCGGCCAGGGCGCTCACCCCCAGGACCGCGCCGGCTCCGGCCACGCCCAGAAGGGAGCGACGGGGGAGCGCCCTCTCCAGGAGCCAGAGCGAGACTGGCGTCCAGGCCGCGACCTCGAGGATGATGAGCTGCAGCATCGGGTAGGAGGTCAGAAAGCCGCCCAGCTCGAAGGCCATCCCGGCGACCAACCCCGCCCCGCTTGCTCCTGTGAGGCGCCTCACAAACAGGAAGGTGAAGACGCCCGCCAGGCTCAGATGCCCGATCGCCTCGATCTCGAGGGCCAGAAAGGGCAGCCGGGAGAAGAGGACCTGCCAGAGCGCCGACGGGTAGTAGAGCTCGAACAGGCTCTCGGCCGCGACCGACTCGCCGCCGTAGGTGTACGGGTCCCAGAGGGGCAGGCGCCCCGCCCGCAGCTCCCGGGCTACGAACGAGCGCACGGGATAGTGCTGCTCCACAAAGTCGCCGTGGGCAAACACACGGCGCTGCTGTGCGTCCGGCCACCACACCCGCCAGAACAGCACGAAGGGAAGCGCTACAAGCAGCGCAACCGGAAGCCACGTGCTGCTTCCACGAGGCAGAAGCGCCACCCTGCTCATCACGCGCTCTCAAGGCGCGGTAGCCCCTCCGCCGCCGGCCGTGGCCTGCGCCCGTGCCCGCAGGGCGGTGACCACCGCGTGCTCCACGACCAGGTGCAGATCCTCGATCTGCTCCATGCGCTCACTAGGGACGATGATGGCCAGGTCGACCAGTGCTTTCAGCCTGCCACCCGAAAAGCCCGTCAGACCGACGGTCACAGCCCCCTGCGCGCGGGCCAGCTCCATGGCTTGCAACACGTTCGGCGAGTTCCCACTGCTGCTGATGCCGATCACAATGTCGCCGGGTCGCAGGAGGCAACCGAGTTGGCCGCAGAAGAGATTGTCGTAGGCGGTGTCGTTGGCCCAGGCCGTCATCAGTGCCACATTGTCGGTCAGCGACAGCGCCCGAAAGCTGGGGGCGCCGGGCTGGATGGTGTTCTTGGCCAGATCACAGGCAAAGTGGGATGCCGTTGCCGCGCTCCCCCCGTTGCCCAGCAGAAAGATCTGCCGCCCCTGCAGCCGCGCCTCGTGGAGCAGGTCGACAAGCCGCTCGATGGCTTCGAGTGGCAGCCTCTGGAGCGTCTGCCCGAGCTCGTTGAGATAGCTCTGTATCATCCGGCATCATTCCTGCAGTGCTGTGGCCCTGTTTCCCGTGCAGGCGTAAGGGCGGCGCAGCGGCGCACGAACGCCGCGGTCTGGTCGGTGGGAGTGTACTGCAAAAAGGCGCGATGGCCAAGTGCTACGGCTTCTCGAACTTGTAGCCGATGCCGCGGACCGTCTGCAGGTACTCTGGCCTGCCGGGGTTGCGTTCGATCTTGGTGCGGAGGCGGCGGATGTACACCGCGATCTGGTTGGAGTAGCCCTCATAGTCATAGCCCCAGGCGTTGGCGAGGAGGTAGTCGTGGCTCAGCACCCGCCCGGCGTTCCGCATGAGGACGTGCAGCAGGCGAAACTCGATCGGCGTCAGCTCGATCTCGGTGCCGTCGGCGCGAACGACCTTGCTCCCGACCGGGTCGAGCCGCAGGTCGCCAACGGTCACCCGGGCCTGCGAATCGTCGTAGGCAAACATCTCACTGCGCCTGAGGACCGCCTTGACGCGCGCCAGCAGCTCGGAGGGCTCGAAGGGCTTGGCCAGATAGTCGTCGGCGCCGGCCTCGAGGCCGCTGACCTTGTCGACCGTCTCGCCTTTGGCCGAGAGGATGATGATCGGCACGTCCATCGTCTGGCGGACGCGTCGGGTCACCTCGAGCCCGTCGATGTGGGGAAGCATGACGTCCAGGATTACCAGATCGGGCGATTTGGTGTGGATTGCTTCGAGGGCGGCCTGGCCGTTGTCGGCGGTGATGACCTCGTACCCTTCCTCGCGGAGCAGAAAAGCCGTCATCTTCACGCTCGGCGGGTCGTCGTCAACCACCAGGATGCGCATACACTACAACCTCTCCCCATGCCCACGGGAACACTGCCAGTCCAGTATACTACGGGTCGCCCGCTCTGCAAAAGACAGGGCTGCGGATTTTGATCTAGCGTACACACCGCTGCTCGGGACACGCCGGGCGGCAGCCGCGAT
>DYEI01000420.1 GCA_020725765.1 Anaerolinea sp. | reverse complement strand
TCAAGAGGGGTGGGCACAGGTTCATGGCACAACTGCAGAAAAGTTGATAGGCGCGTTATCAAGTTCTGAACAGGGAATGTACCAGCATCGGGATTGCCCCCACCCCTGCCCCTCCCCCCGGCACGCGCCCGGCGCCTGCCTGGGGGAGGGGCAGGGGTGGGGGCAATCCCGATGCTGGTACATTCCCTGTTCAGAACTTGATAACGCGCCTATCAACTTTTCTGCAGTTGTGCCATGAACCTGTGCCCACCCCTCTTGACACTGTGCGCGCTTTGTGCTATCATGTTAGCACTCAGGATGAGTGAGTGCTAAGGACATCCGCATCGCCGGCAGCGAGGCGCTCGCGCCAGCCCGCACCGTGCCGATGCGACCCGGGCAAGAGGTCTCCACATGGAGCAACTGACCAGCCGCCAAGAGGAAATCCTCGGCATCGTGGTGCGCGAATACATAGCCTCGGCCGTACCTGTCGGCTCACAGACGATCGTGCGCCGCTATGGGCTCGGCCTCAGCCCGGCCACCGTGCGGAATGAGCTGGCCTTCCTGGAGCGCGAGGGCTATCTCCTGCAGACGCATGCCTCCGCGGGACGCATCCCGTCGGACAAGGGCTACCGGTACTTTGTCCACCGCCTGATGCAGGAGACAGAGCTCTCGCCGAGCGAGCAGCGCATGATCAGCCACCAGTTCCACCAGGTGCAGCTCGAGCTGCAGCAGTGGATGAAGCTGGCCGCCGCCGTGCTCGCTCAGACCGCGCGCAGCGCCTCTCTGGTGACCGCTCCCAAGGCACCGCAGGCGCGGCTCAAACACCTGGAGATGATCTCCCTGAGCGATGTGACCGCCCTCCTGGTCATGGTCTTCCAGGACGGCTCCATCCGGCAACAGGTGGTCCTGCTGCCGACCCCAACCGGCCAGGATGAGCTGACGAAAGTGTCCAACCATCTCAACGAGCTCCTCGGCTCGGCCAATGCGGCCGAGGTCCGCACCGGACCCGCCGCGACGGCGCCCCTCACGGCGCTCGAGCGCCACGTGGTGGAGCGAGTCGCCGAGACGCTCGAGCAGATGGACCGCCGCAGCGAGCGCGAGATTCACCGCGATGGGCTCATCCACGTCCTCCGCCAGCCCGAGTTCGCGCAGGTGGACAAGTTCCGTCAGGTCGTCGAGGTGCTGGAGCGACGCAGCCTGCTGGAGTCCATCATCGCCGAGGTCCTGTGGGCCAACGGCGTGCAGGTGATCATTGGCGGCGAGGGCCGGTGGGACGATATCGAGGACTATAGCCTGGTCCTCTCGCCCTATGGCGTGCGAGGCGAGGCCAACGGGGTCGTGGGCGTGCTCGGCCCAACGCGCATGCCGTACGACCGGGCCATTCCGGCGGTACGCTTTGTGGCGCGCCTGATGAGCAGCCTCGTTGAGCATATGTACGGATACTAGCGACCGACCGCAGGCGCCCAGGCGGGTCCACCTGCGCTGCGGTACGGCCAGGCGCGCCGTGCCCGTGTGCTGGGAAAGCCACACCGTCCTGGGTGACTGCGCCGGTCGCTTCTCGCGACGGAGGTGCCATGGTTGATGATGTCCAGAAGCCAGAAGTGAGCGAGCGCCCCGAGGGTGAGGCGGGCAAGGTCTCCCACCGCCCGCCGTCCGAAGCCGGGGAGTCGCCCGAGGCCAGCACCCAGGCAGGCGGAGGCGAGCCCGACCTTGCCGCCCAACTGGCCGAGGCCAGGGCCAGGGCCGACGAGTACCTGGACCAGTTGCGCCGCACGGCGGCCGACTTTGCCAACTACCGCAAGCGTGTCGAGCGCGAGCGGGAAGAGATGGGGCGGTTTGCCAACGCGCTCCTCATCACCAGACTGTTGCCTGTCCTTGACGATTTCGAGCGGGCCATGGCGACGCTGTCGCCGGACCTCCGACGCTTCACCTGGACTGAGGGCGTGTGGCTGATCGCCCGCAAGCTCGAGACGGTGCTCGAGGCTGAAGGGCTCAAGCCCATCGAGGCAGCGGGCAAGCCCTTCGACCCGGAGCGACACGAGGCTGTAATCCGCGAGGAGACCACGGCCTATCCCGATGGTCAGGTGATCGCCGAGCTGCAGCGCGGGTATGAGCTGAACGGACGGGTGCTGCGGGCCAGCCTCGTGAAGGTCGCCGTGGCGCCCAGGGTCACGTCCGAGGCGGCACCCTCCGGACAGGAGGCCGGCTCTGGCACCACCGCCGCGCCGGCCGAGGGCGCCGCGGGAGACGAGGCCCCATCCGCGTGACGAGCAAGGAGGCGTGTAGCGCCCATGACCCGGTTCGGCCCCTGCGGGGCCCAGATTCGGTTTTTCTGAGCAGTCATCCAGGAGGCTTGACGAATGAGCAAGATTGTGGGCATTGACCTTGGGACGACCAACTCGGTGATTGCCGTCATGGAGGGCGGCGAGCCGGTGGTCATCCCTACCTCCGAGGGGAGCCGCCTGTGCCCCTCCGTGGTCGCCATCAACCCCAAGACGGGGGAGCGCATGGTCGGCCAGGTGGCACGACGGCAGGCCATCACCAACCCGGAGAACACCATATACTCGATCAAGCGCTTCATGGGCCGCAAGTTCAACGACCCTGAAGTGCAGAAAGCCATGAAGCGCCTTCCTTACAAGGTCACAGCGGCACCCAATGGCGACGTGCAGGTGTGGATGGGTGGCAAGCCCTACTCGCCACCCGAGATCTCGGCCATGATCCTGCAAAAGCTCAAGGCCGATGCCGAGGCGTATCTGGGGGAGCCCGTCCACCAGGCCGTCATCACGGTGCCCGCCTACTTTAACGATGCCCAGCGCCAGGCGACGAAGGACGCCGGCCGTATTGCCGGGCTGGAGGTCCTGCGCATCATCAACGAGCCGACCGCTTCTGCCCTTGCCTATGGCCTGGATAAGAAGAAAGATGAGCAGATCGCTGTCTACGACCTCGGCGGCGGCACTTTTGACATCTCGATCCTGAGCCTCGGCGATGGGGTCTTTGAGGTCAACTCGACCAACGGCGACACCTTCCTGGGCGGCGACGACTTTGATCAGCGCATCATCGACTGGATTGCCGAAGAGTTCCTTCGGGAGCAGGGGATCGACCTGCGCAAGGACCGCATGGCCTTGCAGCGCCTGAAGGAGGCGGCAGAGAAGGCCAAGATCGAGCTCTCCTCGGTCGTGCAGACCGAGATCAACCTGCCCTTCATCACCGCCGACGCCTCGGGGCCCAAGCATCTGGCCATGACCCTGACGCGGGCCAAGCTCGAGCAGCTCGTCGGCGACCTGATCGAAAAGTCGCTCGCACCGGTGCGTCAGGCGCTCGAGGACGCCAAGCTCAAGCCGTCGGACATTGACGAGGTCGTGCTCGTTGGCGGGCAGACCCGTATGCCGCTGGTTCAGGAGACGGTGCGCAAGTACTTTGGCCGGGAGCCCCACAAGGGCGTGAACCCGGATGAGGTCGTCGCCATCGGCGCGGCCATCCAGGCCGGTGTGCTCGGCGGCGAGGTCAAGGACGTGCTCCTGCTCGACGTCACGCCGCTCACCCTGGGCATCGAGACCCTGGGTGGGGTGGCTACACCACTCATCGAGCGGAACACCACCATCCCGACTCGCAAGAGCCAGATCTTCTCGACCGCTGCCGACGGCCAGACGAGCGTCGAGATCCACGTCGTGCAGGGCGAGCGCCCGATGGCTGCGGACAACAAGACCCTTGGCAGGTTCATCCTCGATGGCATCCCGCCGGCACCGCGCGGCATCCCTCAGATCGAGGTGACCTTTGACATCGATGCCGATGGCATCCTGCATGTCAGCGCGCAGGACAAGGCCACCGGACGCGAGCAAAAGATCACCATCACCGCCTCCAGTGGACTGAGCAAGGAGGAGGTCGACCGGCTGGTGCGCGAGGCGGAGCAGCACGCCGCCGAGGACCGCCGGCGCAAGGAGGAGGCCGAGGCCCGCAACCAGGCCGACACAGTAGCCTACAGCGCCGAGAAGACGCTGCGCGAGCTGGGCGACAAGGTTCCGGGCAACATGCGAAGCGAGGTCGAGCGCCACATCGCCGAGGTGCGCGAGGCGCTCAAGGGCTCCGACATCGAAGCCATCAAGCGGACCAGCCGTGAGCTGTCGGAGGTGCTCCAGCGCCTGGGCGCCAGCGTCTACCAGCAGCAGACGGCCGGCCAGGGCACGGGTTCTGGGGAATCGGCTGGCGGCCAGCCTCGCGACGACGGGACCGTCGAGGGCGAGTTCCGAGAGGTCTAGCTCGATCACTCACTCTGAGGCGAGGAGAGCGCAGCAGGCTCTCCTCGCCTCGATCGCCGTACCGCGAGCGCGACCCTCTCATCTTCCCCATCCTCCATACCCCGGCTGAGAGCAGTCCGCACCGCCCGCCCTGGCATGGGCATGTCGCATGCCCTGAATGCCGGCGGAACCCCTGAGGAGCAGGGCTACAAGCGCCGTTTCTCGCTTCTATAGCCTTTGAGCGCATGAAATCCGGCCCTGACGACGACGTCTTTATGGGAACAGTGCCGTCCCCCGGGTTCGGGAATCCGGATTGCTCCCTCAGCCAGCAATCCTACAATGCCTGCGAGCGGTAGGGTGAGAGGGGTCGCGTGAAGAGGATCCTGGTTGTTGATGATGAGGAGTCCCTGGTCGAGTTTGTAGGTGCCCTGCTCGAAGATGCGGGGTATGGCGTCGAGCGTGCCTACGATGGTCGGTCGGCCCTCGAGATTGCACAGAGCAAGCGGCCCGACCTCATCATTGCGGACATCATGATGCCGGTGATGGATGGCCTCGAGCTGTACCGGGAGGTCCGCGCCTCGGCGGTGACCCGGCACATCCCCTTCATCTTTGTGACGGCGGGCCGCATGCCCAACCATCTCCCAGCCGATGTCGTCACCATCCGCAAGCCCTTCGATCTCGAGACGCTGGAGAGGGCGGTTGCCCAGCTGCTCGAAGGGGGCTCCGACAACCACCGGCTGCCATCCTCCTGCCTCAACTGACCGCCGCTCTCCCCGTTTCGCCCCTTTCCCCATGCCGTGGCATAATACCGCGGCCAGTTAGATAGTGGTGGACTCCCCTGGCCTGGAACAGGAAGGTGAGCATGCGATTCCCAAGGGCTGTGCTGTGCCTGGCGGCGCTGGCGCTGGCGACGGCCTTCACCGGCTGCCGCGCGCGCCCAGGGTCCCCCGCCTCTCCGACTGCACCTCCGACGGTGGCTCCCTCGGCCACGCCAGAGGCTGCACGAGGAGGCGTCGAGGTCGCGCTGGGGGCGATTGCGTGGCCGGAGGGGCCGGCCGTGGCCCGTGTGAACGGGGTGGACGTGCCCACTGCTGCCTGGCGCGAAGAGGTCACCCGCCAGCTCCGGCTGATGACCCGCCAGTATGACATCGACTGGAGCGATCCCGATAACGTCGCCCGCCTTCCCACCATCCTCCATCGTGAGCTCGAGCACCTGATCGATCTCGAGCTGCTGCGTCAGCTCACTGCCCGGGAAAGGCTCGCCGTCCCCGATGCCGAGGTCGAAGCGGCGGCTGCCAGGGCCCGTGAACAGGCCCTCGCCGGCGGCCAGTTCGCGGATTTCGGCGCGTTCCTCGAGGCCAACGAGCTGACCGAGGAGCGGTTCAGGCTGATGGTCCGCGAGCAGCTCATGCTCGAGCGGCTCCTCGCCGCCCACGGCGGGCCGGACGAGGTCGAGCAGGTCCACGTCCGCCACATCCTCGTGGCCGACGGAAACAAGGCACAGGAGGTGCTGGCGAAGCTCAGCGCCGGAGAGAGCTTTGAGGACCTCGCTGCCCTCTACTCCCTCGATGGGGGCACCCGCGAGCAGGGAGGGGACCTCGGCTGGCTGCCGCGGGGCGTGGTCCTGCCTGAGCTAGAGGAGGCTGCCTTCTCTCTGGAGCCCGGGCAGACGAGCGCTCCCATAAAGAGCAGCCTTGGCTATCACATCATCCGGGTGGACGAGCGGGGGCTGCGGCCGCTGGCCGAGCCGCTCCTCACTCAGGTCCGCCAGCAGAGGCTCGTGGAGTGGCTGGAGGACCAGCGCGAGTCCGCGGCGATCGAGCGGCTCTACGACCCCCTGTCTGGAGCTGCCCTTGGAGATGGGTAGCCCGGGAGGGACGGCCCTGTGAGGGGCTTCCCATCCATGTCGGATGGTGCTATAATCGGCGCCTACACCGACCTTGCTGGAGGATATCATGGGCACCGCTGCGTACACCGAGCTAGACCGCCTGATCATCAACACCATCCGCATGCTGGCGGTAGATGCCGTGCAGGCCGCCGAGTCCGGGCACCCCGGGATGCCGATGGGCATGGCTGCGCCGGCCTACGTTCTCTGGACGCGCTTTCTGCGCCACAACCCCGCCAATCCGCAGTGGCCGAACCGCGACCGGTTCATCCTCTCCGCCGGGCACGGCTCCATGCTCCTCTATGCGCTGCTGCACCTGAGCGGGTACGAGCTGTCGCTGGAGGAGATCAAGCGCTTCCGGCAGTGGGGCAGCCTGACGCCCGGGCACCCGGAGCGTGGCGTCACCCCCGGCGTGGAGACGACGACCGGCCCGCTCGGGCAGGGGTTTGGGAACGGCGTCGGCATGGCCATCGCCGAGCGATATCTCGCGCAGCTCTTTAACCGCCCGGGCTATAGCATCGTGGACCACTACACGTACGCCATCGTGAGTGATGGCGACCTGATGGAGGGCGTGGCGGCAGAGGCGGCGTCGCTGGCCGGGCACCTTCGCCTCGGCAAGCTTATCTACCTCTACGACGACAACCGCATCTCCATTGAAGGACCGACCTCGCTCTCCTTCACGGAGGATGTGCCCCAGCGCTTCCGGGCCTACGGCTGGCACGTGCAGACGGTCGACGGCCTCGACCTCGTCGCCATCGACGAGGCCATCCGTGCGGCACAGGCCGAGCAGGAGCGGCCCTCGCTGATCGCGGTCAGGACCCATATCGGCTACGGCAGCCCGAACAAGCAGGATACGGCAGCGGCACACGGCGAGCCACTCGGCGAGGAGGAGGTCGCGCTCACCAAGCAGGCGCTCGGCTGGCCGCTGGAGCCCAAGTTCTACGTTCCGGACGCGGTCCGCGGGTACTTTGTGGAGCAGCTTGAGTACTGGCGCCATCTGGAGGCCGACTGGCACGCCCTCTTTGAGAGCTACCGACAAGGCTACCCGGACCTCGCGGAGCAGTTCGAGCAGATGATGGCCGGCGAGCTCCCAGCGGGCTGGCAGGAGAGGATCCCGCACTTCCCCGCTGGCAAGTCCATCGCCACGCGGAATGCCTCCGGCGAGGTCCTGAACGCCATAGCGCCGGCACTGCCGGGCCTCATCGGCGGCTCGGCCGACCTCGCGCCCTCGACCAAGACGCTCCTGAAGGGTGGCGGGGATCAGGAGGCCGGGAACCCCGGTGGTCGGAACCTGCACTTTGGGGTGCGCGAGCATGCCATGGGGGCGATTGTCAACGGCATGGCAGCCCATGGGGGGCTACGCCCCTTTGGAGCGACCTTCTTCGTCTTCTCGGACTATATGCGGCCGGCGCTGCGCCTCTCCGCGCTGATGGAGCTGCCGGTCGTATGGGTCTACACACACGACAGCATCTTTGTCGGCGAGGATGGCCCCACGCACCAGCCCATCGAGCACCTCGCCTCCCTGCGGGCCATTCCACATCTCACCACCATCCGCCCGGCCGACGCCAACGAAACGGCCGTAGCCTGGCAGGTGGCCCTGGAGCAGCGGGGCCCCGTGGCGCTGATCCTCAGCCGGCAGAACCTGCCGGTGCTGGACCGGGAGAGGATGGCCCCGGCGGATGGCCTTCGCCGGGGAGCCTACATCCTCTCCGACTCGCCCGGCCGACGGCCGGACCTGATCCTCATCGCCACCGGGTCGGAGGTCGCCCTGGCACTCGAGGCGCAGACCGTGCTCGCCGAGCGACGCATCGGTGCGCGCGTGGTGAGCATGCCGAGCTGGGAGCTCTTCGAGGCTCAGCCTGAGGAGTATCGCGCAAGGGTTCTTCCGCCCGATGTGCCGGTGCGCCTGGCCATTGAGGCCGGCTCGCCGATGGGCTGGGAGCGCTATGTCGGGCCCTTCGGCGGGGTGCTGGGCATCGAAGGGCGCTTTGGCGCCTCGGCGCCGTACAAGGTGCTGGCCTGTCACTATGGGTTCACGGTCGATGAGGTGGTGGCCCGCGCCGAGGAGCTGCTGGAGACTTTTGTGGCCAGGGCCGATCAGATGTGTGCGCTGCTAAAGTGCAGGCGACCGTAGGCAGGGGCGCGGCGGGGAGCTACATCCAGCCTCAACGCGCCCCCTTCAGGGTTCGGCAACTTGTTGACAGGGGGTGTTGGCGAGCGGCAAACCCGCTCGCCAACACCCCCTCCCATTCTGGATTCCCCGCCCCCGCGGC
>DYEI01000419.1 GCA_020725765.1 Anaerolinea sp. | reverse complement strand
GCGCTCCGAAAGGCCAAAGTCGAGCCCCTCCATAGCATAAGACGCCCCCTTCCCCGCCGCCGAGGCGGCGCAGGAAGCGAGGGACGGGGGGATGGGGTACCCTCCGGCAAGGGCCGAGGGACGGCGGCTAGAGCAGCCTGTCCGCCCCTGAACCCGCCCCGGGCGGGCGCCGTGGCGCCCGCCCGGGGCGGGGAGATACGCCTATCCAACCAGAAGGCCTGGCCCCATTCGGTAGGCCAGGCCTTCGGAGAGTGAAACTCGCAGCGGGGAGTCTCACGGGTAGATGCCACGTATCATCGTCGCTTCGGCCACCCGGCGGATGGCGAGGATGTACGCGGCCACGCGCATGTCCACCTTTCTCTCCTCGCTGATGCGGAGCACATCATTGAAGCTGCGCACCATGATTTCCCGGAGCTGCAGGTTGATCTCGCGCTCGCTCCAGAAGAAAAACTGCAGGCCCTGCACCCACTCAAAGTAGGAGACTGTAACACCCCCGGCGTTGGCCAGCACGTCCGGCACGACAAAGATGCCGCGATCGTAGAGGATCTCGTCGGCCTCGGGCGTGGTCGGCCCGTTGGCCCCCTCAGCGATGACCCTGGCCTTGATCCTCGGCGCATTCTGGGCGGTGATGACGTTCTCCAGAGCGCAGGGCACGAGCACATCGCACTCGAGCTCCAAAAGCTCTTCGTTCGTCAGCCTGTCCGTCCCGGGGTAGCCGACGACTGTGCGGTTCTCGGCCTTGAAGCGCATCACGTCCCGTGCATCCAACCCCTTCGGGTTGTAGATGCCGCCCTGGCTGTCCGACACGGCGACGATCTTGCACCCCTTGTCCTGCAGCAGGTAGGCGGCCACGGCGCCCACGTTGCCAAAGCCCTGCACGGCGACCGTCGCACCGTCCAGAGGGATGCCTTTGACCTTGAGTGCTTCGCGGGTCGTAAACATCACGCCGCGGCCGGTCGCCTCGGACCTGCCCAGCGAGCCACCGATCTCCACCGGCTTGCCGGTCACCACCGCCGGTGTCGAGTAGCCACGGTGCATGGAGTAGGTGTCCATGATCCAGGCCATGATCCTGGGGTTGGTGTTGACATCGGGCGCGGGGATGTCCCCTTCAGGACTCATGAGGATGGCAATCTCGGTTGCGTAGCGGCGGGTGAGGTTCTCGAGCTCGTTCTCCGACATCTGCTTCGGGTCGCAGACCACTCCACCCTTGGCCCCTCCGAAGGGGATGCCCACCACCGCACACTTCCATGTCATCCACATGGCGAGGGCGCGCACTTCGTCGAGAGTGACATCGGGGTGGAAGCGGATACCGCCCTTCGAGGGACCGCGGACGGTCGAGTGGTGCACACGGTATCCGGTAAAGATCCGGACCGACCCATCGTCCATCTTGACCGGGAAGTGGACGATCAGCTCGCGCTTGCAGTGCCGCAGCATCTCGCGTATCCCGGCTTTGAGGTCGAGATGCGCAGCAGCCTTGTCGAACTGGGCGATGGCAATCTCGTAGGGGGATCGGCTGTTCTTCTCCATGGGTCAACTCTCCTTGTTGCGTCTGCCACGCTGCAGACGGTCCACCGCGGCCGCGACCGGTTCGCGACCAGCCGTACCCGAGATCAATGCGAGACCTGCCCGGGCTCGAGGCCTCCCTTCGATTATACGCCGCCCTTTGTGCGAGGCCAAAAGTGGTTCAATCGCGGCTCGGTTCTATCTTCTGTTGGCCCAATAGGGGCTTGTGTGAGTGTTCGGCGCCGGCTGTGCTCGAACCAAGCTGGCGACTGAAGTCGCGTTGCGCGCCCCTCGGCGCCAACCGCCCGCCTGCGCGGGCCGACCCGTTCCCCGTCGACGAAGGTCGGCGGTTGCCCTTCGGGGGACCCCACGGGCTGTCGGCTCCGCCGACAGCCCGTGGGGGTCCCCCGAAGGCCCGGTAGCCCCGAATCCATTCGGTGGGTTGCTCGCCAACAGAAGGTGGAACCGAATCCCAATCGCAGGGGTCAGCTGGCCCTCCGCCGCCTCTCAGCGGCCTCCTGCAGCAGCCTCTGCGCGAGCTGCGGGTTCGCCTGGCCCCGGGTTGCCCGCATGACCTGCCCCATGAGAAAACGCAGCACCGGCTCTTTGCCCGCCAAAAGCTCCGCCAAAGGGCCGGGGTTCTCCTCCAGCACCTTTTCGACAACGGGGCGGAGCGCTGCCTCGTCCGAGATCTGGGCGAGGCCGCGCGCGGCCACCACTTCCGCCGGCGGTCTGCCCGTCACGAACATCTCCTCGAGGACCTCTTTGCCGCTCGCCCCCGTCAGACGGCCTGCCGCCACCATCTCGAGGAGCGCCACAAGGTCTCGCGGGGTGATTGGCACCTGCTCGATGCTGCGCTCCCGCGCCCGCATGAGCCGGAAAAGCTCGCCGGTGAGCCAGTTGGAGATCATCTTGGCGTCGACGCCCGCCGGCGCAGCGGCCACTGCTGCCTCAAAGAACTCCGCGACCGCCCGCTCGGCGGTCAGCACTCCTGCATCATAGGCCGAAAGGCCGTACTCGCGCTGATAGCGCTCAGCCTTCGCCCGAGGCAGCTCCGGAAGCCGAGCCCTGAGGCCGTCGACCCAGGCGGGGTCCAGGGTGAGAGGCGGGAGATCGGGGTCCGGGAAGTAGCGATAGTCCGGTGCCTCCTCCTTGCTGCGCTGCTCAAAGGTCAGCTCGCGGTCCTCGTCCCAGCCCATGGTGACCTGCTCGACGTGGCCCCCCCGCTCGAGTATGCGGGTCTGCCGGGCGATCTCATACTCGAGGCTGCGGGTCACGGCGCGGAAGGAGTTGAGGTTCTTGATCTCCACTTTGGTGCCGCGCTCCCCCTCCCGGGCAACCGACACGTTGACCTCGAAGCGCATGGCACCCTTCTCCATGTCCCCCGAGTTGACCCCCAGATACCGGAGCACGGAGCGGAGTTGGGTCACGTACTCGCGCACTTCGTCCACCGAGTGCATGTCCGGCTCGCTGACGATCTCCATCAGCGGCACGCCAGCCCGGTTAAAGTCGAGCAAGCTGCATCCCTCGACGTGGGTCAGCTTGGCCGTATCCTCCTCGAGGTGCACGCGACGGATGCGGATCCGCCTGCGCTCGCCGTCGACCTCGATCTCCAGCCAGCCGTTCCGGCACAGCGGCAGCTCGTACTGGGAGATCTGATAGCCTTTGGGCAGGTCAGGGTAGGGGTAGTTCTTGCGGTCGAAGCGGGTCACGGAGGCGATCTCACAGTTCAGGGCCAGGCCCGTAAGCACGGTGGCCTCGACCGCCCGGGCATTGATCACCGGCAGGGCACCCGGCAGCCCAAGGTCCACGGGGCAGACCTGGCTGTTCGGCGGGGCGGCCCAGTAATCAGCGGAGCACCCGCAGAACATCTTGGAGCGGGTGAGCAGTTGCGCATGGACCTCCATGCCAATCGTTGGGCGGTATGGCATCCTCATCTCCTGGTTGCGCAGCGCTCGAGGCCACGAGACCACATTATAGTGTGATGGGAAAAAGGATGTCAATCTGGTGACTGTCCGTGCGCGTACGTGCTCAGACTCGCGTTCAGCGCATGGCGCGGAGGCAGGCCGCGGCAGCTCTGCCCGTCGGGATCGGCTTTGCGCTGGCTCATCGGGGAACCCCCCTTGTCCCCTACGAGGGCGGACAGGCTTCTTCGGTCGTAGGGCGAGGGCATAGCCGATCGAGGGCCGCCCACCCCTAACCCCGCCCCGCGCCGCGCTACGCATTACCAAGTCGGGCTGCACAGCATCACAGGGCACGAGAATAGCGCCCTGGCACCCTTCCCAGCGGACCACCCGCCGCACACACCGCTGCTCGGGACACGCCGAGCGGCAGCCGCGAT
>DYEI01000418.1 GCA_020725765.1 Anaerolinea sp. | reverse complement strand
CGCCCGACACCCCTTCGCGCCATCTCCCCTCTCCAGCCTATCCCTCGTCCGCCAGGCTCACGCGGTACGTGTACCTCGCGGGCTCGGTCGTGTAGCGGGTGAGGCCGGAGATGGCCAGGATGGCTCGCTGCGTTCCCCGGCCAAAGCCCTCCACCGTCAGCACGGCGGGCTGCCCGGGCTCGAGCTCGAGGCGCTGCACACGCACCGTGTCGCCCTGCTCGATGACCTGTACGAGAAACCGCTGGGGCAAGACGTTGTCGATGCGCACAAACCCCTCGGCCTGCCAGCCCGGCACCTCTTGCTCGGCGCCATCCACAAAGCCGATTTCGGGGACCGAGATGTCGTCGATGCAAAAGCCGGGGAGGTTGACGGCATCGTCGGTCGCCACCTCAAAGCGCACCAGCACCTCGCGGCCGGCGTAGGGGCTCAGGTCGATCTCTTCCCGCACCCACCGGCTGGTCAGGCGGGTGTTGCTGCCCGGCTCGTGACCAGAAAAGCCTGTGTAGCCCGGACCGAAGGCGTTGCCGTTCGGGTTATAGTCCGTAGTGTGAGGCGTGCTGAGGAGCTTCCACGTTCTGCCGCCATCGGTAGAGACGGACACGTAGGCATAGTCCCAGCCATCCTCGAGCTCGTACCACACTGCGTAGCGCAGCGTCGCCCGTCGCACTCCCGAGAGGTCGAAGGCTCGCGTGAGGGAGGGGTTGCTCATGTCACCGCGGTTGGACCACCACATGTGCCGCCCCTCGTAAGGCCTTGTCGGAACAACCGACACCTGCGGGTCCCCTACGAACTCGATCCTGACAGGGCCCGTCTGCCGGGCGATGGCGATATAGTCGGTGGCGTACTGGCCTACCGTACCCGTCTCCTCGGCGGGGAGGTCGCGGTGCGTGGTCTGCGGCTGGAGGTACAGCTCTGCGGCCTGGTGACCAAAGCGCCCTCCTTCGAGAGAGGCGTCATCGAGCAGGTTTGTGACCACCCAGTCGGCGAACAGGTCCTCAAACGTGGGGGCATCTGGCAACAGGTTGAGCTGTCTCTCAAAGCCTGCGATGCCATTCTCCTGCTCGGCAACGACGGCCTTCAGTGCCTCTGGCCCGAGGCGCTGCAGGAAGTAGCTGACCCAGAGATATGAGGCGCCGTAGTGGGGCAGGGCGCTCTCATCGGGACTCAGAACCCAGGTGTTGAGCTGGGTATCCGGCTGGTGCGCAAGGGACAGGGCCGCACCCGTAGGGCCGAAGCCGCAGAGCCAGGCCGCAAGCTCGGAGCAACCCTCGTTTACCCATCCGTCCTCATTGGGGTCCAGATGGTAATGGACCATGTGCTGGAACTCGTGGGCGACGACGGCGCCAAAGTGCTTGCTCCCGGGTGGAGCCGCATCGGCGTTCACATAGATGATCTCACGCTCATTGCTGTAGGGGTTCGCCTGGCGAGGGACCTCATCCATGCTGGAGAAATACCCATCTGCGCCGGAGAAGCGCGCGCAGAGGATCACAATGCGGGGGTTGCCGTCTATGCCCGGGTTCCACTCGGCACCAAAGTAGCGGTGAACCGTGGGATAGATCTGCTCATCAAACTGCTGTGCCGCCTGCTGAAGGCTCTGTGGGCTGACCGACAGGTCCTCCTGCACCCAGATCTCGGCGTGCCGGGACATGGTCCGCAAGGTAGCCGTTATCTGGGACATCTCGCGGGCATCCGAGTTAGAGATCCAGAAGCGTGCGCTGTCTCCGACCTGGTGGCCCGGCGGTTCCGAGCTGACGACTGGCGGGATCGGTCCGACCGAGGGGCGCAGGCGCTGGGCGAGGAGCCGCGAATCGCGCGGCGGTACGAGGGCCGCCGCAATCGCGCCGATGGTGTCATAGGAAGGCTCGACTAACGTGGCTGTGGGGGCTGGAGTGGACTGGGCGACCTGGCCTCCCCGTACGTCGCGGACGTACTGCATCCAGGCCACGGCTGCCCCCAGCAGGCACGCCAGGCTGAGCAGCAGGCCCGCTATGGCGAGCGCAATTGTCCTGCGCAATGTGCCTCCTCACTCAGGCCTTGTCGAGCTCGACAGTTGCCCCACAGTTGGGGCACTTGCGGATAGCCTCCCTGACCGGGAAGCTACTGCCGCAGTATGGGCACCGACGGACAACCAGCGATGGTTTCAGGCCCTGTACCACATACACTGTGCGGTCGCCGCGCACCTCTCGGCGGGCCTGGCCAGTCGCACACAGCTTTTCGAGGGCGCTCGATGCCATCTGCTGTGGGATGTGGAACCGCGCCTGCACCTGAGCCTCGGTTACCTCCCCGCCAGAGTTGCTCGCCAGCGCCAGAATCCCGGCCGAGAGGTTGTCTGGGCTGAGCTCCGCCTGTCGGCGCAGCGTGGCGATCGCCCAGACGAGCGGGAGCGTGCCCGCGACGAGCAGGCCCATGGCGACGAGGAGACGCTCGGGTCTAACCATGGCAGCAATCAGGAAGAGCAGCGCCAGGGCCAGGAGCAGGATGGAGATCGCAATGCCCGCAACAGCCAGAGCCTTCTTCACCGCTTGTCCTCCGATCAACCCCAGGCTCTCGTGGCCTCGGTCAGGCTGTTGCCGAGGCTCTCGAACATGGCACCGATGGCCGACTCCTCCAGGCTATCTCCGATGACTGCCCGGACCCGCCTGCTGAACTCGGCGGGATGCGCGCCAAGAACCTTCTCATCCCTGACCTGAGCCCTGAAGGACGGCCATATGGCGTGAAAACCGAGTACCGTGTCGGCTACCCTGACGCGCAGCTTGCGCAGGTTATACCGCTCCTGCTCCTCAAGGACCTTGTGGGCGCTCTTGAGGAAGCGCTCCAGCCCCTCAGCGAGACCTTTCAGGAGCCCAAGGGCTTCGGACACGGTGCGCAGGCCCTCCTCGTACTCGGCCTTGACGCGGTTGAGCTCGACGACCTGTGAGAGGGCACCGCGCAGAGGTTCGGCAACCTCTGGCACGGCATGCAGGCTGGCAAGCCACCGCCCGCTGCCGTTCTGCCACGCGAGCTGCTCGATGTTGGCACGGAGGTAGTCAAGCCGTGACTGGAGGTTTGCGGCCTCGACGCTGGCCTGCTCCCAGAGCTGGTGCAGCCTGGTCTGCTCGGATTCGTACCGTCGCTTGGCGCCGGCCCATTCCTCGCGCACCCGGCGCAGCTGGCCGGCTGCGGCTGCCAGTTCTCTGCGGCGCTCCTCACGCTGCCGTCGGAGGCGCCTGCATCCGAGCAACCGCCTGATCAGGCCAGCGGCTTGGATCTCCCGGTCGAGTCGCTCTATCTCGGCTCGCAGTGCCGCAGAGTGCGCCTTGATCCTCTCCTCGTCGGCGTCGAGGCGGGGGTTCATCTTGCGGAGGGCCGCAAGCTCGTCCCGGGCCTGCGCAGCTGCGGCCTCGGCCTGGACCCGTTTGTCGCTGACCTGCTGCTCCAGCGAGGCGATCTCTCCTGAGAGCCTTCTGCGCTCCTTCTCTACCTCTTCAAGCAAGCTCTGTGCCAACTCTGGCGGGAGGGCCTCCGGGGCGGCAAGCATCGGCACCGCCCTGGCCAGGGCACGCTGCCATGTCTCAAGCCGCTGGCGGTAGATCTCGTTGAACTGGTACTGGACCTCTTCGATCTCGGCATAGACCTGGCGGGCGGCCTTCCACTGCTCCCCGACATAGGCGCAGAAGGCGGCGAGATCCATCGTCCTAGGCATCGTGTGGCCCTCCTCCCGTCCGTCGTCGCCTCTGCAGCAGCCCGGTACCCCAGCTGTGCCGGCGCCACTGGCGTATCGACCAGCGAAGCTTCGAGAGATGTGATGGCCGGGGCGCGAATCCTTCGAGCTCTGCAAAGCCTCCCCGCTCATCCCAGTAGAGGGGACAGGCCCCGCAGCAGATGCTCTTGATGGCGCACCGCTCGCACGCAGGCGGAAGGAACGACTTGGAGCGCCAGTAGCGGGCCTGACGGCTGTGCCAGACCTTGCGAAAGCTATGCGTGAGCAGATTGCCGATCCCTTGCTCAAAGCTGGAGCAGGGCAGCACCTCGCCGGAGGGGCTCACTGAGAGGAGCCCGTCGGCCGCCGCACAGGACTTGGACCCGAGCCCGGCCTGCACGGGGTTGAACATGCAGTATGGCAGAGGCGAGTACCACACCAGCTGAATTCCCTCGCGCTCGGCACAGGTCTGGGCCGCTGTGATGAGCGTGCCAACCTCGCGATAGCTGATGCCGATCTCCGGATGGTCGAGGGCCGTGCCCGTGCGTATGACCATGTTCATGGACAGGTAGTCGGACCCCAGCTCGCGGCGCACAAAGGTCACGAGCTGCTCCAGATGGTCCCGGTTGCCGGCGCAGATGGTGGTGTTGGTGTGTACATGGATGCCGGCGGCCCGGAGTACTCGGACGGCCCGCGTTGTCGCGGCGAAAGCGCCGGGGTGGCCGACGATGGCATCGTGCACGGCTGCCGTGCCGCCCTCCAGGCTCACCTGAGCCGAATCCAGGCCCGTTGCGACCAGGCGGGCCACGTAGGCCTCGTCGGCGCAGCGCAGGCCGTTGGTGATCAGGTTGACGCGCATCTGCCGGCGCTTGGCATGGGCAATCAACTCGGGCAGGTCCTCCCTGAGCGTCGGCTCTCCGCCGGTGAAGGAGACAGTGGGGCAGCGCGCCTCCAGCGCGATGCGGTCGATCACCCTGCAGACCTCAGCCGTGGTCATCTCGGCCACAGAGCGGCCCCGCTCAGGTGACGAGGCGTAGCAAAAGTGGCAGCGGTTCTGGCATCGGTAGGTGAGTGCGATCTCGGAGAGCACCGGCAACTCGCGCCGATGGCTCGCAAAGGGGGTACGGCGCACTGCAGGTGCGCCGCACACGTCATCGTTGAGCAGGGCGGCCACGGTGATGAGCAGGCGCTCGAGGTCCCGGGCAATCCGCTCCTCTGGGACCTTGTACTCCTTCGCCATTTCCCTCAGGACTGTCGGCACATCGGGATTGCCCGGAGCATAGAGACGGGTGAGCATGCCTGCGGCGGTCCGATTGAGGTGGTGCACGCGGTTGGGGCGCAGGATGAGGAGCCGATCCTCCGGTCGGATGTAGACGCACTCCCTCGTCTGGGCGACGAGGCTCTCGGCGAGCTGCTGCAGGCGCGCGAGGGAGGCATCGGGCGTGGGCGGGCACGGCGGAGGCGCAGAGGCGCCGTTGTCAGTGGGAGGCAGGCTCTCGGGCGCTGCAGGGGGTTGTGACCGCACTTGCATGGGCTCTATCCTCTAGAACCGGCTGACACAGGCCGAGTGACAGGCCGAATGGCAGGCGGAGTGGCACACGCAGGCCGAGTGGCACGCCGAATGGCAGGCGTCGTGCACACATGCCGAGTGACAGGCCGAGTGTACGCACGCCGAGTGGCAGGCCGAATGGCAGGCGGAGTGGCATGCATCGTAGCCCGCCTGCTCACTCCCGGCTCTCTCGCGGCCGAAGAGGCGGGCGTCGGCCGCCTCGGCCTGCTCCGCGATCCGGGAAAGCGAGCGCTCGATGCCCTGCGTCACCTCGCTGGCGAAGGATTCCAGCGGTCGTACCGCCTCCTCCGCGGCGCGGGCAAGGGCCGGAGGCTCCGCAGGCCGCCCGGCTCCGGGGCGGCCTGCTGCCGCCGTTGGCGCGTGGCCAATGATCACCCAGGGGGCATAGGGCCGCCGGGCCACCTCCGGCCAGGACATCGGCCGGCGGCGCTCACGCCACTCACGCTCGTACTCGGCCTCGGCCTCGCGAATGCGGCGCTCATAGCTCTCACGGGTCGCCGCCGGGTCGGCGTTCCATACCTTGGGCCGGACGGCCGCGGCCACGGCCGCCATGATCTTGCTCACCTGGGCCTGATCGAGCGTGCCATCCGGGAGGATCGCATCGATCAGGGCCTTCTCGTACGGTTTGAGCTCTGCCCGCGGCTGGGTGACCTCAAGCTGCAGGGGGTGACGATTGAGGATCGTCACTACTCCGCGCTGCTCGAGGCCGAGCACGATGAGGGCGATGGTCTTGGCCGAGTTTCCGAGATAGAAGGCAGCCTCGACTGCCTCCAGGTCGGGCACGACGCCGGGCGTTTCAAAGGTCTCGATCTCGATCTCCGGGGGCTCGTAGACGTGCGGGCGGCGACGGCGCACCAGCACCACGACCAGGCCGATCACGGCTGCGGCGACTGCTCCGACGGCGCCACATAGGACCCCTACAGCAGGGCAGATCTCCTTTTCGGTGAGACGGACGACCGTCGTCGTTGGCTGCGGCACCGCGGTCGGCGCACCAGTGGGTCCGAGAGGGATTGAGGTCTCGGCGGTCCCCGGCACTGCCGATGCCGGGAGGTAGAAGGCTGGCCTGAGCGGCTCGTTGGCCGGGAGGTCTCGGCGGAGGAGGTACAGGGAGAGCCAGCGCTTGCCACTCGCCTGGTCGGGCGTCGGAAAGTATACCCAGCGGTCGAAAGCTGAGGTATCTCCGACGAGCAGGCCACTCTCATCGACGAGGGCGTCGGTGACCTCTTCGGGCCGATCGACACCGGGCGGCAACTCGATGGGGAGCACGAACTGGAGCACCGCCTCCTCTATGGGCAGGCTCCACTGGAACGGGGCCCAGGTCAGGGCGCGGTACTCGCTTCCGTTGACAAAGGTGGCATCAAAGGCGGGGCGATCGATGGCATAGCGGATGGTGACGGTGTACTGGCCCCCTGCCCAGGTCGGATGCTCAAAGAGCGCCGCATAGGTCTGGCTGCCCGCGGGCTCGAGGTCGACCGTGAAGACGCCGTCGGGCCCCTGACCTGCTGCCGAGATGATTCTGTGCCCTGGCCCGAAGGGGCCGATTTCCCGGATCCGGTCCCGCCCTTCGTGCTCCGTAAAGGTGAGGGAGTAGCGGACATCGAGCCGACCATCCTCGAGGACCACGACATAGAACTCGGAACGGTTGATGGTGACCGGAGCCTGAGCGCGCGCTGTGAGGGGCAAGGCGACGCACAGAGCCAGCAGGACGAGCAACAGCCAACCTTTTTTCATGGTTCTCCGCCTCGGAGTCGAGCGAGCAGGACGGCCAGGGCGAAGCGCGGGAGCGCCAACATCCGCCGCCAGCGCCAGGGCTGGTGGATCAGGCGGTAGAGCCACTCGAACCCGAGCCGCCGCCAGGTTGCCGGTGCCCAGGGGACGCGCCCAGAGACATAGTCGAACACGCCCCCAACCCCCATAGCGACGGGCACGCCGAGCCGCTGGAGGTTGCGTGCGATCCACAGATCCTGCTGTGGAGCGCCATACGCCACAAAGAGAAAGTCGGGCGCCGCCCGGCGCACGAGCGCCACGATTGTGTCTTCCTCCTCGGGCCGCGGGGAGCCGGCATAGGTGCCGGCAATCCTCAGACTCGGTGCCCTCGTGACCAGCCGTGCCGCGGCTTCCTCGGCCACGCCAGGCTGCCCGCCGAGGAGGAAGAAGCTGACGGGATGCTTTTCAGAGGCGTCGGCGAGGGCAAGGACGGTGTCGACGCCCGTGGCACGGCCGCGGAGCGGTCGGCCGAGCACGCGCGCGGCGTGCAGGATTCCGACGCCGTCGGGCAGGGCGAGATCGGCACGCTCGAGGACCTCGCGGAAAACCGCGTCGCGCTGGGCGATCATGATGAACTCGGGGTTGACGGTCACGACATGATGCGGGCGCCCGGAGGCCGCCATGGACAGCAGCCGGGGTACCGCCGCCGCGAGGTCCACGTTGTCGATACGCACGCCGAGTATGCGGACGTATGGCACCTGCTCGGACCCTGGACCACTCATGCCCGTGCCGCCTCGACCAGGACGTCCAGCACCTGAGATGAGGTACGCTCCCACGAGAAGCGCCTGACGTGGGCGTAGCCACGTTCAACGAGGGTCTGCCTCAGGCCGGTATCCGTCAGCATGCGCGCCATGGCTTCGGCCATCCCATCGGTGTCGTGGGGAGAGAAATAGAGCGCGGCGTCCCCGGCAGCCTCGGGGAGCGAGCTGGCATCGGAGCAGACGACGGGCGTGCCACAGGCCATGGCCTCGAGCACCGGCAGGCCAAATCCCTCGTAGAGGCTGGGCATGACGAAACACTCGGCAGCGCTGAGTAGGGCAGGCAGGTCTCCATCCGGCACATAGCCCAGAAAGTGGACGCGGTCCTCGAGCCCCAGCTCGCCCACGCGGCGAAATACCTCGCCGACGAGCCATCCCGTGCCTCCGACAAGGGCGAGATCGACGTTCCCGACGTCACGGGGCAGCCGGGCGAACGCCTCGATGAGGCGCGAGAGGTTCTTCCGTGGCTGGATCGTGCCCAGATACAGCAGGAACGGCCGCGCGAGCCCGTAGCGGCGACGCACGACCTCCTGGGCCATCCCGTCGGCGCGGGCCATCGCAGGGTTGACGCCGGGGTAGACCACCGTGATCTTGTGGGGCGCAACGCGATACTCGTGCATGAGGTCCCGTGCTGTGGACTGGGAGTCGGCGATTACCCGCCTCGCCGCGCGACAGCTCAGGCGGGTGGAGAGATCCAGGTACAGGCGTGACAGCAGCGTGTGGTGCTGAGGATAATAGCGGTAGCCGATATCGTGGACGGTCACCACGGTGGCGCGCGGGTGGTAAATGGGCACGACGTGCGCCGGTACAAAGAGCACATCGGGAGGGTTCCGCAGCATCTCGCGGGACAGCCCAACGTGTGTCCAGAGCCGGTGTGGTCCGACCCTGCGCCAGTGTACGTGAGGTCCCTCGGGGAGAAGCCCGTGCGGGGGCGATGGCCACGGCCGGAGATACAGCCGGAAGCGGTGATCCCGGCCCACCTGAACGAGCCCACGGATCACCTGGACGGAATAGTTTTCGGTGCCTGTGCGCTGGTCGACTGCTGCGCGACTGGCATCGATTCCGATAAGCATTCAGTGGTCCTCTCAGCCACAAGAGCGGGTTCGGTCGGTTGTGAGTCACCCGGCGGAGCAGCCTGATCAAGAGACGCGCGTGATGATCACGCCTTGGGCGCCGGCGCATCGGAGTGCCGCGGCAACCGCATCGCTGGTCGTCTCGTCGACGAGGGCAATCATGTTGCCCCCGCGGCCACTTCCGGAGAGCTTGGCGCCGAGAGCCCCGGCCGCCATAGCGGCTGCGATCAGCCTCTCGAGGGCGTCTGACGACGTGCCAATAGCCCGAAGCTCGTCCTGGTTCGCAATCATCAGTCGGCCGAGCTCGTGGAGGTCGCCTTTGATCAGTGCCTCACGTGCCTGCGCTACCAGCGCACCGATGGCGGCAAAGTGTGCGTCGTAGGTGGGTCGGTCTCGCTGCCACCGGTCCCGCACATCAGCGACGACCCGGCGGGTGGAGCTGGGGATGCCAGTGTCGCCGATAGCGAGCCAGAAGGGTCGCCCGGGCCAAAACACCTCGTCGCAGCGGTCCCTGATGAAGTAGACGGGTTTGCCGAAGGCGATGACGGTGTTGTCGATGCCGCTGGGCGTGCCGTGGTGCAGCAGCTCGGTCTGGTAGACGAGGTCTGACACATCGCGGGACGTGAGGTAGCCGCCGAGGTGCTGCGCGAGCGCTCGTACGATGGCCGTGGCTACAGCGGCGCCGCTGCCGAGGCCGCGGCCGATGGGTACGGTCGACGACAGAGTGATCTCAAGGTCAAGGTCGATGGAGCGCCCGAGGCGCCGCAGCGTATTGTGTACCGTGCGAGCGAGCGCCGCGGCTGCCCGCCCGCGGGGCTCGCGGTTGGATATCCGGAACCGGCGCCCGAGGTCCCTGGCCACAATAGTGATGCCCGTGCCTGCAGGCGCATCCTCGACGACTGCCGTGGCCTGGACGTGGGTTACCGGCACGGCGATGGCCGGCTGCCCGTAGACGACGGCGTGCTCACCGAGGAGGATCACCTTGCCGGGCGCTGTACCGACCGCCATGGATGGCTCCTGGTATGCATTACAGTAACCTCGCGACACTATAGGTCAAGGGACAGGGGATGTCAAACGAGTGAGGTCGCGGGGCGAGTTCTGCAGTATAATGCGGAGAGCGGCTGAGCGACGGTCCTCGACGAGGAAGGAGAGGGTATGATCACGGCAGGCTCCATCAACGGTCACCGGGCGCTGTGGCTTGAGAACGATCTGCTTCGTGTGGCGGTCCTGCCCGAGAAAGGTGCAGACATCTACGAGTTCGTGTACAGGCCGACCGGGACAGACTTCCTGCTGAAGACGCCGGCGGGTCTGCGACCGCCGGGTCCGCATCCGGCCGCGGACTTTCTGGAGAACTATGAGGGAGGGTGGCAGGAGCTTTTCCCGAACATCAACGACGGTTGCGGGCATCGGGGGGTGGAGGTGCCCTTCCATGGTGAGGTGGCGCTTTTGCCGTGGCAGTGGGCCATTGAGCGGGATGACCCGGAGGAAGGGGCGCTGGCGCTATCCGTGCGCTGTCGGCGGATGCCCCTCAGCCTGAGGAAGGTGCTGCGTGTGCGGCGCAGCGAGGCTGTCCTGTACGTGGAGGAGGTCGTGACCAACGAGGCGGACGATCCCGCCGACCTGGTGTGGGGGCATCACCTGGTGCTTGGTGGTGGCTTCCTCGAAGGAGGATGCCACCTGGAGGTGGATGCGGAGCGCATCTTCACGCCGGAGGAGCTGTACGAGCCAGCGACGGCACGCCTTGCTGCCGGGCAGCGGGAGTGGTGGCCATTCGCGCGGGGACGGCACGGGGAGCGGGTCGACCTGCGGCAGATTCCTGGCCCGGAGGCTCATGCCCACGACGACGTCATCCTCGGGAGCCTGCGCCGGGGGTACGCGGCGGTCACCAATCCGCGCCTTGGGCTGCGGTTTGCGCTGGAGTGGGACGGGCAACTCTTCCGTTACGTGGGGCTGTGGCAGCCTCTTGGCGGGGCGGATGCGCCACCCCTCACCGGAATCTACGGTCTTGGCGTCGAGCCCTGGAGCTCGCGCTACAACCTGGCTCGTGCCGTCGAGCACGGCGAGGCGATCACTCTCGGGCCGGGTCAGGCCATGGGCACGACGCTCGTGGCCCGAGTCGAGAGAGCGGGGCCGACCAGCCTGGCCAGCATGTGACTGTGGCGGCAGGCCCAGCGCCGCTGCTGAGCAGCCGCGTATTCTGCTGGGCCGCAGCCCGCCAGAGCCCCCAAGTGGCCCGCACCGGGGCAGTGCGAAGCTTCGAGCCGGATTGGGGGCGGGCCCTGCGTGGCAGCCTGTGTGACTGCGAACCCGGTGGCTGACTGCGAATACACCCGCAAGCGGGGAAGGGGCTCCCCGATGAGCCGGCGCAAGACCGGATCCCACAGGCAGGGCCACCAGCAGCCTGCTACCGTGCCATGCGCTGAACGCGAGTCTGTACACTTGCCGAATGTCGCTGTATTGACAAAGCCCTCTTCTGGCATTATACTGAACGTACGATGTCCTAGGACAGTAGCGGGGCGCCCGAGTGGCACAGGCTCGTGGCTAACAGCCGGGAGGTAGAGAGATGAACGTCCACAGGAGTATCAGCCGCCGACGGTTCCTACGCCTGGGAGGTAGCGCCGTGGCCGCAGGGGTGCTGGCCGCGTGTGCCCCGCCCGCCGGGGCGCCGAGCGCAACCACCGCGCCGGCCAAAGGGACGGTAGCTGCAGAGGAGCCCGTGGGGGCACAGCCCACAGCGGCCTACGAGCAGGGTGAGCTGTACGTCCTCGTGTGCTGCTCTGGCCCGGAAGAGCAGGAGGCGAAGAACGAGTTCGGGCAGCGCTTTTCCGAGGCACATCCCGGCGCCACCGTCAGGCTGGAGCCGATGCCTGCCGGCCAGAACTATTTCGAAAAGCTGCAGACCGTCATCGCAGCAGGCACGGCGCCCGACGTTTACGACATGTGGGAGGGCTATGTACAGCCCTACGCCAAGAACGGGGCGCTCCTGAATCTGGAGCCCTACCTGGAGAAGGACGCCAAGCTCAAAAAGTCCGACCTGTGGGAGGGTGCGCTGGAAGCCGTGAGCTGGCAGGGTGATCTCTACGCCATGCTCATCTGCATCATGCCGGGGCCGGTCTCCCTCTACTACAACAAGCCACTTCTCGATGCCGTTGGGGTGTCCTACCCAACGAGCGACTGGACCTGGAACCAGGTGCGCGATGCGGCCATCAAGCTCACGGTCGATAGCAATGGCGACGGCGAGCCCGAGCAGTACGGGCTCGTGTTTGACAACTGGTTCGTACCCTGGACCTACTGGATCTGGTCCAACGGGGGCGATGTGTTTGCAGACAACGACACTAGGTGCGCCCTGACGGACCCCAAGGCGTACGGGGCGATCCAGTATTGGGCCGACCTGGTAGTCCGGGACAAGTGCGCGCCAACCGCCTCGGTGCAGTCCACGATGCAGGGCAGCATGAACATGTTCAAGAGCGACATGGCTGCGCTCTATCTGGGCAACTGTTGGGACCTGGCAGGGCTCAACGATGCCCGCACTCAGGGACTGGACTGGGGTGCCTGCCTGGCTCCGAAGGCCAACGACGGCAACCGGGTGTTCTATCAGCACACCTGGTGCTGGGGCATCTGGCCGGGCAGCAAGAAGCAGAACCTGGCCTGGGAATACGTGCGCGACTTTGTCACCGACGAGAAGATGATCACCGCGTTCAACACCTTCCAGAAGGCGTTCCCGGGTGTGAAGGCGCTGCTGCACACCTTCACCACGCCCGAGACGGAAGCCCTGGGCTGGACCGCCATCGTGGACATTGTGGGTGACCCGAAAAAGCTGCGATACCCAGGCTCTGGCGCCAAGTGGGACAAGATCAGCAGCATGATCCAGGCCGAGTGGGACCTGGTGTTCGTGGGGGACAAGACCGCTGAGCAGGCTGCCAAGGACGTCTGCCCGGTGGTGGAGGAAGAGTTGGCTCGGGCCTGAGTGAGGTGGGGCGGGACTGTGTGCTGGGGCACTGCTGCACGCAGTCCCGCCCGTTCTGCCCATTGCGGCGGGATGGCCCGGATGACTCTGAGAGCCGACGAGGCTCGGGTGGCCCCGGTATTCCGGGCTGCAGGGGCGAGGTGAACCAGCTCGAGCCTGGGCGGCCGCGAGTTGTACGCCCACACGAGTCACCCAAGGAGGGTTGCGACGATGGCGCGGAGCGGAACCCTGGCCGGTCCCCGGCGGCGGAATGGCATGGGACTGGCCCGTCGTGAGGCCATGATGGGTCTCCTGCTTGTATCTCCGTGGTTGCTGGGGTTCCTGATCTTCACCCTGGGTCCCATGGTAGCCTCCCTGTGGTTCAGCTTTTGCGAGTACAAAGTGATCCAGCCGCCTCGCTGGATTGGCCTCGGCAACTATCAGCGGATGTTTACTGATGATCTGTTCTACAAGTCGCTGAGCGTCACCACACGGTACACGTTGGTAAGCGTTCCTCTGGGGATCCTGGCGGCGCTGGCCGTGGCGGTCCTCCTGAACCAGAATGTGCCCGGGGCGCGCGTGATCCGGACGATTTTCTACCTGCCCTCCGTCGTCTCGGGTGTGGCCGTGGCCCTGGTGTTCTCCTGGATCTTTAACTACCGCTTTGGCATACTCAACTATGTGATTGGGCTCTTTGGCATCCGGGGGCCGGACTGGCTCGGGCGCCCTCAGTGGGCGCTCTGGGCTTTCATCCTCATGAGTCTGTGGGGCATCGGTGGGAACATGATCATCCTGCTGGCGGCCCTACAGGGTGTACCGGTCAGCCTGCACGAGGCTGCCGAGATCGATGGGGCGAACTCGTTCGTCCGCTTCTGGACGATCACCATGCCCATGATCTCGCCGGCTCTCCTCCTGGTCACCATCATGAGCATCATCGGGAGCTGGCAGGTATTCACTTCTGCATACATCATGACGGGGGGCGGGCCGGCGTATGCCACGCTCTTCTATCTGCTGTACCTGTATCGAAACGCCTTCAGCTGGTTCGAGATGGGCTATGCCTCAGCCATGGCCTGGGTGCTGTTTGTGATCATTCTGGTGTGCACACTCCTGACGCTGCGCGGCTCGCAGAGTCTGGTGCACTACGAGGGAGCGTAGAGGCATGACTACAGCCGCCTCGATCCGACGCAGACGCAGCGCCCGCCGCATAGTGCGGGATGTGGCGCCCAAGGTGCTGGTATATCTGCTTCTGCTGCCTCTGACCTTCTTCATCATCATGCCGTTCGCGTGGATGGTGGGGTCGTCTTTCAAGCCCATAGGCTCGGGGATCAAGTTTCCGCCCCAGTTCATACCCAACCCGATCGTCTTCACCAACTATCCCCTGGTGTTCAAGACGATTCCCTTCCTCATGTATACCCGTAACAGCCTGATTGTGACCCTGACGGTGATCGTGGGAGAGGTACTGTCGGCCTCGGTGGTGGGCTACTCCTTTGCGAGGCTCCGTTTCCCGGGGCGCGATTTCATGTTCGTGGTGCTGCTTGCCACGATGATGATCCCGTATCCCGTCACCATGGTGCCGACATTTATCGTGTTCAAGATCCTGCGCTGGGTCGACACCTATCTTCCTCTGACCATACCGGCCTTCTTTGCACCGCCCTTTGCCGTCTTCCTGCTGAGGCAGTTCTTCTTGACTGTGAACCGCGAGCTGGACGACGCCGCCAAAGTGGATGGCTGCAACGAGCTGCGCATCCTCTTCCAGATCCTGATGCCACTCTCCAAGCCAGCGCTGACGACCGTTGCCATCTTTTCCTTCACTGCCAACTGGAACGACTTTTTGGGGCCGCTCATCTATCTGAGCAGTGCCAGGATGTACACACTGGCGCTTGGCATCAACTACCTGCGCTCGTTCCGGGGAGGCGGCGACCTGGCTCCGCAGATGGCTGCGGCCGTGATGTTCAGCCTGCCCTGCATTGTGCTTTTCTTCCTCGGCCAGAAGTACTTTGTGCAGGGCATCGTCACAACCGGCCTCAAGGGCTAGCGGCCTCGGGGCGGGGTCATGGAGCCTGCCTTCCGGCGCGGCGAAGGGTGGCGCTGGTTGATCGCGCTCGGGGTGCTGTTGGCCGCTGGCTGTGCGAGCGACGCGCGGCTGGGAGAGACGGCCATCGAACCGACCCCTGCGGCAGCCTGTCTGGCCGTGTATGTCCTCTACAGTCCATCATGTGTGCAGTGCCGCTACATCAAACCGGCTGCGGAGCGGCTGGCCGCCGAGCTGACGGGAGAGGTGAGCGTGTCCCTTGTGCCGGTTGATGAGGCGCTGGGGCGCGCCCTCAGGCAGCGGTACGCCATACGCTGCCTCCCTGCGGTACAGATTGTGGATGCATCGGGCAACCCGGCAGCGCGGGCACAGTGCGGCTTTCCGAGCTACGAGGGGCTTCTCAGAGACGTCCACGAGGCGCTCAGGGCCTGTGGCTGCAGTCCGGAGAAAGGAGAGGATGCGGGTTGAGCTCAAGAGAGCGTATGCTGGCTGCGTTAGAGGGGCGGCAGCCTGATGTGGTGCCGGTTGCTCCGCACTGGTGGGGGAACTACAAGTTCGAGATTGCTGGCAAGGACTATCAGCTGGACTGTTGGACCGACGGGCAGGGCATGGTGCCGGTCTACGAGGCGTTTTTCGAGCGCTTTCGGCCGGACTGGTTCCACCTCAGCGGGGGCTATCCGCGCGAGCGCGGTCGGTACCCGAGCCGCGACTATCGGGGGGTGCGGGAGGGTGACAGGCTGTACCTGCTGGCCCCGGATGGAAGTCGTGAGGAGATACTCGCCGATGGGAACCTCGCCTCTCACAGGATCAGCCGCGGACAGCGTGACCTGTCGACCCCTGCTGCAGTCATGCAGGCGATTGATGAGGAGCTGGCACGGGATTGGACCACGACGGCCGATGACATCATCGCGGCTGGCTACACCGATCACGCCGCTGAGATAGTGCGCGAGCACGGCGACGAGGTCTTTATCTGTGTGAACGTCGGGGCGCCGGGCATCCTTCCCTTTGGCACCGAGCACTACCAGGAGAGCCTGATGGCGCTCTATGACTATCCGGAGGGCGTCAAGCGTCTCGCCTGGCGCCGGTATCAGGCTGCCCTGGAGTGGGCCAAAGCGTTTGCGGCGGTAGGGGTGCACGGGTGGCTCATCTCCGAGGATGTCGCGGGCAGCGATACCATCTCGCCCCGGATGTACGAGGAGATGCTGTATCCCGTCGATTGCTGGTTCTTTGAGCAGGTGAGCCGGCTTGGCATGGTGCCGATGGTGTACTTCTGCGGCGATGTGCGGCCGCTTATTCCGCTGCTGAGAGAGTCTGGGGTGCGAGCGCTGCTCATCGAGGACAGCCGCAAGACCTTTACCCTGGACGTCGTCGAGATCGCCAGGGAGCTGCGTGGCCGGGTGTGCCTGTTTGGCAATGTCGACACCACGGAGCTGCTGCTATCGGGGCGGCCGGAGGAAGTGGAGCTGGCGGTGCGTCGGCAACTGGAGGCGGCCAGACACGGCCCCTTCGTCGTGGCCAACGGCAGCCCGCTGGCGCCCGGCACCCCGCCTGAGAACGTCGAGGCGATGATACGGGCTGCGCGGCGCTACGGACGGTATCCGCTGGGCTGAGGGTCGGGCCTCTCCCTGTCTGTTGGAGGCTGGAGCATGCAAGGACGACTGATGGACGCTAATGTTGACGTGGTCCCTTTCGCCGCGAGGGTCGTGACCGGGCAGCCGGGCGAGCACTCGGTGTGGTGGGAGGACCCGCGCGATGTGCAGCGGGTGGAGGTGACCTTCGCCGAGCCGATTGGTCGGGAAGCGCTGCCCGACCTGTACTACTGGCAGCATAGCTGGCCGAGGGTCCGAGTTGGCAAGAACGAAGTGGTTGGAGCCGGCGAGCAGGGTTGGCTGGCAATGGACGACTGGATCACCGGGCAGTGGCGGCGCGCAGCGGTGGAGGTAGAGGGCAGCGGCCGCGAATGGTGCTATACGTTCTTGCCCCTTGACCTCGAGGATGTCCCCGGCGCCAGCGAGTTCCCGGTACGGTTCCGGCGCACTCTCAAGCTGTGCCTTCGGGGCGGCGCCATGCCCGCCGTCGAGCGGTTGCGTGCTCTGACCGATTCGGAGTGGCGCGAGGTGGAGCTGTGCATCGAGTGGGGCGGGATCACCTCCTCTGAGCAGCGATGGGATGGCCGGCTTGAGGCGTACAACGGCTACGTGCTGGGCGTGGAGGCGCTGCGCGGGGAATGTCACGTCCTCGCCGGCGGGAGGTGGCGATCCAGTGTGGGCGGGGCGACAGCCGGCATCCGCGCCCGTGTGCGTTACGCCTGGAACGAGGACCGTAACTCGTACGATCGAACGATCCTCACGGTGCGCTGTGAGGGCCAGCAGTCGTTCTCTGTCGACGTCAATGCTCTTGCGGAAGGAGAGCCCGTGTACCTGCCACACCTGGGCGTGGCCGTGGCACGAAGCGACGGTTTCGCCGGGCTCGCGGCCATCCGGAGCGGCTGGGAGGCGACGCGCGGCAGGACGGTGTACGAGCGGGTAGCGGCACTTCCCGAGCAGACGTGGGAGCGGGTCTGGGCCGAGATGCCGCGCCAGGGGAGGCTGTACTTTGTGCTGGGCTGCGAGGGCAGCCGGCAAAAGTTCCGCCTTGAACCCAACGGGGACCTGGGCCTCCTCGAGAACTTTGTCCGGAGGGTCAGGGGCAGGGACACGGACCGGCTGGTGTGGCAGGGGGAGGCCCTGTACGTCCGCTTTGGTCTTCCTGAGCCCGACGTGCGGGAGCTGGTGGAGGGCTATCTGCCCATCATGCAGACCGGATGGGCCACTGCGCCCATAGCCTGGCGACAGGAGGCCCTCGCGACCTGGCTGCTCGCCGACATCTCCGATGGCACCAGCAAGCCGGGGGATGATCCCGTCGTTGCTCTGCTGCGCTTCACGGCGACGAACACGGGGGACAGACCCGAGGTGGCAAGGCTGCCGCTTTACACTGCCGATAGCGCCGGAGAGGAAGACCTGTATGCGCAGGCTGAGGCGGTGTATGCCCGGCATGGGGTGGAGGAGCATCTTCGGCTGTTGGTGGAGTCTGGCGGGCGCGGGGCTCTGCGCAAGGATGGGAACCGGATCGTGTACGAGGTGCCGCTTGCGCCCGGTGAGCAACACGCGTTCGTGATCAAGGTGCCATTCATCACCCTGCGTCATGAGGACGAGATGGATGCTCTGCGGCGCGTGTCCTTTGAGGAGCAGCGCCGCAAGGTCGCAACGTTCTGGCGAGAGCGGGTGGCCGAAGGCATGCAGATCGAGACGCCCAACGCCGAGCTCAATCGCTTCCACCGCGCCCACCTCACGCACATGCTGATCGTGAACGACCGGGAGCCGGGCTCTGAGCGGTGCATTCCGCGCTGCGGTGGCTTTCACTACGGCAACTTTCCCGATGAGGGTATCATGGTCACCTGCGACCTGGACCGGCGCGGGTATACGCGCGAGGCCGAGCGTTGCCTTGAGACCCTGATCCACTATCAGGGAACGGTGCCGCTGCCAGGAGACTTTGCCACACACGATGGCGTGCTCTACGGCTCGAACGGGTACGAGTGCGGGGGCTACAACCGCGGTCAGGGATGGGCCATGTGGGGGATGGCGGAACACTACCGCTACACCCGCGACCGCGCCTGGCTCGAGCGCGTTGCTCCGGCGCTGGTACGCGCCTGTGACTGGGTGACCCGAGAGCGACGACGCACGATGGTCACTCTGCCCGACGGCACGCGCCCCATCGACTATGGCTTTCTGCCAGCAGGCTCGCTCGAGGATGTGACCGACTACTGGCACTGGCTGTCGAGCAACGCCTATGCGAGCTGGGGGTTCACAGCGATCGCGGAGGTGCTGAGCGAGATCGGACATCCCGAAGCGCCGCGGCTCATGCGAGATGCCGAGGCCTTCCGCAGGGACCTGATGGCCGGCTTCAATGAGGCGCGGGCCCGCTCACCGGTAGTCAGGCTTGGCGATGGACGCTATGTACCCTACTATCCCGCGCGCCTGGAGAGGCGCGGCCGGGACTTTGGGTGGCTGCGAGAGGTGCTGGAGGGCTCGATGGGCCTGCTGGTGAGCGAGCTGATCTCCGTCTCCGACCCGGCTGCCCAGTGGATTGTGGACGACTATGAGGACAACCTCTACCTCTCGCCTCGGTATGGGTACGCCAACAGCGTGCCGGACTATGAACAGTTCTGGTTCAGCCGCGGTGGGTTCTCCATGCAGTCCAACCTGCTGCTGCATCCCGCGGTCTACCTCAAGCGCGATGACGTGAAGCACTTTCTGCGGGCGTTCTTCAACGGCTTCACCTCCACCTACTTCCCAGAGACGTGCATGCTGGCCGAGCACGCCCTCCCTGCGCTCGGCCATGCGCGCGGCGATCACTTCAAGACTTCGGACGAGGCGAACGTCTGTCACTACCTGCGTCTGATGCTCATTGAGGAGCATGGGGAGGACCTGATACTGGGCAAGGCGATACCCCGCGCCTGGCTGGAGCACGGGAAGGGTGTGCGCGTCGAGCGGGCCCTGACCTACTTTGGCTACATGGGCTACACCGTCCGGTCGCGTGCTGACGAGGGGATAATCGAGGCCGAGATCGACTTGCCTCAGCGAAACCCTCCGGCACGAGCGCTGCTGCGCCTGCGCCATCCGCGCGAGGAGCGCCTGCGGCGAGTGGAGATCAATGGGGAGGAGTGGTCGCGCTTTGATCCGGCGAGCGAGACAATCGCGCTGCCGCTGAGGGGTGAGACCGTTCGCGTGTGCGCCTTCTATCTCTGAAGCCGCTGGTGGCTGGAGCGGGTGGGCTCTGAGATGGTATGGACCGTCTCAGGACCCACCCGTTCTCCACGTTGGGCGGTCACTTTTCCTGCCGCGCGCGCAGAGCTGCCTCTCGCGCCGCCGTGCCGGGGGAAGTGTCAGCCGGCTCCATGAACCGTCGCCCCATCCCGCAGAGTGGCGACGAAGGGCAGATTGCGGTGGAACTCGTCCACGTCGAGGCCGTAGCCAAAGACGTAGGCGTTGGGGATGTCAAAGCCGACATAGTCCACGGGGATATCCACCCTGCGTCGCTCAACCTTGTTCAGCAGTGTGCAGATGCGGAGGCTCTTTGGCCCCCGCTCGCGGAGTATGCGGGTGATATAGTCGAGCGTCTCGCCCGTGTCGATAATGTCCTCCACAATCAGCACATTGCGCCCCTCGATACTCGTCGCAAGGTCCATCACGATCCTCACGACCCCGCTGGAGATGCGCGCTCCGACCCCATAGCTGGAGACGGCCATAAAGTCGATCTGGTGCGGGACGGTGATGCACCGCATGAGGTCCGAGAGGAAGATCACGCTGCCCTTGAGGATGGAGACGAGCAGCAGGTCCCGCCCCTCATAGTCCTCAGAGATGGCGCGCCCGAGCTCGGCGATTCGTGCGCGGAGACGGTCCTCAGGGATCAGGATCGTGTCGATGATGTCGCCGGCATTCCGTACGGTCATGGACATCCTCCCAGGGTGACGAGCTAGGACACTCTGCAGATGAATCCCTTCAGATAGGCGCCCTCAGGGAAGTAGGCGAGGACCGGGTGGTCCGGCGCCTGGGACATTACTTGGACGATTTGCACCTCCCGGTCCGCGTCGAGGGCGGCAGCAAAGATGACCTTCTGGAACAGCTCAATGCCGACGGCCCCCGAGCAGGAGAAGGTGGCGAGAATGCCGTCGGGCCGAAGGAGCTGCATGGCAAGGCGGTTGATGTCCTTGTAGCCCCGGCAGGCGCGCTCAACGTGGGACTGCGCGTAGGCGAACTTGGGCGGGTCGAGCACGATCATGTCAAAGCGCCGCGCGCGGTCCGAGTACTCGCGCAGGAGCTGGAAGATATCGCGCTCAATGAAGCGATCCGCAGGGGCGGGCAGGCCGTTCAGCCCGGCGTTCCGCCGTGCCAGGGCCAGCGCATCAGCCGAGGAGTCGGCGTACCAGACCTCCAGCGCGCCCGCTCGTGCCAGGCAGATGCCGAAACCCCCGGTGTAGCAGAAGGCGTCGAGGACCTCCCGTCCGTCGCCATACGAGGCCACAGTCTGGCGATTGGTGCGCTGATCCAGGAAAAAGCCCGTCTTCTGGCCCTGCACAAGGTCAACCAGGAAGCGGCAGCCGTCTTCGGCGATCTCGACAAGGGGCGGCGGGGCGTCGCCCCACAGGACGCCCGTGCGCTCGGCGAGGCCCTCTTTTCCCCGCACGTCAACGTCGGACCGCTCGTAGATGCCCCGAGGGCTCATCTCCCGTACCAGCCACTCGATGAGGGGCTGGCGCCACTGCTCGCTGCCGAGGGTGAGGAACTGCACGACCAGCCAGTCGGCATAGCGGTCGACGATCAGGCCCGGGAGCCCGTCCGACTCGGCGTAGACGAGGCGGCAGGCGCCCGCGGGAGGCCAGCCGAGGCGCTGGCGCCGCCAGGCCACGGCCCGCTCGAGGCGGCGGAAGAGCAGGTGTTCATCGGGGAACTCGTGCTCGTCCCACGAAAGCAGGCGGATGGTGATCTGTGACGCCCGGTTGAGGTAGCCGTATGCCAGAAACTCTCCGGCCTCGTCCACCACGCGCACGATGCTACCATCGGGTACCCCTGCGGGCACTCGCTGGAGCGCGCCGGAGAAAACCCACGGATGCCGCTGCCGGACGGACCTCGCCCGACCCGGCCTGAGCGAGACGGCTGCCGTCACGGCCTGGCCTCCTCACGAGGGTGCCCTGCCCGTGCTGGCGGGATCAGCCGCAGGCACAGGAAGCGGCGGGAGTCCGGGCGGGGGAGCGCAATCTCGCTGGCACGCCAGCCGACGATCCACAGAATGCCGCGCTCTGACTCCAGGAGTGGAAGATTGGCGCGGGCTGCCCGGGGAATCCTGGCGTCGATCATATAGTCCTTGACGCTCTTGGAGTGGCCCCCCATGCCCTGGGGCTGGAAACGGTCTCCGGGCCTGCGGGTGCGCAGCCGAAGATCGGTGCCGGCGAGGTCCGCATCGAGGCAGAGGGTCAGCTGGCCCGGCTGCGCAGCGACCTCGATGGGCGGGCAGCTTTCGGCGACATGCGCCTCGATGGCCCAGCCCTCAGGGGCGAGCTCCGTCCGCCCGGGCAGGGTGAGGCGCCGTTCCGGGCCGACGAGCGCCGGAATGTCGGCCGGGTGGGGTGGCGGGCCGGCGGGGCGCACCGTCAGGCGGTCGTAGCCGACCTCGAGGACGAGGCCAGCCGGTAGCGTGATCGTGGTGCCGGTCGGGGCGACCAGTGCGGCGCGACGGGCCCGCTCGACATGGGGCCAGCCGATGTCCCTCAGGGAGCGGCGAAGCGCGCGAATGCTTCGGCGCAGGGCACCGCGCTGCAGGCTGGGAGGCAGACGGCGGAAGGCATCACTGAGGAGCACAATGGACGAAGGTCCCTCTGCCAGCACCAGGTCGGGCCAGTGGCTGCGGAGGAGCTGGGCCAGGCAGTCGTAGTCATCGGCGAGACTGTTGGCCGTCCTCCGCAAGAGCTCGCGGATGCGGGGGTTATAGGTCTCGAGGGTTGGCAAGAGCTCGTGGCGGATGCGGTTTCGAAAGTATGTCAGCTCGACGTTGGTGCGGTCCACCACGGGGCGGAGGCCATGCTCGCGGCAATAGTCCTCGATGGCGGTCCGGGGCACGTCGAGCAGCGGGCGGATCAGAATAGGTGCGGGGCAGACCGTTGTGGCGGCTTCGGGCCAGGGTGCACGCCGCCGCATGCCGCGGAGGCCTTCGAGGCCGGCCCCACGCAGGCAGTGCATCAGCACCGTCTCGACCTGGTCATCGGCGTTGTGCCCGACGGCCACAGTCGGAGCGCCCACGGCGCTGGCCACCTCCGCCAGAAAGCGATAGCGGGCCACGCGTGCAGCCTCCTCAATGGAGCGTCGCTCCTCCGCTGCGAGGCGGCGGACCTCGGCGACGCCCACCGTATGCGGGAGGCCCCAGCGCGTGGCGAGGTCTGCGACAAAGGCCGCGTCGGCCGCTGATTCGGGTCGCAGGCGGTGGTCGAGATGCGCGACGTGCAGCCGCACGTCGTACTCGGCGCGCAGGCGCAGGAGCACATGGAGCAGGCACAACGAATCGGGGCCACCCGACACCCCAACGACCACCGTACTCGCGCGCGGCAAGAGATCGTGGGCGTCGATGGTGGCCCGCACCTGAGCAAGCACGTCCATGGGCGCCATGATAGGCGAAGGGGATTGGCGTGTCAAGGAGGTGAGGGGCGGGCCTGAGGGCGACTCGCTCGACCAGTTGTTGAATGCACCCTGGGAGGGAGAGGCGGGCCGCGACGGGCCGGCGCCAAGCCGATCCCGGCGGAGAGATCCGCGAGCAGCCTGCCTCCGTTCCATGCGCTGAACGCGAGTCTGAGCAGCTACGGCAGTCGGAGGTATTGACGGCGCTCCCTGTTTCCGGTAGGATAGGGGCGTCGCCAGCCGGGGGTCTTGGCAGAGGCCACCATGGGCATGACAGGGCGATACCGGCCGGCGCAAGTGCGCCTGTGAGGGGGTGCGCGTGAGATGAGGACGGCTCGCCAGGGGCTCGGGCGACGTGGCGAAGATTTGGCGGCAAGCTACCTGGTCGCGCGCGGTTACCGCATCCTGGAGCGCAACTACCGCTGCAGCGTGGGCGAGGTCGACCTGGTCGCAATGGATGCAGACTGCCTGGTATTCGTGGAGGTTCGCACGCGCCGTGGCGACGACTGGGGCACGCCCGAGGAATCCGTGGACGGCCCCAAGCAGAAGAAGCTGGCGCAGGTTGCCGCTCACTATCTCGATACGCACAATGCCGCCGATTCCAACTGGCGCATAGACCTGGTGGCGGTAGACCTGGACATCCGCGGAAGGGTGCGTCGCCTTGAGGTCGTGCGCGACGTGATGGCTCCATGAGCAAGCCGCTGATCGTCATCGTGGGCCCGACCGGCGTGGGCAAGACCGCCGCGGGCGTATCGCTCGCCCGGGAGGTTGGGGGCGAGATCGTCTCGGCCGACTCGCGGCAGATCTACCGCGGCATGGATATTGGCACGGCGAAGCCGACGCCCGAGGAGCAGGCACAGGTCCGGCATCACCTCATTGACGTCGTCGATCCGGATCGGACGCTCACCCTGGCCGAGTACCAGGAGCTTGCCCGGGTGGCGATCGAGGACATCCTGAGCCGGGGGAGGATTCCCTTCCTTGTGGGTGGAACCGGCCTCTACGTGCGGGCGGTGGTCGAGGGCTGGACCGTGCCGCACGTGCCGCCGAACCCGGTTCTCAGGCAGGTGCTTCTCGAGCGCGCCGCGCGCGAGGGGGCCGAGGCGCTGTACAATGAGCTCCAGGCTGTAGATGCGGTGGCCGCGGCGCGGATCGATCCGCGCAACGTGCGCCGCGTGATCCGGGCGCTGGAGGTGTACTATGGCACGGGGGAGCCGCCTTCGCGGCTGCAGCGGCGAGAGCCGCCGCCCTATGACGTGCTATGGATAGGGCTGACGATGGAGCGTGCCCGGCTGTACGCGCGCATTGACGCGCGGATCGATGGGATGGTCGCTGCCGGCTGGATCGACGAGGTGAGAGACCTTGTCGCCCGAGGTTACGACCTGGATCTCCCCGCAATGTCGGCGCTGGGATACCGGGAGATCGGTGCCTACCTCCGAGGGGAGCTGAGCCTCGAGGACGCTGCGGCCCTCATCAAGCGGCACACGCGGCGTTTCATCCGACATCAGTACGCCTGGTTCAGTCCGGATGACCCGAGGGTGCATTGGTTCGACGTGGGGCAGCCCTGCCTGGATCGCATACGGGAGCTGGTCCTGTCCTGGCTGGAGACACACGGGTCGTGATGCGCATCCCCCTCGCCCGCTTCTATAGTCGTACCCTGGCCGAGGTGCTCGTCTGCGTCATCCTCCTGAGCTTTGCTGTTCCCTTCCTGCTGAGGGCGCCCGAGCCGGTTGTGCGCCCGGGCAGACCCCGCACTGTGGTGACACAGAACCCCAAGATGGGCGTGCACACCCGCCTGACCGACGAGGTCGAGGAGTGGAAGATTCAGCGCACCCTGGCCATGGTCCGCGAGATGGGCGCGCCGTGGGTCGTCGAGTACTTTCCCTGGGGCTACTATGAGCCGGAGAAGGGGCGCTACGACTGGTCGCATCCGGACCTGGTCGTGAATCACGCAGTGGCGCAGGGGCTCACCGTCGTCGGGCGCATCGACTTTGTGCCAGCCTGGGCGCGCCCTCCGGAGACGACTCCCCGCTACCTGGATGAGGAGCACTTTGGGGACCTGGCCGACTTTGTATACGCCTTTGTGAAGCGCTATGGGGAGCGGGTGCCCTACGTCATCATCTGGAACGAGCCGAACCTGAGCTTCGAGTGGGGCTACCGGCCGGTAGACCCCGTGGCATACACGCGGCTCCTGTGCGCCTGCTACCGGCGGGCCAAGGAGGCCAACCCTGCTGTGCAGGTCGTGGCTGCTGGCCTCGCGCCGACGACCGCCCCGGAAGGAAACGAGTGGGGGATGGACGATCTTGTCTTTCTCCAGCGCATGTACGATGCGGGCGCCCGGGGCTGCTTTGATGCTCTGGCGGTTCATGCCTATGGCTGGACCTTTGCGCCCGACGCGCCGTCTTCCCCGGAGGTGGTCAACTTTGCGCGGACCGAGCTGACGCACGAGGTGATGGTCCGGAATGGCGACGGAGAGACCCCTTGCCTGATCACCGAGGGGGGATGGAATGATCATCCGCGTTGGACCCGGGCAGTGACTCCGGCACAGCGGATCAGCTACACCATTCGGGCCTATGAGAAGGCACGCGAGGAGTGGCCGTGGTGTCGGGCAGTTGCGCTGTGGGCTTTTCGCTTCCCGTGGCCGGCTCGGAGCTATCAGGACTATTTCACCTTTGTGTCGGTGGACTTTACGCCCAAGCCGCTGTATGTGGCGGTCCAGCAGTATGCCCGGGGCGAGCTCGTGGGGGAGGCGATGGCGTGGTAGCCCGCAGTCACCTGCGGCCGGGGCGGCTCGTAAGCGCTGTTGCGGCGGTGGCGGTCCTTGCGGCCGCGGCGCTCCTGGCAGGTCGGGCGTGGCTGCCCGGTGGACCGGGGGATGAGACGTGGGAGCGGTGTCGGAGGGAGGGCGTCCTCCGCATCGGCATGGATGCCAGCTATCCGCCCTTCGAGGTCGTGGAGGGAGGGGAGGTCCGCGGCCTCGACGTCGACCTCGCGTACGAGCTCTGCAGCAGGCTTGGTCTGCGGCCTGTGTTCGTCGATATCAGCTTTGACGGGCTGTACGATGCGCTCGCCGCGGGGCGCTGCGATGCTCTCATCTCTGCGCTGCCGTACGAGCGCCAGCGAACGCCGCACGTGCTGTACACGGGCGGCTACTTTAACGCCGGGCAGGTCCTCGTGGTGCGCCGCGAGGATACACGGATTGGCACCTATCGTGACCTCGGCGGCTGCCGCGTGGCTGTCGAGATGGGCTCGGTCGCGCATCAGGAGGCCCTGCGGCTGCGAGACCGCGAGCGGCTCCCGCTCTCGATTGCGGCTGTTGAGAGCGGCGAGCGGGCGCTGGACCTGGTCCTATCTGGCGGTGCCGACGCGGCGATTGCCGACAGCATCACAGCGAGGCTGGCGCTGCGTACCCGGCCGGCGCTGGCCCTGCGCGGACCAGCGCTGACGGACGAGTCCTACGTCATCGCCGTCCGTCGGGACAGCCCGGAGCTGTACGCGGCCCTCAATGGCACGCTCGATGGCCTTCGCGGCGAAGGATGGCTGGAGCGGCTCGCCGGGCACTGGCTGGATGGGACCCGGGACGATGGGGCCAGCCAGCCGCTTTCTCCCCTGGGGCAGTAGCAGGCTGCCCGTCGCTCCTAGAGCTTGTACCCGATGCGGCGCAGGAAGCTGTGGCGCCACTCCTTGCCGGCCTCATCCTCGACGCCGAGGGGCGACTGCCCGTCCACGACCCCAAGGATGCCGCGACCCTGCTCCGTCTCGGCAAGGATAACCTGCACCGGATTGGCCGTGGCACAAAAGATGCGACAGACCTCCGGCACCATCTTGACGGCGTTCAGGACGTTGATCGGGTAGAGCCCTGGGGCCAGGAAGATGAGGAACGAGTGCCCGGCCGCGATGGCGAGCGCGTTCTGGCGGGCCAGGTCGATCATGGTGTCGTCAGTGCCCGTCCAGCGGACCAGGCGGGCGCCGGAGGACTCGCAGAAAGCGATCCCGAATCTCGCCCCCGGCACAGCCTGGACCAGGGCCTCGTGCAGGTCCTCCACCGTCTTGATGAAGTGACTCTGGCCCAGAATGAGGTTGACGTCGTCTGGTTTCTGAATGGAAACGATTCTGAGCTCCATGAGCGGCGGACCTCCTCCTTCTACCGATCCCGTTGGATATCCCTTTCTCAAGGTTACAGCCAGGTTAACGAGGCAGCCGGGCGACCATCCGGCTGCGAGTGTCCAGGCCTGAGCTTCGGCTTCGATGGGTGTTGGGCGGCCGGGGCGCGAGAAGCGCCCCGGCCGCCCAACACCCACTTTGGCGGTCGCCCTCGTGGACTGTCGCTGGCAGGCAAATCCGGGTCGCAGGCCACCCGGAGTTTGCGTATACTATAGGCCAAGCGGTTCGCAAGGGCAAGCATGGAGGCGCCTGCTGGGGTGTCGCCGGAGATGGCGCCTGACCAGCGGGGCCGGATGGGGAGGAGCGATGCTCCGCTTCGACATCCTGACCCTGTTTCCCGGGTTGTTCTGCGGCGTTTTCGAGGAGAGCATCGTGCGACGGGCCCTCGACATGGGGCTCGTCGAGATCAACGTGCACAACATCCGTGACTATGCGCCGGGCAAGCATCGGATCACCGACGATGCCCCCTACGGTGGGGGTGGTGGCATGGTCATGAAGCCGGAGCCGGTGTTCCTGGCCGTGGAAGCGGTTCTCGGCCATCCGGTGGCCTCGAAGGAGGCGCTGGAGGTGCCCGTGATCCTTCTGACGCCGCAGGGCCGGCTCTTCCGGCAGGAGGTGGCTGCCGAGCTGGCGCTGTTGCCGCGGATGATCCTGATCTGCGGGCGGTATGAGGGCTTTGACGAGCGGATCAGGACCCACCTCGCGACAGATGAGATCTCCATCGGGGACTATGTGCTATCCGGGGGGGAGATACCGGCCATGGTCATCGTGGAGGCTGTAACGCGGCTTCTGCCGGGCGCCCTCGGCGACCCGCTGGCGGCGCTGAAAGACTCGCACGCCGATGGGCTTCTCGAGTACCCCCACTATACGCGCCCGGCCGAGTTTCGTGGCCTGCGCGTGCCGGAGATCCTTCTGTCCGGGCACCATGCTGAGGTCGAGCGTTGGCGGCGCCGCGAGGCGCTGCGGCGCACCTGGGAGCGGCGCCCTGACCTGCTGGGGAGGGCCCGCCTCACCGAAGAAGATCGGCAGTTCCTGCGGGAGCTGGGCGCCGACGTCTAGGTACATCCTGGCCCTGCCACCAGTCCGGGTGTATCCAAGATCAGTCAGTAGATTCGCGGTCAGGCAGTCTGCCGGGGACGCTCTGCCGGCAACCGGGCCTCACGCTTCGCGCAAACCCGGTGCCGGCGCTCTTGCTGGGGCTGGCGTTTCGGCGCCTGGCCGCCCCCCCGGGCGGCCAGGCGCCGAAACGCCAGCCGCTCATTCCGGAGAAGGGCCGGACTGTGGCACGGCAAGACACCCGGCTGCAGCCCGGGCAGCGACGCATCCTGGATGCACTCACCAGTCCGGCGGACTTGACTCAGAATGCAGAATGTGGTAACAAGAAGGTTAGCGTAAGGTCTCAAGATAGTAACGAAGGTCTCTGGCCCAGGCCCCCGACGAATCCGTGTAGGGCGCCACACGGTGCAGGCGGGCGGATGTGCTGCGTTCGCCTCTCGGTGAGGCCGGCTAGTGCACTGCGCCAGCGGAGGCGCGGGGACTGGGGAAATGAACACGGGGAAGAGCCATCGTCTGTGTGCCGCAGTGCTGTTTGCGGCGGGTGTTGCACTGGTCGCCTTCCTGGCGCTGATGGCGGCCGGCACTGGCCAGGAGCCCACAACCTCGGCCATCGAGAGCCAGAGAGGTACCATTGACCTCCAGCGCGTGACCTCCCTCCGCCTGCCCTTTATCGCCAACGAGGGCCAGATCGCTGATCCCGCAGTCCGTTTCTATGCGCAGACCTTTGCCGGCGTCGTCTATGTGACAAGCGACGGCGAGCTCGTCTATGCCTTGCCAAAGCGCGATTCGAGGGGGCGTGATGGCGGGGATGCGGTATCGCTGGCGTGGAGCGCTGGCTGCGTGCTACGGGAGCGCCTTGTTGGCGCTGGGCCTGTCTCCCCGAAGGGGGAGGTCAGCGTCGCGACCAGGGTCAGCTATCTGCGCGGAAACGATCCTGCCCGCTGGCGCACCGGCATTGCGGCGTATGAGGTGGTCAGCCTCGGCGAGGTCCTTCCCGGGGTGACGATGGCGGTCCGCGCATGGGCTGGCAGTGTGGAGAAGACCATCACCATCTGGCCGGGTGGATCGATAGACGACGTTCGCCTCACGCTGGACGGGGCGCTGGACCTGCTCGTCAATGGCGCCGGCGAGCTGGAGATCGAGACGGCGCTCGGGGTCGTCCGCTTCAGCCGGCCGCTTGCGTATCAGGAGCGGGCCGGCCGCAGGGAGTACGTTGACGTCGCCTACCGTGTGTACGGGGGCGACTATGGGTTCGAGGTCGCCTCGTACGATCCGACACTTCCATTGGTGATCGACCCGCTGCTCGCTTCCACCTACCTCGGCGGTGGCTCCTCCGAGGCAGCCTATGCCCTTGACGTGGATGCACAGGGCAACATCTACGTCGCGGGCGCCACGTCCTCCATCACGTTCCCGACGACGACCGGGGTGTACTCCGACGCCTGGTCCGGCGGTGACGACGTATTCGTGTCCAAGCTCGACGCCAACCTGGAGACTCTGCTCGCCTCAACTTTCATCGGCGGCACTGGCATTGATTCCGCAAAGAGGCTGGCCGTCGACGGGGAGGGATACGTCTATGTGGCAGGACGCACCTCCTCGGTCGACTTTCCGAGGACCGCTACCTTCGGGGCATCACCAACCGGTACGGATGATGCCTTCGTTCTCAAGCTCGATGGCAGCCTCTCATCGCTGCTCGGTTCGGCTCTGCTGGTTGGGAGCGGCAACGAGGAAGCGCAGGCTGTAGCGGTGTTTGGTGGGGAGGCGTATGTCGCCGGAGAGACATCGTCGGATGACTTTCCGACTACTGCGGGTGCCTACGCGCGGACGCGAAGGGGCGGCAAAGACGTCTTCATCTCGCGACTGAGCGGCGATCTGAGCGCTCTGGTGGCCTCAACGTACATCGGGGGCTCGTCTTCCGAGTACGATCTGTCGCTCGCTGTGGACGCAAGTGGCAACGTCTTTGTGTCGGGCGACACGGGCTCGGGAGACTATCCGACAACTCCCGGAGCGTACGATACGAGTCACAATGGCGTCTACGATGTGTTCATATCCCGGCTGGACGGGAGCCTGGCGCAGTTGCAGGCCTCGACCCTGCTCGGCGGGTCTGGCGCTGACTATGGAAAAGCGCTGGAGCTGTGGGGAGGATGGGTCTACGTGGCCGGGTACACCGCGTCGGCCAACTTTCCGGTATCGGGCGGGGCCTTCACCACGCATCGGGGCGCCATGGATATCTTCGTGGCGCGGCTCGACGCAAGCCTGGGGCCGTCGGGGGCCGGAGGCACTTTCCTGGGTGGTTCCTCGTGGGACTATGGCATGGCCCTGGCTGTGCACAGAGACGCAGGTACCGTGTACGTCGCTGGCTACTCCAGCTCGCCCGACTATCCGGTAACCGATGGCACCTACTGTGGCCAGGACGACATGGTCATCTCGCGCCTCAACCCGGCCCTGTCGACGCTCGAAGCCTCTGCCTTTCTGGGGGGAAGTGGCCTGGATACGGCACTCGCCCTGAGGCTGGGGCCAGCCGGGGTGGTGTGTGTGGCCGGCGCCAGCGACTCACCCGACTTTGCGATGGCGGGTACACCGTACGATCGGTTTGCGAACGGGCAGCAGGACGTCGTGGTCTCCATTGTGACTTCCGACCTGGAAATAGGGCCTACGGCCACGCCGTACACGCCGACGGCGACACGGACGGCGACGCCGAGCCTCACCCCGAGCCAGACGCCGACGGAATCGCCGACGCCCTCGATGACGCCGAGCCCGACCTTGACCCTGACGCCCTCGGCAACGCCGACACCGAGCGAAACGCCGACAGCGACGCTGACGCCCTCGGTAACGCCGACACCGAGCGCGACACCGACCCAGACGCCGACTGAGACGCCGACACCTTCGGCAACTCCGACTGAGACCCTGACGCCTTCGGCTACGCCGACCGAGACGCTGACGCCCTCGGCGACACCAACGCCGAGTCAGACGCCGACGGCGACGCTGACACCGAGCGCGACACCGACCCAGACACCGACAGCCTCGCCAACGCCGACCGAGACTCTCACGCCCTCGGCGACACCAACGCCGAGTCAGACGCCCACGGCGACGCTGACGCCCTCGGCCACGCCGACCGAGACTCTCACGCCCTCGGCGACACCAACGCCGAGTCAGACGCCGACGGCGACGCTGACACCGAGCGCGACACCGACCCAGACGCCGACACCCTCGCCAACGCCGACCGAGACGCACACGCCGTCGGTGACACCAACGCCGAGTCAGACGCCCACGGCGACGCTGACGCCCTCGGCCACGCCGACAGCGACAGAGACACGGACGCCGACGGCGACGCTGACGCCCACTCCGACGCGGCTGCCGCTGATTGTGGCCGGCCGCGTGGAGCACGCGAGCGAGTCCGGGGGGGCGTATGTGGGGATTGCGGGAGCGACGGTGCGGGCCGTGCCCTGCGTGGCAGGCGACCCGCCGGTCGAGGTGCAGACGGGAAGCGACGGATCCTACACGCTCAGCATACCTGCAGTCTACACAGACACGTGCGAGTTCATCAGCCTCGAGGCTAGCGCAGTGGGCTATGAGTCCGTGGAATGGCTCTTCGAAGTCTCCAGCCTTGTAGAGTGGCCATTCTGCGACTTTATGCTCGCTCCGAGCTCAGATCCACTGCCCACACCCACGGCCACGCCATCGCCCACCCCGACCGCTACGCCAACACGGGTCCTGCACCGCTGCTATCTGCCGTTGGTGCTTCGGTAGCATCGTGGGGGCGGCAGCCGCGAGGCCCTCTGGCCCCGGAGGTTCGCTCTGCGATAGGCGTCTGGCCGGAGCCCTCTCACCCCCGGTTGGCGATGCGCCCGGTTGTCGTGTGTGAAGTGCACCCCTCCCCCGAGTGGGCATGCCGCGCCCGCCTGGGGGAGGGGGGATAGTAAACGGGGTGTTTGGCGGCGGCGCGCGTAGCGCGCCGCCGCCAAACACCCCATACAGAAAGGGCCCCCTCCCCCGGGTCGGCCTGCAGGCCGACCCGGGGGAGGGGGCGCCGGGGGT
>DYEI01000417.1 GCA_020725765.1 Anaerolinea sp. | reverse complement strand
TGGATAGCGCGGCGCGGGGCACCGTCAGGGGTAGGGGTCCTTCGATGGGCCGTGCCCTCGCCCTGCGACCGAAGAAGGCTGTCCGCCCTTGAAGGGGCAGAGGGTTCCCCGACGGGATGAGCTACCGGCAGCCTGCCTCCGTTCCATGCGCTGAACGCGAGTCTGAACACCTGCTGGCTGGAAGGCGCTTTGCGCGGACGGCCTTACGTCGCTATAATGCTAGAGTTTCCCCGCGATTTCCATGGGTCGCGCGGTCTTCGACGTTTGAGGAGTGCGACGTGCAAAAGCGCGAGTTCTCCGTTGCAGGCGAGTATCCCTACAACCGCTCCGGTCCCATCCGCTGGGTGATCTCCCACGTGCTGCGCTACCCCTGGCTGCCCGCAGGCGCGGTAGCGCTGAGCCTCCTCTCCGTCGTCCTGGAGAGCGCCAACTCGGTGCTGGTCGGACGCGCCTTCGACCTGGTAATCAACCCCGGCGTGACGCAGGCCCTCCTGCTGCGCGCGGCGCTGGTGATCCTGGGCGTCGGGCTCGGGCAGGGCCTGAGCCATCTGGCGAGGAACCTGGTGATCGAGCTCCTCGCCCAGCGCTTTGAGCGCGATGCGCGTGACGAGCTATACCTGAGCCTGTTGGGCAAGAGCCTCTCCTTCCATGGACGTCAGCGTATCGGCGACGTGATGGCGCGCGCCACCAACGACGTGCGCCAGCTAAACTTTATGATCAACCCGGGACTCACGCTGATCTTCTCCTCCCTGGTCGGGCTGATCGTGCCCATGGCGACCATACCGGCGGCTGTCCCCGGCTCGCTCCTCCTGGCGCCCAGCATCTTTGTGGTGCTCTTCATCATCACGCTTCGGCGCTACGTCCGGGAGCTCGAGCCGGTAGTCGAGATTGTGAGACGCCGCTTCGGCCTGCTCAACGCGCGCCTCGCCGAGACGATCAGCGGCATCGAGGTAGTCAAGGGGTCAGCTCAGGAAGAGCAGGAGCAGCACATATTCTCCACGAACGCGCGGCTCTGCCGGGATGCCTTTATCGAGCAGGGCCGCGTGCAGGCCCGGTACCTGCCCCTGCTTGTGTTCAGCGTGGCGGTCGGTGGCGGGTTCCTGCACGCCATGCTGCTCCTGCGCGCCGGCAGCCTGACCGTCGGGCAGGTCGTAACCTACATGGGGCTGCTGCGCATGCTCAGCTTCCCCTCCTTCATCTCCATATGGACCTTCTCAACCGTCCAGCTCGGGATCGCCAGCGCCCAGCGTATCCTCGAGCTGATCAACGCCGAGACCGAGCTGGACGAGAACCCGCAGGGTGTGAGCCGCCCCCTGCGCGGCGAGATCGTGTTCGAAAACGTGAGCTTTGCCTACAACGGCGCACCGGTGCTGCGCGACATCTCTTTCCGGGCCGCGCCCGGAGAGACGATCGCCATCGTGGGCCAGACAGGCTCTGGCAAGACGACGCTGACCCGCCTGGTCAACCGCACCTACGATGTGACCGCCGGGCGTGTGCTGATCGACGGAATCGACGTCCGCGATTGGCACCTGCACTCGCTGCGCTCGCAGATATCCGCCATCGAGCAGGATGTCTTTCTCTTCTCGCGCACCCTCGCCGAGAACATTGCCTTTGGGGTGCACCGGCCGGTGACCAAGGAGGAGATCGAGCGCGCCGCCCGCGAGGCGCAGGCGCACGACTTTATCATGAGCTTTGCGGATGGCTACGGCACCATGGTCGGCGAGCGCGGCGTCACACTCTCCGGGGGGCAGCGCCAGCGCATTGCCATCGCGCGTGCCTTCCTGACCGATCCGCGCATCCTCATCCTCGACGACTCGACCAGCGCCATCGATAGCGCCACCGAGGACGAGATCCAGAAGGCCATGCGCCGAATCATGAAGGGTCGCACGACGCTGCTCATCACCCATCGCCTTTCGCAGATCCGCTGGGCGGACAGGATCCTTGTTCTGCGGCGCGGGGAGCTTGTGGACCAGGGGCGACATGAGGAGCTGATGGAGCGGTGTGAGGCATATCGGCGCATCTTTGCACGCTATGGCAGGTGAGCTATGGGCTGGGTGATGGATGGCCTGGACAGCGACTCCTACGACCGGACCTACGGCGACGTCAGGCTTGTCCGGCGCATCTTTGCGTACTTTAGGCCGCAGTGGCGGCCGATGCTCGTGGTGGCCTGCATGGTCGTCCTCGACTCGGCGGTCAGTGCGGGCACACCGATCCTGGTCTCCCGGGGAATCGACGTGGTGGCCTCGACGGCGTCGAGCGTGGCACTATGGGTGATCGCCCTGGGAGTGCTGCTCTTCAACTCTCTGGGCTGGGTCAGCAACTACTACCGGCAGACCCGCTCGGCCGAAGCCGTGAGCAATGTGGTGCTCAAGCTCAGCGAGGATGCCTTCCGCGCAGTCACCGAGCGCGACCTGTCCTTCTATGACGAGCAGCCTTCCGGCAAGATCGTGAGCCGCGTGACCTCGGATACCACTGCCTTCGGGGATGTGGTCATGCTGGTCACCAACCTGATCAGCACCCTGCTCTACGTGCTCATCCTGTTTGCCGCACTCTTTGTGATCAATGTGCGCCTGGCGATGATCGTGCTGGCGACCGTGCCGGTGATCATGGGGCTCGCCCTGTCCTTCCGCGGTGTGGCACGCCGCGTCACGCGCAGTGCCCGCCGGGTGCTCGCTGAGGTGAACGCCCTGATCCAGGAGTCCATCAGCGGCATCATCGTAGCCAAGAACTTTAGGCAGGAGGCGGCCGTCTACGAGGGCTTTCTCAAGGTCAACAGGCGCGCCTACCGGGTCAACCTGATCCGCGGGTGGGTGATGAACACCATCATCCCGCTCCTTGAGACAGGTATCGGGGTCAGTGTCGCGCTGGTCATCTACTACGGAGGCTCGGCCCAGCTCCGCGGCCTGGTGACCCCTGGCGAGTGGTTCCTCTTTGTGCAGACAGTGGGAATGGTCTGGTTCCCGATGACGGGCGTGGCCTCCTTCTGGAGTCAGTTCCAGGACGGCCTCTCGGCCGCCGAACGCGTCTTTTCCCTGATGGACGCGGGCCCCCGCGTGATCCAGATAGCGTCCGAGCCGGTCGGGACGCTCGCCGGCCGGATCGACTTTATGGACGTGCATTTCAGCTACACCGGCCGCGAGGTCGTGTTCGACGGCTTCTCGCTCTCAGTCGCAGCCGGGGAAAAGGTCGCCATCGTCGGGCACACGGGGGCCGGCAAGTCCAGCCTGGCGCGGCTGGTGGAGCGCTTTTACGAGTTCCAGGGCGGGAAGATACTGATCGACGGGCGCGACATCCGCACCCTGGACCTGGCGCAGTACAGGCGCCACGTGGGGATCGTGCCTCAGGAGCCATTCCTCTTCTCCGGGACGCTCGGAGAGAACATCCGGTACAGCCGCCCGAGTGCCACCGACGAGGAGGTAGCCGCGGCAGCGCGGCGGATCGCCAAGGGCGAATGGCTGGAGGACCTCCCTGACGGCCTCAACACCGATGTTGGTGAGCGCGGAGCGCGGCTCTCTATGGGGCAGAGGCAGCTCGTGGCGCTCGCGCGCGTGGTGCTGGCCGACCCACGGATCCTCATCCTCGATGAGGCCACGGCCAGCGTGGACCCCTTTACTGAGACACAGATCCAGGAGGGTCTCGACGAGGTCATGAGGGGCCGCACCTGCATCGTCATTGCCCACCGCCTCTCGACGGTGCGCAACGTCGACCGCATCATCGTCCTCCGCAACGGCCGCATCATCGAGGAAGGGAACCACGACTCGCTCCTTGCGGCTGGAGGGCACTACGCCGAGCTATACAACACCTACTTCCGGCACCAGTCCCTGGAGTACATCGAGCAGGCGCGGCGGCTGGCGGAAGAGGAATAGTGGCGATCCGGGCGCCGGCCGCGGGGCCGGATCGCCGCCCTACCGCTAGGGCGCTCGGGCCCTCTCACAGTACACCCGATAGGCATCGCCGACGGTGCGCATCTGCCAGGCGAGGTCTGGCGAGAGCTGAAGGCCCTCGTCCTCTAGCTGCAGCACAACGTCGAGCATGCGCAGGGAGTCGATCCCCAGATCGGCGACAAAGCTGGCCTCGGGGACGAGTTGCTCCGGCCGCAGATCGAGAAGGGTCGCGAGGCGCAGGCGGAACTCCTCAAAGGTCATCGGCTCGGCCATCGTTCTCCTCCGTGTAGGCCATCTCACGCAACCTGTACTTCTGCACTTTGCCCGTCGCCGTGACCGGTAGGCGATCGACGATCCGAACGACTTCGGGCACCTTGAAGGGTGCAACCCCACCCCGGCAGTGCTCCAGCACCTCGCGCGCTGTGACCCGCGCTCCGGCTGCGGGCACAACAAACGCCCAGAGACGTTCGCCACAGACGGCGCCCGGAACACCTACGACCGCCGCCTGTGCGATAGCCGGATGCTCACACAGGTAGCGCTCGACCTCGGCCGGGTAGACGTTTTGCCCACCGCGAATGACCACGTCCTTCTTCCGATCCACGAGGCGCAGATAGCCATCCTCGCCCACGTACCCGAGGTCGCCGGTGCGCAGCCAGCCCTCGGCGTCCAGAGCCTGAGCTGTGAGGGCAGGGTCCCTGTGATAGCCCAGCATCATCTGCGAGCTCTGTACCAGCACCTCGCCGATGGTGCCTCGGGGAAGCGGCTCGTCTTCCTCCCCGACAATCCGGACCTTCACACCGGGCACCGGCCGGCCAACCGTCATGGCGACGATCTCCCAGGGATCCTCCTCTCCGGTCCAGGAGATGATCCCGCACTCGGTCATCCCGTAAAAGCTCTCGATATGGCAGCCAAAGCGCCCGCGAAGCGCCCTGACCAGGTCCGGCGGACAGGGCTCGGCGCCCAGGGTCAGCCTGCGCACCGAAGAGAGGTCATAGCGCTCCTGCCCCGGTGAGTTGAGGAGCAGGTGGTACATCGTGGGCGAGGCTCCGACCTGAGTGACGCGCTCCTCCTCGATCAGCTCCAGCATCCGCTGCGGGCTGAATCGCTCCATAAGAACGACCTTGCCACCCGACAGGAAGGCGCTCATGACCCCCAGCCAGCCGGCATAGTGATAGGGTGGGAAGGGGAGCAGCAGGCATCGCAGCACGCTCAGGTCCAGGCGGCTGCTCGCGCTCTGGTGCGCCAGGCCCCAGTAGCCCTCCCGGGCGTGCACCACGCCCTTGGGCAGCCCGGTCGTGCCCGAGGTGTAGGAGATGCGCCCGGGCTCTGCCGGCGACAGGCGCACCCGCGGGCGCCCGGAGGCGTGCGCGAGGAGCCGCGGAAGCGACAGGACCCCAGGCACGCCGGGGTCGCCGGGCTCGCGCACGATGATGTGCTGCAGGGCGGGTGTGTCGGCCCGGATACGGGCCAGCAGGCTGAGGTAGTCGTGCCCGGCCCAGGAGCGCGTGGTGATGACGGCACGGGCGGAGCAGTCCGCTAGGATGTGGCGCAGCTCGTACTCGCGCAACAGGGGGTTGAGGGGCACCTCCACGGTGCCCAGCACCCAGGGGAGGAACAGGGCCAGCACCGCCTCAGGGCAGGCTGGCAGCAGGGTCGCGACGCAGTCCCCTTTGCCGATCCCCAGCGCTGCCAGCCCGGCGGCCAGCGCCTCGACCTGCGCAAAGAACTCGCGGCGCGTCAGGCGCCTGCCGTCGCAGACGAGGAACTCGCGGTCGGGTGCCGTGCGCCGCGCCAGAGAGATCAGCTGCTGCGGTCCAAGGCGGCCGAGCAGGGCACGGACGATCATGAATCCTCTGGTAGCTCTTGAGGATGGGGCCAGTATACGGGCACAATCCTGCGGTGTCAATGCAGGTAGCCCTCCGGAGGAAGGCAGCACTGGCGTCGCAGCCGGGCAGCCGGGACTCCTGTGGCCCGGAGCGTGCCCCTTGACATCTCAAAGGGGCACGGAGATGGCGCCCAACCACCTGGTGTTGGGGAACCCCTCCCCCTACCCCCCTTCAAGGGCGGACAGCCTTCTTCGGTCGTGGGGCGAGGGCATGGCCCATCGAGGGGACCCCCACCCC
>DYEI01000041.1 GCA_020725765.1 Anaerolinea sp. | reverse complement strand
TTCCGATCTGCCGTCTCAACAGCGGGTCGGACCGGAACGAGAAGGCCCGAAGCCGCCCTCTTGAGCCGCACAGCCGTCTTGTCGACTCCCTTTCTTACAATATCCGTGCAACAGTCTCCGGCGCGGGGGCGGGGCTAGGGGTGGGGGTCCCTTGATGGGCAAGGTCCTCTCCCCGCGAGCGAAGAAGGCTGTCCGCCCTTGAAGCGCCCGCCTGGAGCGGGAAGCCGGGTGAGGGAGTCGCGGGCACTGCTGGCACGCCGCGGCGCGCCAGGAGTGCCCGGGCACCCATAGAGAATGGTCGCTCGCCCGGGCGGGCACGCCGTGCGCCCTTCCACCCGGCATCGTGCCTCAGCGGCCTCAGGCCGGCTCGGCGACCAGCAGCTCTTCGGCGCGGCGTAGCCGGGCGAGGACCCGCTCGCGGCCGACCAGCTCGAGGGAGCCGAATAGCGGCGGGGCGACGGCTCTGCCCGTCACGGCCACGCGGATGGCCCCGAAGAGCTGCCCGGCCTTGAGGCCGAGGGCCTGGGCGAGCTGCCGCAGGGCCGTCTCCATGGACGCCTCATCGAAGGCTGGCAGCTCCGCCAGGGCGTGCCGGGAGGCCTCGAGGGCCCGCATGGTATCCTGCCGGCTCATGCCTTTCTGGATGAGCAGGGCAGGATCGTAGGAGATGCTGTCGGCAAAGGCAAAGTCCACGAGCGCCGCCGCTTCGGCCAGTGTGGTGATGCGCTCCTGTACGAGGCGGGCGACCTTGAGCGCCGTCTCCTGATCGACGACGATACCCGAGCGGGCGAGGAACGGCTGCAGCCGCTCGGCCAGCACCTCAGGGGCGAGCTGGCGAATGTAGACGCCGTTCATCCACTTCAGCTTGTCATAAGAGAACACCGCCGGGGCCTTGCTGATGCGCTCCAGCTCGAAGGCGGCGACGGCCTGCTCGCGGGTAAAGATCTCGGTCGTCTCATCCAGCGACCAGCCGAGGAGGGCAAGAAAGTTGAACATGGCCTCCGGAAGGTAGCCCGCCTCGCGGAACTCGTGCACCATGACGAGGTACTCCTCGCCGCCGGGGCCCTTCGCCTTCCGCTTGCTCAGCTTTCCCTTGCCGGTTGGGCTCAGGATGAGAGGGAGGTGGGCGAACTGGGGCGGGTCCCACCCGAAGGCCTGGTAGAGTAGGATGTGGCGGGGCGTTGACGGAATCCACTCGTCACCGCGGGTGACGTGCGTGATCTCCATCAGGTGGTCATCGACGACATTGGCGAGGTGGTAGGTTGGATAGCCGTCGGACTTGAGCAGGACGAGGTCGTCGAGGCTGCGGTTGTCCACCGTGATATCGCCGCGGATGAGGTCGTGGAAGGTCGTCGTGCCTTCCGTCGGCACGCGCAGGCGGATGACCGGCGTCACTCCCTTTGCCTCATAGTCGGCAATCTGCCGCTGGGTCAGGTCGCGGCAGGCGCGGTCGTAGCCGGGGGGCTCCCCGCGCAGCGCCTGCTGCTCACGGAGGGCTATGAGCCGCTCAGGAGGGCAGTAGCAGCGGTAGGCGGCACCCTTGGCGACCAGCCGGTTGGCAAACTCCTGGTACAGAGGAAGCCGCTCGGACTGGATATAGGGGCCGTAGGGCCCGCCGACCTCGGGCCCCTCGTCCCAGTCCAACTGCAGCCAGCGGAGGCCGGCCAGCAGGTCCTCGAGGGCACCCGGGCGGTAGCGGGAGCGGTCGGTATCCTCGATGCGCAGTATGAACTTGCCGCCCGTGTGTCGGGCGAAGAGCCAGTCGTAGAGGGCTGTACGGGCTCCTCCGACGTGGAAGAGGCCCGTTGGGCTCGGCGCGTAGCGAACGCGCACCGCAGGCTGTGACACGGTGACCTCCGACTTGGCGGTTTGGCCAGGATGGAGTGCCGGCTCCTGCCGGGGCAAGGTGCCCGAAGGCAGGCGCAGAACGCGCCCATTATACCACAGATTGGTGCAGAGGGGGGCGCGGCGGCGCTATGTGGGGTGCAGTTTCAGTATTGGGGCATTTTGCACTCTGCCAGCCGTCATCAGCCCCTCCCGCGTCCCCTCCCCAGGGGGACGCCGCGGCGTCTGCCCGGCGAGGGGAGATGCGTAGAGTGGGGTGTTATGCGGCGGCGCGCTACGCGCGCCGCCGCATAACACCCCATAGAGAAAGCGCTTCCTCCCCGGGTCTGCCCGCAGGCCGACCCGGGGAGGAAGCGCCGGGGGTGGGGGCCTTGTCAGCAGCGCACAAGAGCCTGCCCCCATCGGTGAACTACACCCCGCTATGTGCCCTCCGGCGCTTGGTAATGGATGGCGACGCTCTGCACGAGGCCGAGGCCGATCAAGGTGGTGATGAGGGAGCTGCCACCGTAGCTGATCAGTGGGAGTGGAAGCCCGGTGACGGGAAGCATCCCCGTGTTGAATCCGAGGTTGATCGCAGCCTGCACAAAGATCATGGCGGCGACGCCCGTCGCGATGAGCCGGCCGAAGGGATCGGTAGTGCGTGCGGCGATGTGCGTGATCCGAAGCAGTAGCCCGGCGAGGAAGACGAGCAGGAGGGCCGCTCCCACGAAGCCGAGCTCTTCCGCCAGCACTGAGAAGACGAAATCCGTGTGTCGCACGCGAAGGAAGCCAAGCTGACTCTGAGTGCCCTGGCCGAGGCCCTTGCCCCAGAACCCTCCTGAGCCGATGCTGATCAAAGCCTGGATCACGTTGTACGTCTTGCCAGAGGAGTCGCTCGTTGGGTTGAGAAAGATCAGGATGCGCTCTCGCATGTAGGGCTTCATAAGGCCCCAGGCCAGCGGTGCGAGGACAATGCCCGCCACGCCAATCAATGCCAGGTGACGCACGGGCACGCCGGCCACAAAGAGCATGGCCAGCCAGATGGCCACGAGGACCGCTGCCGTCCCCAGATCGGGTTGGGCGAAGATGAGTGCCAGGAAGGGGAGGGCGATCAGCAGGGAGATGATCAGGCCACTGCCGCGCTTGACCTGCTCCTCGTGTGTGCCCAGGTACTGGGCGAGGACCACTATCAACACGATCTTGGCCAGCTCGGAGGGTTGTAGCGCAAACAGCCCGACTTCGAACCAAGACTGGGCTCCAAAGAAGACGCGGCCGGCTACAAGCAGGAGCGCAAGGGCCACCAGCATGCCGCCGTAGAGCACCCATCGCCACAGGGCCCACACCCGATAGTTCACCAGGCTCACCCCGATCAACGCGATGAGGGCGACAGCCGCATTAATGCCCTGGCGGATTGCGGGCAGGTTGTAGAAGGGGGTCCCGTCTCTGGGGACGTTCGCCGTCGCGCTGTTGATCATGAGGATTCCCAGCGCGAGCAGCGCCAGCGTAATACAGATGAGCAGCCAGTCGAACGAGAGGCTGCGCTCTCGGTACATCATCGCCTAGTTCTCCGTCCCAGGATGGGTATCGTCGCCAGAAGGCGGCTACGTCCGCGGCTTTCGGAGAGCGTGATCTCGATGCCCTCCTGATCGATATCGAGATGCTCCGAGATGACGGCGATCAGGTCAGCCTTCAGGGCCTCGAGCATGACCGGCGAGATGTCGCTCCGGTCGTGGATGAGGACAAGCTGGAGGCGCTGTTTGGCAACCTCGCGGCTAGTCACGCGTTTCTTGCCTGTGAACTTGTCCCACATGCCGGGCTGCCTCCAGACGCAATGGCCGTACGCGGGGCGATGATGGGCTAATGCGTATCTGAGCGCGGTGCGATGAGCCGGCGCAGACGCCCGAAGAGGTTGTCGGAGCCGCCCAGGGACATGAAGGGGACCTCTTCCCCTCTGAGGCGTCGCGCGATGTTCCGAAAAGCCTGAGCGGCCGGCACCCCGATGTCGTGGGCGACGGGTGTCCCCTTGTTGGTGGACACGATGATATGCTCATCCTCGGGGATGATGCCGAGGAGGTCGATCCGGAGTATCTCGAGGACGTCGCTGACGTCGAGCATGTCCCCCCGGCGCACCATGTCAGGCTTGATGCGGTTGATGATGAGGCGTGCGGGGCCTTTCTCGCCCGCTTCGACGAGGCCGATGATGCGGTCGGCGTCTCGCACGGCCGACACTTCCGGAGTGGTGACGATGATGACTTCGTCTGCGCCGGCGACGGCGTTCTGGAACCCCTGCTCTATGCCCGCGGGCGAATCGATAAGGATGTAGTCAAAGTCGGGTCGGAGCTGATGGCAGATCTCGACCATCTGCCCGGGGTTGACGGCCGTCTTGTCGCGCGTCTGGGCGGCGGGCAGCAGATACATCTCGGAGAGCCGCTTGTCGCGTATCAACGCCTGTCGCAGCCGGCAACGGCCCTCGACGACGTCTACGAGATCGTAGACCACGCGGTTCTCCAACCCCAGGACTACGTCCAGGTTGCGCAGACCGATGTCGGCGTCGATGGCAACTACTCTCTGGCCGAGGAGGGCGAGGCAAACGGCGAGGTTGGCCGTGGTCGTGGTCTTGCCCACGCCCCCTTTGCCGGACGTTATGGTAATGACGCGTCCTGGCACAGTGTTCCTCCTTTGGGGCGATGCAGCATCTGTTGCGCACCTGCCCGGATGGCTCGAATCCGCAGGCGATGGAGGGGCCGCCTAGCCCTGTGCCTGCCATGGCTCTACGACGATGGCGCCATCCCGGATGTAGGCCTTCTCCGGACCGCGTGGTCTCATGGCGCGGCCTTCCGGTGCTCGAGCGATGTAGGGGCCGATGCGCAGTTGGGTAGGAGCGAGGTAGAGGGCGCAGACGACGGCGTTCTCGTCGCCGCCCGCCCCAGCGTGTACGATGCCCCGCACCTTTCCCCACACGATGACATCGCCACCAGCAATGATCTCCGCTCCGGCGTTGACGTCCCCGATGATGGCCACGTGGCCCTCGTGGCGAGCTACCTGGCCAGAGCGCAGCGTGCGCCGCAGCAGGATACCCTCGACGAAGGGGAGGGTCTTGACCTGGTTGTCGGCGAGCGCTGGCTGTGGAAGCACGAGGCCCAACCCTGCCTGCCGGCCGGCTTCCTGCGTCTCTGCGTTAGTCGAGATGACCGATACGAGGGACATCCCATGCCCGGCCAACAGTTGTGCGGCCTGCTGCAGTTCGGCTGCGCTGACCGTCCGCGCGCCGACGTCCATCAGGACCCGCGCACCCTTGAAGAAATCGCGCGTGGCCTCCAGTCGCCCGGCGAGCCGGGCCATGAGCTCGGGCCATGGGCCCTGCCCGATGGTAACTGACACGCCGTCGCGGGTGCCTTTGATGGCGATCTGCTCGTCGGTGGCATCTGTCTGTCTGGCCATGGTTCTCCAGGATTTACCGCTCCAAAAGAGGCAGGCCGAAGTAGTACCGAAGGATCTGGGCAGCCACGGGGGCGGCGGCGCTGGAGCCTTCACCGCCACCCTCGATGAACACGATGACTGCGACCTCGGGGTCCTCTACCGGTGCATAGGCCATGAGCCAGGCGTGGGTCGGGCGGGTGCCCTTCTCGTCGGCGACGCCGTACTCGGCCGTTCCGGTCTTGCTGGCCACCGTGACCTCGCCGAGGTCCATCAGTCGCGCGGTGCCATCGGTTACAGCTTTGCGCAATCCCTCCTCGACGACTGCCAACACCTCGGGCGACACGTCCAGCTTGCGGATGGCTTGAGGCTGGAACGGCCGTACCACGTTGCCGTTCGCATCCATAATCTCCCGTACCAGTGTTGGCCTGTAGAGGGTGCCACCGTTGGCGACGGCGCACAGGGCATTGACCATCTGCAGCGGAGTGGCCAGCACATAGCCCTGGCCGATGGCTGCGTTGTAGGTGTCGCCGGTCGTCCAGACTTCGTTGATGTTCAGACGCTTCCACTTGGCCGTGGGAACGAGGCCCCCCTCTTCGCCGGATAGCTCGATGCCGGTTGGCTCACCGAGCCCGAACATCCGGGCGTAGTGGTTCATCACGTCGAGCCCGAGCCCGCGAAAGTCCTTGTAGCCTCCCGCCAGCTTGTAGAAGTAGATGTCGCACGACTGGGCGAGGGCGTCCACGATGTTGACGTTGCCGTGGCCTATCCCATACTTGTGGATCCAGCAGTAGAAGAGCCACTGCCCATAGGCTTCGAGGGTGAGGATGCCTTCGCAGGTGAGGGTCTCGCGGCGGTCAATGACGCGCTCCTGCAGGGCGGCGGCTGCCGGGACGATCTTGAACGTTGAGCCCGGCGCATACTGGCCGGCGATGGCGCGATTGAACATGGGTTGCGCGGGGTCGTTCAGGAGCTGCGAGAATGCCTCGATCCTGCCCTCGGCGAAGAGCCGGTTGTCGTAGGTAGGCAGGGAGACCATCGACAACACTTCGCCCGTACGGGGGGACATGACGATGGCGACCGCCGAATCCCCGTGGGCACCAGACATCCCCTGCTTCAGGAACTGCTCGGTGGCCGCCTGCAGGTCGCGGTCGATGGTTAGGATGACGCTGTTCCCGGGCTGCGGTGGCAGGGTGTCGAGCACCGACACCTCTCTGCCCCACAGGTCGACCTCGAGCATCCTCAGGCCGCGTCGGCCGTGCAGCGTGGTCTCCATAGTCCGTTCGAGGCCACTGTAGCCGACCTGGTCATTGGGCGTATAGTCGCTGTGCGGCAGGGAGGTGTAGTAGCTGACCTCCTCCTTGGGCATGCGCCACATGTAGCCGAGGATGTGGGCCATGAGAGGGCCGTCGAGGTAGCTTCGGGTCGCCTGGACCTGAACCGATACGCCAGGGAGCTGTGGTTGCTCTTCCATGATCACGAAGGCGAGTTGTCGGTCCACGTCCACCGCGACCGGATAGGGCTCGAAGGGGCGTTTCCTGGCCTCCTCGACCAGGCTCTCCAGGTCAACCGGTCCGGGGCCGGCGGGTATCTCTATGTCCTGAACGCCCCGCAGCGACGCCAGCCTGGGCTGCTCACGGGAGACGGGGATGCCCAGGAGGCTCGAAAGGCGCTCGAGGGTGGCCCCCTGGGCTGCCTCATCCTGTGGGAGGTTGGCCCAGGTGATTGACACGACAAACCTCGGCACGTTCACAACGAGGAGTCGGTGATTGCGGTCGTAGAAGACGCCGCGCGGCGCATCGATGGCCTCGATGCGGAAGCGCTGCCGGTCCGCGCGCATCTGGAACTCGTCGCGGCGCACGATCTGGAGCTGCCACAGGCGGATCCCCAGCACCAGAAAGGTTCCCAGGATCACTGCCCGCACGGCGAGGAAGCGGAGCCTCAACTCCCACCGGCTCATAGGTTCACCAACCCGATTCCCCTTGAGACAGTGCGCGCCCCAGGCGGCCGACCCAGGGGTACAGGATGATTGTCAGGAGAAGGTTCAGCACAGAAGCGACGATGACAATCACGACAACCGCCTGAGACCACCCCAGTGGCCAGCCCGCCGCCCGCAGGAGCGACACGCAGGCTGCCTGCTGCAGGATCGTGCACAGGACCGCCATCCCCGGCAGGAGCATGGCGTGCTCGCGCGGCACAAGCGCCACTGCCAGCCCGGCGGCCGTGCCGGCGAGCGTCATGGCAAAGGTGTGCACGCCGAACGGCGCTCCTGAGAGCAGGTCGAGCACGAGCCCGGCCAGCAGGCCACCGACAGCTCCGTCGGCGGTGCCCCGGTGCAGGGCCCAGCAGACCACTGCGACCAGGGCCAGGTCGGGGCACACCTCTGCAACGGCCAGGTGTGGCATCAGAGTCACCTGAAGCAGGGCACAGATCACAAGGATGGGTGCCCAGACGTAGTATGCTCGGATCGCCTGCCCTCCGGGTATCAGTTGCCGCCTGCCGGCGCTGCTTCGCGGTCGGCCTGTCCGTCGACTCCGATCGGCGTAAAGTGCCGAACGACAAAGACGATCTCGAGAGCGTCGAGGTCCACCGCCGGCCGCAGGCGGGCCTCCTGAAACATATCCACGTCGCTGCGCCTGACCTCGGTGATCTCGCCGATCAGCAGACGCCGCGGAAAGTGCCCTCCCAGGCCGGAGGTCAGCACCAGGTCGCCGGGCTGCGCGATCCCTTCGGTCTGCGGCAGATAGCGCAGCACCAGATTGGGGCCGGTCTGTCCCTCAACGATGCCTGTCGCCCTCGAACGCTGGATCAGGGCGTTGATCGCACTCGAGGGGTCCGTCAGCAGGACCACCTTGGCCGAGTTGCCGCGCACTTCCCTTACCTGGCCAACGAGGCCTCGCGCGGTGATCACCGGCATGCCGACCCGCACGCCGTCCCGGCTGCCCCGATCTATGGTGAGGTAGCGGAGCAGGTTGCTCGGGTCACGGCCGATGACCTCGGCTGACAGGAGATCGGCATCCGGCCCAAAGATGTCGGGCGAGCGCTCCCTCAGGCCCAGCAGCTCTCGCAGGGCGGCGTTCTCGAGCTCGATCTCGTTGCGGAGCGCCAGCTGATAGATGAGCTCATCGACCTGCATCTGCAGGCGCTGGTTCTCAGCGCGAAGATAGCGCAGGTCATAGGGCGCTCGCAACAGGTTCCCGAACCCCTCGACAGCCCGGTGCAACGCATACTGAACGGGAACAAGGACGATGGAAGCCGCATTATCGGCCGGACGCAGGGCGCCTGCCGAGCCAATGAGCAGGATTACGACGCTGGCCACGAGAGCGGCCGCCAGGAGCGGCCAGTTCCGGAGCCCTTTCACATGCGTGTTGTCCTCGCCTACTTGTGACGCCGCGCCACAACCGCTGCGGGTGGCCGGGCCGTCGCCCGCCGTGCAGGCTGCTGGCAGCGGCTCCTGACGAATCGCCGGCCGAAGCCTAGCGACGCAGCGTGCCCCGTAGGGCCGAGAGCAGCATCGCCCGCTGCCCGTCAGGTAGCTCCAGGACCTTGGCGCCGCCCTTTACCACGCAGGTTACCGGATCGTCGGCCCGATATACGCGCATGCGAGTCTCGTCGGAGAGCCGCTCGGGCAGGCCCTGCAGCAGAGAGCCGCCGCCGGCGAGGGCTATCCCCTGCTCCATCAGGTCCGCTACCAGTTCCGGCGGCGTCTCATCGATGGCGCTCTTGATGGTGTCGACGATGGCGCTTACGGGGCCCGAAAGCGCCTCGCGAATCTCGATGCTCGAGATCTCGACCGAGTCCGGAAGGCCGGTGATGAGGTTGCGGCCGCGGATCGTCATGCTCTGTTCCTCAGGCAATGGGAAGGCAGAGCCGATGGCGATCTTGGCGCGCTCGGCCGTGCGCTCGCCGATCAAGAGGTTGTACTTCTGGCGACAGTACTGGACGATCTGCTCGTCCATCTCGTCCCCAGCTATGCGCATGGAGCGGCTGACGACGATGCCGCCGAGCGAGAGCACTGCGACCTCGGTCGTGCCGCCGCCGATGTCCACCACCATGCTGCCGACCGACTCGGTGATCGGAAGGCCCGCCCCGATAGCCGCCGCAACGGGCTCTTCGATGAGGTACACTTCGCGGGCTCCCGCCCGCATGGCGGCGTCCTGCACGGCGCGGCGCTCGACTTCGGTGACTCCGCTGGGGACGCCGACCGCGATTCGTGGCCGTGGCGAGGGGATGCGAGTGCGCTCGTGGACCTTGTTGATAAAGTGACGGAGCATCTTCTCGGTGATCTCAAAGTCCGAGATGACCCCGTCGCGGAGGGGACGCACGGCCACGATGTTGCCCGGCGTCCTCCCGATCATCTCCTTGGCCTCTGCGCCGATGGCCATGACTCTCTTGCTCTTCTTGTCGATGGCGACGATGGATGGCTCGTTGATGACGATGCCCTGCCCCTGCACCATGACCAGGGTGGTAGCTGTGCCGAGATCGACGCTGATATCATGGGAGAAGAGGCCAAGGAGGACACTCAAAGGGTTCAACACGCAGGGAGCTCCTCTCTACCACGGTTGCCGTCCGCGCGATTATAGCACAAATCAGAGATGTAGCCAATCAATCGGAGCAGGAGTCTGTTGATCTGGCGCGCCGGCGGGATGGTATCTGACCATCGACACAGGGGGCGCACCTGTTCGCCCGTGGACCGGTTGCCTGGAAGAGGAGCTCGTGGCGGATAGACCCGATCGCGCATGATCGGCCCATCCCGAGCGCGGCCCTCAACAGGTTCTGGTCCTGCTATGAACGAGTTGGGCAGACGCTCCTGAGATGCGACGTGCTGATGTTTGTGCTATAATCCGCGCACGCTTTCCTGGCGTTCCTACTTGCTTTGGAGCCGGTGCGGGGAGTTTGCGACGGTACCCCGCACGTTCCCCGAGGCGCCGGGCGCTGCCCTTGCCCGTCGCTGTGAGGGCGCGAACGGATCCGGCTCCGAGGAGCATGCGATGCCGCCCTCTCACGAAGGAATGCTGACAGAACCCGTCCTGCTGGAGCTGCAGGGCTGGCTGCTGGCGCTGCAGGCGGAGATTCAGCGATGCGTCGCCGGGGCCCTCCAGGAGCAGGCAGGCACCGCCCTGGCCAGTGTGGCCCGGGAGGGGGCCAGCGACACGATCTACGAGCTGGACCGCAGCCTCGACGAGCTCCTGCTCGAGCGCTGCGCGGCACTGGGCGAGCGCTACCCGTTCGTTCTCATCGCCGAGGGCAACACGCGCGCCTTTCCTGCCGGGGCCGACCCGGGCGCACCTGTCTTCAGGCTCATTGTTGATCCCCTCGATGGCACGCGCGGGATCATGTACGACAAGCGCAGCGCCTGGACCCTGGCCGCCGTGGCCCCCAACCGCGGCCCCGCCACCAACCTGGGCGACATCGTGCTGGCGGTCCAGACCGAGGTTCCCACCACCAAGCAGTACCTGGCCGATACACTTTGGGCCATCCGCGGCGAGGGTGCTCGGGCCGTCAGGCGCAACCTGCTGACCGGCGAGGAGCGCCCCTTTGCGCTCGTGCCGAGCCGGGCACAGGATCTGAGCCACGGGTTCGCCATGCTGAGCAAGTTCTTCCCGGGAGGCAAGGCGGTCACCGCGGAGATTGAGGAGCAGCTATACGCGCAACTCGGGTCACTGGTGAGCGCCGACCGGGTGCGTGTGTTCGACGACCAGTACATCTCGACGGGCGGGCAGCTCTACGAGCTGATAGTCGGACACGACCGCTTCAACGGCGACATCCGGGCTGCTCTCAAAGCGGCACCGGCAGAGCGGGGCTATCCGCCCGGCCTGACGGTGCATCCCTACGACATCTGCACCGAGTTGATCGCGCGGGAAGCTGGGGTCGTCGTGACCGACCTGCGCGGACAGCCCCTGCGAGAACCTCTTTCGGAGGATGCCGAAGTATCGTGGCTGGCCTACGCCAATAAGAGCCTGCAGGCACGGATCGAACCCATCCTACAGAACCTCTTCAGACAATACGGCCTGCTCTAGCCGGGGCCGGCCCCCGGCGGGGCCGACTATGGGAGAGCGTGATGCAACACAAGCGAATCATCGGCCTGTCGGCAATCCTGGTTGTGCTCGGCGTAACCCTGGGCATTGTGTATCCGCAGGCAAGCTCTGTGCGGGCTGTCGCCGCCCTTGCGGCGCCTGATGTGGCGCAGGATAGCGTCCGGCGTGCCCTCGCAGCGGCGGGCTATGAGCCGCTGTCGGCCCCGGCCTGGGCCGGAAGCGGACCAGAGTGGCGGGCTCCCGCTTCCTATAGGGTCTTCTTCGCCGCTCTGGCTCCGGAAGGGAACGCCGACGTCTACGCGGCAGACGTGCGGGTCGATGCCGAGGGGCGGGTCTTGCGCCTGGACAGGGTTTCCCGTCTGACCAGCACGCCTGCCGGCGACGAGGCTGCGCCGGTCCTTGGGGGCGGGTGGCTGGCGTTTGCGACGCGTGTGGCCGATCGCTATCAGACGGTGACCTGTATCCCCCTCACCAATCTTCGCCGGCAAGACGTGTTTGCCTTCAGACAGCCCGTGGAGCGGGTGGAGCTGCAGTGGCAGTCGGAAGCCGGCGCGGGGCTGCGCCTGAGCGTCGTCGCCGGAGTGCCGCCTGAGACGACGGAGATGACCGTGGAGCCCGAGTCGAGGCGGGTGGATCCGGCTGGCGCGGATCTGGAGTACCTGCCCGTGGTCAAGGGCGAGCAGGCCTGGCTGCCTAATCTGGTAAGCCGGGTGCGCGAGCTGCCCTTTGTGGGTCCTGAGAAGATCGCCTTCCTGGAGAACGTCTTCTTTACCATCGTCGACCAGGTGACCCGCCTGCGCTACGGGCAGGCAACGCTTCCGACGGCGACTCCAGCGCCTTCGCCGACGCTGACTGCGACCCCCGTCCGCCCAACGGCCGACGTGCGGGAGACTTCCACCCTCGAGCCGACGCTGGAGCCTGCTCCTGCTGCTACCCCAACGCCCACGCTGACGCCCACCCCTGAGGGCAAGGTCCTCGCCGATGGCATCGTGTGGCGTGGGACCGTCCAACCCGATCCCCAGCGGCCATACGCCGACGTCGAGATTGTGGAGATCGACCCCAGCCTGCTGCAGCTCAAGATGATCTGCGGTACGATCGAGCCCAAGCCCTCCACCGGCCTGGTCGGCACGGGGGTCATTCCCAAGGAGGATTGGCCGAGACTCGTCGCCGGGTTCAATGGCGGGTTTGCGGCCATGCATGGGCAGTATGGCATGATGGTCGACCGCAAGGTGTATCTGCCCGCAAGGGATGGCGTGGCCACCATCGCCGTGTATGAGGATGGCTCTATCCGTATGGGGACCTGGGGCCGCGATCTGGTGCAGACGCCGGATATGGTCTCCTACCGGCAGAACTGCCCGCCACTGATCGAGAACGGGCAGATCACGGCCGAGACGGGCAAGCTCACCCTTTGGGGGCTCTCGGTGTCGAACCAGGTGTACCTGTACCGCTCGGGTCTTGGGATCACGAAGGACGGGCGGCTGGTGTATGTGGCCGGGAAGCCGCTCTCCGCCTACACGCTGGCCCGGGCCCTGCAGATGGCGGGGGCGGTCTATGCGATGCAGCTGGACGTTGACGAGTGGCACGTTTGCTTCATCACCTATGATGTGCAGCCGGGTGATGCGGGCGCGGACCCGGTCGTCACCGGGCACAAGCTCCGCACCGACATGCACGGCTTTGACGGGTACTTCCTGCGTCCGTTCCAGCTCGACTTTTTCTACCTCACGCGGCGGCCGGAGCCCCTCGCCCAGGCGGTGCGTGTGGTCGCTACTCCTCAGGCGCCCTCTGCGGTGCCGACTCTGGTAGCGGAGGGGCTGCCGGGACGGATCGCCTTCGCCTCTGACCGGGACGGCAACTGGGAGCTGTACACGATCAGGCCCGGTCAGCCCGAAACCCTTCGCCGGCTCACCGATCACCCGGCGGACGATCTCTACCCGGCCTGGTCGCGGGATGGCAAGGTGCTCGCCTTTGCCTCACGGCGGGATGGGAACTCGGAGATCTATGTGATGGACATGGCGACCGGCGACGTGCGCCGGGTGACGCGTAGCGAGGCCGAGGAGTGGGCGCCTTGCTGGTCGCCGGATGGACAGACCCTCGCCTACCAGTCGGACCGCAACGGCCAGTCTGACATCTACATCTGCGCATTGGACGGCTCGGGTGAGACGCGCCTGACGCCCATGGAGGGGAACCACGAGGCGCCGGACTGGTCTCCGGATGGTCGGCGCTTTGTGTTCGACTCTGACCTTGACGTAACTGCGCTGGTGCACGCCTCGATCAACCTCTACTTCATGGGGGCCGACGGCTCGAACCCGCATCGCTTCATCTCAGGGGGGGAGTCGCCGCGCTGGTCGCCGGATGGGCGCACCATAGCCTTCACGACGCGGCGGACGGGGTACTGGCAGGTGTTCCTGGTGAATGCGGATGGCTCGGGCCTGCGGCAACTGACACGCGGTGCCTATGATGCCCGCTATCCCTCCTGGTCTCCCGATGGGCGCTGGATCGCCTTTGCCGGGAACGAGGAGGGCCACTGGGAGCTGTACGTGATCCCGGTCGAGGGTGGCGAGGCGCTGCGCTTGACCTCGGGCCTGGGCGATAGCACCTATCCCGCATGGGGGCCGTGAGAGCGGCCCTGTCACGGGGGTGGCATGGCATATCGATCGGATAAGGTGGCGGAACGGCTCGTGCGCGGCCGCCGCGGATGGGGCTACCATGTGCTGGCGGCCCTCACGCTTCTGGCGTATCTGATTGGCGCGGCCGGGCTGCTGCGAACCCTCTGGGTGCGTTGGCAGGAGGCGCGCTACCAGCAACGCGGCGTGGCCTGTGGGGTCGAGGGGCTGGTGCCTGGCCTGGCGCTCGACCCCTGGGGCGTGAATGTGGCCCTCGAACAACACGAGGACGGGGAATCGCTTGGCGCCTCCCTCAACCTGCTGACCGCCGCGGGATTTCGCTGGGTGCGGCAGCGGTTCCCCTGGGACGAGATCGAGCCGGCCCGCGGGGAGTATCGCTGGGAGACGTGGGACGGGATCGTGCAGGCCTGCGCCGAGCGGGGCCTGCGCATCGTCGCCCTCCTTGACGGCGCGCCGGGGTGGGCGCGGGCCCCCGAGGATGCCGCCAACCCCTTTGCACCGCCTCGCAATCCCGGGGACCTGGCCAGCTTTGCCCGCGCCTTCGCCTCCCGCTATGGGGACGTGATCGATCACTACCAGATATGGGATGAGCCCAACATCTATCCGCACTGGGGCGAGCGGGACATCGACCCGGCAGGGTATCTTCGCCTGCTGCGCGCCGCCCGCACGCAGATACGGGATGTGGACCCGAGCGCGACGCTGATCCTCGCCGGGCTGGCGCCGACGACGGAGGGCGGCGGAACGAACCTGAGCGAGCTCGAGTTCCTGCGTGCGTGCTACGATGCCGGCGGGCAGGGCCTCTTCGACGTCGTCGCGGCCAAGCCATACGGCTTCTGGTCCGGGCCGGAGGATCGCGTCGTTGACCCCGGAGTGCTGAACTTTTCGCGGGTCATTGCCTTGCGGGAGGAGATGGTCCGCCGGGGCGATGGCGCAAAGCCGGTATGGGCGGTGGCCTGGGGTTGGAACACGCTCCCCGAGGACTGGCAGGGGCAGCCCTCCCCCTGGGGCAATGACGCCGCTTGGAAGCAGCACGACCGCGACGAGCGGGCCATCGCAAGAGCGCGGCAGGAGTGGCCCTGGCTGGGTCTGATGTGCTATGCGGCCTGGCAGCCGACAGCGCCCGCCGACGACCCGATATGGGGGCTCGCTCTGTTGGATGCCGGGGGCAAGCCTGCAGACCTCTACTACCGCTTTCAGGCGCTGGCCCGGGCGCCGCAGGCGCTGTATCCTGGCTATCACCAGCTCTCAACTCCTGCCGGAGGGCCCGGGGTGTTTGACGTGCGCTTCTGGGGCACCCGGCTGGATGTGGCCTCCAGGGGAAGGTGGGTGGTCACGGCACTGGATGGGCAGGCTTTGGAGCGCGAGATCGCCGTCGGCGACAGCCCGGCGACTGCGGTCCGCGGGCTCACGCCCGGCGAGCACTCTGTGACCCTCCGGACCCTCGACCCCGGAGCGGCGCTGACGGTGATCGTGTCCCGCGAGGAGCCTCCCTGGCTTCCCCTGCGCGCAGCTCTGACGCAGGCCGTGATCGCCGCACTGGCCACCCTGGCGGTGTGGAGGCTCTTGCGGCCGTATCCATGGCGGCGCTGGACCGCGGCGGTGCTGGCGGCTGCGCAGGGACTTTCGCCCTGGAGGGCTTTTTCCTGCGCTGCGGCTGCGCTGGCGCTGCTCGCCCTCGCACCGGGTGTCGTGGCGTCGCTTGGGGCGTTGGGCATACTGGCGCTCTCTATCGCGGCGCGGCCCGATGCCGGGCTGATGCTGGCAGTGCTCCTGACCCCGCTCGCGCCGCTGGAGAAGTGGTTCGGGCCCCTGCACTTCTCCTTGCTGGAGATTGTTACCCTTCTGACACTCGGCATGCGCCTGGGATGGGAGGTAGCAGGGGTCATCCGCGCGCGGGAGGGAGCTCCGCTGTGGCGCGCCGCCCTGGAGCGGCTGCGTACGGGCCTCGAAACGCTCGACGCGATGGACCTGGGCGTGGCGCTGCTCGTGGGGGCGAGCCTGGCCTCGCTTGGCGCTTCGGAGAATCTGCGGGTTAGCCTGCGCGAGCTGCGGGTGGTGGTGCTACAGGCGGCCTTTCTATACTGGCTGGTGACGCGCGCGCCTATGGACCGGGAGGGGCTGCTGCACCTGGCCGACCTCCTGGTGCTGAGCGGCGCCGTGCTCAGCCTGTACGGCCTGTATCAGTATACCATAACGGACGACGTGATCGTGGCCGAGGGCGTGCGGCGGATACGCGGCATCTTTGGCTCGCCCAACAACCTGGCGCTGGTGCTGGGGCGGCTGTGGCCGCTCATGCTGGCAGTGGCACTGCGCGGGCCGAACGACCATCGACGGCTCCTCTACGGTCTGGCGGCGGCGCCGACGGCCGTATGCCTCTTCCTGACCTACTCGAGGGCGGCCTGGCTCTTCGGACTGCCGGCGGCGCTGGTGGTGCTCGGCGTCCTGGCCGGGAAGCGTGCACGGGTGGCGGCGCTGGCGCTCCTTGCCGCGGGGCTGGTGGCGCTGGTGCCGCTGGCTGGCACGGCGCGCCTCGGGTCGCTCTTCTCCCTCCGGGGGACGACGCTCCTGCGCGTCAAGCTGTGGGAGGCGGCGTGGGAGATGGCGCGGGACCATCCTCTGTGGGGCGTCGGGCTGGACAACTTCCTGTACCAGTATCCGCGCTACATCCGGCCGGAGGCGCTGAGCGAGCCGAACCTCTCGCATCCGCATAACATCGTTCTCGATTTCTGGCTGCGGATGGGCGTGCTGGGGCTGGCGGCCCTCGGCTGGCTACAGTGGCAGTTCTGGCGACGGGGCCTCGCGCTGTGGCGGGGGAGGGCGGACCCGGCGCTGTGGGCGTTGACGATCGGGCCCCTCGCTGGCATGGCCGATACGCTGGCCCACGGCGCGGTCGACGCCTCGTTCTTCTTTGTGGAGCTGGCAGGGCTCTTTGCGCTGATGGTGGCGTTTGTCCGGCGCCTGGAGCGCCTGCAACCGCAGCACGGGTAAGGCGGGGCGTCCTGCAAGCCGCCCTCCACGGTCTCCGGGCCCCGTGCCAGCGAGGGGAAGCTGCCCATTGGTGTGCCCGGGCGCCAGCCGGGCACTCCGCTTTGCCGCCTCCCGGCCCAACCCCCTGGAACCGTTCCGTACCGGGTGGGCGCGAAGCATGTTGCCCGGCGGCAACCTGTCGGGCTCCGAGAGCCGCCAGTGAGGTCCCCGAGGGGAAGGTGGCCATGTTGTTGCCCAGGCAATCACCGGGATGGAGGGACTGAGATCGCCTCGCTGGCCCTCCGGGCTGATCCGCGGTGACGATGAAGGCGTCGGGCAACGCACCATTGCCGGGGTTAGCCCTGGGCAGGGTGCAGTGCACCCTGGGGGCAGGCTCATCTGCGCTGTTGGC
>DYEI01000416.1 GCA_020725765.1 Anaerolinea sp. | reverse complement strand
GGGGCCAGGGGAGGGGGCAGCTTCGCGAGGTGCTGCGCAGGCCGCAGGCGCCTGCGCTTCCCCTAGGTCACTTGTGGGTAATGGATAGCCCCGCGGCGCGGGAGCGGGGTGAGGAGTGGGGGCCTCTCGATGGGCAATGCCCTCGCCCAATGAGCGAAGAAGGCCATCCACTCCTGAAGCCTGCACCCCTCCCCGCGGCATCCACCTCGCGGACGGGTGCAGCAGTGAAGCTAGCATCGCGTCGAGCTCCAGACCTCCCGGAACGCAGAGTCTGACAATGACCCGGCCCTCCCTTAATTGACACTGACCCCTTCTTATGGTAACATCCCGGCCCGCCTGCCTTGTACTTTCGACGAGCGGGCAGGCGGGATGTGTGGTAAGGATTGCTCGTCCGCTAGAAAGGCCTCTGGTGACCAGGTCCCCATACTGGCTGTCCGCCGCTGTCCTCGCCGCAGCCTTTATGGCCCAGACCCTTGCCCTTCCTCATCCCCAGAGTGCACCCAAGGCCGCCCAGGCAGCCCGCGTCGGCGCTCAGCTCGGCGCGATCGCATCGATGGGAGTGGAGCTTCCTGCCCAGGCGGAATCGGGTGTTGCACGGACCGCGGCGCCCGAACCTACCGTCACTCCCTCCCAAGCCGCGGCACCTCTTGACGAGGCTGCTGCAGCCGCAGCACCTGACCCGACTCAGGCCTCAACCCCCACCGATATGCCGACACCAACAGAGGCGCCGCCTCCAACGCCCACTCCGCCCCCGGACAGAGGCAAGCTCATCGTCATTGACCCCGGACACGGGGGCAGGGACCCTGGCGCGGTGCACACCTCCGGTGGCGTCGTCGACCTCACCGAGGAGGACGTGAACCTCGACGTGGCCCTGCGTCTCGCCGAGATGCTGCGTCAGGATGGCTACCGCGTCCGCCTCACACGCTCGTCAGATCAGTCGCTCGCCGCCGGGAAGGCGGCAGACCTGCAGGCGCGCGTCGACGTCGCGAATCAGGCGGGCGCCGATGTCTTCGTCTCCATCCATCACAACGGCAGCGTCAACCGGGCGGAGCGCGGCACCGAGGTCTACTACTGCAGCCATCGCCCATACGCCGATGCCAACCGGCGGCTCGCCCTGCTTGCCCAGGAGGCAATCGTGCGCAATCTGCGGCAGGCCGGACATGACGTCGTCGATCGAGGGGCTAAAGACGACATCATCCGCGGGCACCTGGCGCTCCTCGGCCCGAGAAACCTCCCGCGCCCGAGCCGGATGCCAGCAATCATCGGAGAAGCGCTCTTTATGACCAACGACGCCGATGCGGCGGCTTTGATGCGGCCGGAGATCCGGGAGGCGATCGCCAGGGGCTACTTTGAGGCGCTGAAATCCTACTTCGAGGGCGGGGGATAGCGGGCCGGGCCCGCCGGGAGACGGACCTCGCTGCAATCGTGTGTACTGCTCGGGCCGCAGTATCCTACTGCAACTCAGTCCACGAGACGTATCGGTAGCTTTCGCGCTCGCGCCGCCGCAGGAGCCGCCGGCGTACGATCTGGGCCAGGATCATCGGGCGCAGGCGCCGCCAGGCGTCCACTGCCCGGCTCAACTCTTCGTCACTCGGACGCAGGGCACCAAAGCGCTCCCGGACATAGACCCGCACAACCTCGCTTGCGAGGTCGCCGCCCGGCCCGAGGGCTGCAGCCAGTGCGCGCCCAAACTCGAGCGGGGTCTGATAGGGGTGAGCACTCACGCCCAGTGCTCCCGAGACCCAGGTCAGCCGCAGGTACAGGCGCGAGGGTACCGACAGTACGCGCCAGCGGCTGATCGCGCGCCGCCCCAGCCATGCCACAGCCCCAATCAACAAGCCAGCCAGCACCGGCCGCAGCCACACGGCATGGCGCAAGAGCTCCCGCGCTGGCGGCAGCGGCACGTCCCCCTCATCGCCCCGCGGCGGCAAGGCGGGAGGCGCGCCGAACTGCTCCTCGTCCCCTCTCCCCTCAGGGCCGGGGATCGGCAGCGGGCCTTCGCCGGTCCGATCCTCGCCCGTCGGGCGTACGATCTGCGGCTGCGAAGGCGTGGGCTCGAACTCGATCCACCCGTACCCAGGGAAGTAGACTTCCGGCCAGGCGTGCGAGTCCAGGTGGCGGACCAGGTAGCAATCTCGCTCCTCCACGTACTCTCCCGGGGCGTATCCCTGGGCTATGCGCGCAGGTATACCCAGAGTCCGGCACATGAGCACCATCGCCGAGGAAAAGTACGCGCAGTATCCCTCCTGCGCATCAAACAGGAACCAGTCTACCGGATCGCGGCCGGCTGGAGCCGGCTCAACCGACAGGCTGTAGTGGAGGCCCCGCAGATACGCTTCCAGTGCTGCCGCCTGGTCATAGGGTGTGGTCGCCCCAGAAGCGATCTCGCGGGCCAGCTCGCCAATGCGCGACGGCAACGAGGGCGGCAACTGGAGGTATCGCCTGAGGACCCAGTCCGGATACTCTGTGCCAGCCTGGCGCAGGTCACGAATGCTGGCTGTTGTAACCAGGGAACGAACATCGTATTGATTCCGGCTGCCGAGGCCTGCTGCATAGATGGCCGTAACCTCAAAGCCAGCCTGCCCCTCCCCGTCGAGGGGCAGGAATGCCTGCACGCGGGTCGGCAACTGGACCTGGAGTGGCTCGGCGGCAGCAAAGATCAGCGGGTCGCGGGGCTGTAGCAGAGTGATGGTCTGATCGAGTGGCTTGCGGGACCTGAGCCCTGTCCCCGTGCCCAACATCGCGCCTGCGGCCCTCTCGACGGTAGCGCCGCTCGTGTCGACCCAGCCCGAGCCGGTGTACCGATCCAGCACCACCGCGCGCCAGTAGTGCGCCTCTCGTGCCTTCACCTCCATGAGTGGTGTCGGATAGAGGACGATGCTGCCGCCGAGGGTCATCGTGCGGGAAAAGCTCGTAGAGCTCACCTGCTCACGGTAAGAGAGCGAGGCGTACAGTCGGTTCCACTCGTCCTGGACACGCCGCCAGAGGGTCTCAAAGCCCTCCCACTGCACGCCGGGACGCATCCCCGGCAGCGGCCTCGGCACGAGCCACACAACCGCGATGATGGCGAGAGCCAGAAGCGCACCGTTGCGCAAAAAGTCCAGACCTATGTACTGGTCATAGATCACACGGGAACGTTGCCACTCGCTCTCGCGATGGTACACGTTGGCCTGCACAATCAGGATCAGCGCGACGAGGAGGTAGAAGACGAAATAGACAACAAAGCGGGCCGGGGCATAGTACACGCTCAGGAAGGTTACGATCCCTCCCGGCAGGATCGCCCCCCAGACCCAGTGGCTGCGATAGTAGAACCAGGCACCATAGAAGGCCACAAGCCACCCGAGCGCCGTCATCTGCACGACAAAGGGCAGGGCATCCTCGCTGACCCCGCCCTCGCGCACGGTTGTGAGCCAGCTCAGCAGATGCTCCGACACGATCGCGGCCTTGGCCTCCAGCCCGGCAATCCAGCCGACGCGCCCCGCGGGGCCTGCAACACCCTCAGTGGGCAGGTGGATCAGGCCGGCGACCAGCAGGAAACAGCAGAGGATCCCTACGGCCAGCCCGAGGGGGTGTGCCAGAAGCCCGGGCACGCGGCCCTTGGCGAAGAGGAAGCCGACGAGCACGCCATAGAACACCGCCCAGGGCATGATGCGTAGCCGCTCATCGAGTCCTCCGGCGGCGAAGGACCACGCCATCGTCAGCAGCATGAGGGTCAGCAACAGAAGGGATAGCCACCCCTCCGCCAGGCGGAGCCGCTCTCTCAAGGCCTCCTCCCGCGCGCCGTGCCATCGGCTGGCGTAGGCCGCACGAGAGGATTGTAACATCGGGAAGAGTCCTGGTCAACCTCGGCCATGGTCATTTGACAGCTCCGCCGCCTGCTGGTACAATATGCACGCTAGAGTTTGGCGGCGCATTCGTCTAGCGGCCTAGGACACCTCCCTCTCAAGGAGGAGATCGGGGGTTCGAATCCCCCATGCGCTACCATCAAGTGGCCCGAGCCTGAGGCTCGGGCCTTTTGCTATCCCCGGGGCCACAAGGCCCCCACACACCGGACGGAGACGACCATGACCGACCATCAGGACCTACCGCCAACCGGCCAGGGCCTCGACCACACCACCCCCGTCCAGCAGCTCGTGAATGTGGTCGCGGCCTTTCGCGAGGCCCGCGATTGGGCCCGCTTCCACTCACCCAAGAACCTCAGCATGGCGATCGCCATCGAGGCCGCCGAACTCATGGAGTGCTTCCAGTGGATCGACGGGGAGGAGTCCCGAGCGCTGCTCGAGCAGCCGGGGCCGCGCGCCGCGATAGCCGCCGAGCTGGCGGATGTCCTGATGTACTGTCTCAGCCTCGCCAGCATGGCAGGCTTTGACATCACCACCATCATCATGGAGAAGATGGCCGCCAACGAGCGCAAGTATCCGGTCGAGCGCTACCGCGGCCGCTTTTAGGCGCCGGCGGCCGGCCCGGCAACGGCAGCGTCGGCTGCCGTGGCCTCTCTTGCTGCCCTCGTGGCGCTGTTCTCTTCGCAGCGCCGGCGCTCGTCGCATTCCCTGGGCTGCCCCCGCCAAGGGATGCAGTAGCTCGAAACACCCGACTCAGGCTACCCTCTGATACCCGTCACGGCGATGCCCCCGGCGAGTTGTTTCTGCGCAGCGAAGCAGACGATCAGCGGCGGCAGGGCGCTCAAAGCAGTGCTCGCCATGAGCGGGCCCCAGTGGATCATTCCTCCCCATCCTTGCCTGAACAGGGAAAGGCCCAGCGACACCGTATAGTTCTCCATAGAGTTGAGGTAGATCAGCGGCTCGAGAAAGCTGTTCCAGGCCGCCAGGAACTCTAGAACGGCTACGGTAGCAAGGATAGGCTTGGTCAACGGCAGCAAGATACGCAGGTAGATCTGGAACGTGTTGCATCCGTCAATCCGAGCGGCATCGTCCAGTTCCAGGGGCAGCGTCATGAAATACTGCCGTATCAAGAAGATGTAGAACGGACTCCCGAACAGATAGGGCAACACCACAGCCAGCAGGGTATTCAGCAGCCCCAACCACTGTATGATTTTGAAGCGCGGGATCATGTACGCCTGGAAGGGGATCATCATCGTGCTCAGCACAATCATAAAGAGCACGTCCCGCCCCGGGAAGCGTAGACGGGCAAACCCGAACGCGACCAGGCTACCTGATATCAAGTGGGCAGAGATGGTGATGCAGCAGATCAGCAGGCTGTTTATCACCCAACGCGGGAACAGAGTCTGTTGCAGGACGTAGCGATAGTTCTCCCAGGTCCACGGATCGGGCCACAGTCGCGGGGGAAAGACAAGTATCTTGCCCTCGGGCTTGAGGGAGGCAGAGAGCATCCATACGAACGGTAGCAGCGTAAAGGTGAGCCCGACCAGCAGAATGGCGTAAGTGACAGCGTCCCCCAACCGTCGCTGACCCGTGCGCCCCAGCCCAGGCCGGCCACGCGTCACCCTGGCTCTCATTGATCGCAGACCCGCGCTCCGGCCGACCATTAGCGCACCTCCGACTCGTAGAATACCCACAGGCTAGATGACCTGAAGATGAGCGCCGTGAGGGCAAGGATGATCAGCAACAGAACCAGGACCAGGGCCGAAGCATAGCCGAACCGAAAGTACCCGAAGCCCTGGCGGTAGAAGTAGAGGAGGTACACCAACGTGGAACGGACCGGCCCCCCATCCCCCCTCGAGATAATGAAGGCAATGTCAAAGACCTGGAATGAGGCAATGACCTGGCTGACGAGGAGAAACAGGGTGGTTGGCGTCAGCAGGGGCAGCGTGATGTGTCGCAGCCTTGGCCACGCGCCGGCTCCGTCTATCGCGGCCGCTTCGTAGAATTGCGCAGGGATGTTCTGCAAGCCGGCGATAAAGATGACCATCGGCATCCCGAAATTCCACGCGCTCATCATTACGAGCGACCAGGGAGCCCAACTTGGATCGTCCAGCCAGCGGGGCCCGTGGATACCAACGACACCCAGCAGGTAGTTGAGGATGCCATAGTCATCCCGCAAGACCCACATCCACAGCAAGGCAATGGGCACCCCACCGAGAACGGCGGGCAGGTAGTATACCGTGCGCAGCGCAAAGATGCCCCGCAGCGAGCGAGTCATCAGCAGCGCGACCGCCAGTGCCAGGACCAGGCGGAGAGGGACGCTGACAGCAGTATAGCGCACAGTTACGGCCAGCGAGTGCCAGAAGAGCGGGTCTTTGGCCATGGCAGCATAGTTGCTGAAGCCAACGAACTTGGGCATCGTGTTCAGCCGCAACTCGGTGAAGCTGAGACCCAGCGCCGCGAGCATGGGTCCAGCAGTAAAGATCAGGAAACCGAAGAACCAGGGCGAAACGCAGATATAGCCCTCCACGGCCTCTCGCTGCCGGTTGGTCAGGCGTAGGCGAAAGCCGCCTCGCTGTCTTGGGGCGGTTATTGTTGCGCTCATGCCATGCTCCGGGTAGGCAGGTCGTCCTGTGGCGAAGGAGCAGGTGATCGCTCACCTGCTCCTTCGCATGGGTGCAGATCAGGCCAAGACGCCCAGCTTGCCGTCCATGAGCGGGACAGCCTCGGCCAACGCTTGCGCGACGGACTTTTTCCCAAGGAAGGCCTGTTCGAGCGCCACCGTCAGGTCCTCGTCCGCCTGCCAGTACACGGCCGACCGCGTGAAGCATGGCTTGACGGTCGCGTGAGGCACGGCCTCGAACCAGGTCTTGTCGATCGGGTCGTTCAGCAGTCCCAGTTCCTCGACGACCGATGGGATCGCAGGGATTGCCCAGCCCGCCTCCGTCCGCACCTTCTGGGCCAGAGGCCCGGCCTCCCACTTGAGCAACTCCCACGCCTCGTCGAACTTGTATCGAGAGGCTGGGTTCATGCACCAGCAAGCCAGGTGGATCACGGTCACCAGTTTGCCCGTGTAGGAGCACTTTGGTGGCAACACGGTCCCGAACTCCAGGCCCTCGACGGACTTGAACTGGCTTTGCGGCCAGCGCCCATTGTCGAAGATCGCCAGTCTGTTGTTGATGAACATCTCCGTGGCGCCGCCCAGGGTGCCCTCCTCCATCGTGGTTGGAGAGAGGTGGTGCCTGAGGTGCAGGTCTACGTACCATTCCACGGCCTCGATGGTGGCCTCACTATCGAGGTAGCCACTGGCCTTCTTGCCATCGGGGCTAATGAAATCGCCCCCGTTCGACCAGACGTAGCCCTGCAGGGGGTAGGAGCCGATGTAGTTGTAAAAGCCATACTGCTTGTCAGCCCCTTCGCCCTTGGTCAACTGAGCGGCGATAGTGACCAGGTCATCCCAGGTCCAGTCGTTGGTCGGGTAGGGAACTCCGGCCTCATCGAACAGCTTCTTGTTGTAGAAGTACGCCCGCGGCGTAAAGTCCTTGGGCAGGCCCGACAGGAAGCGCCCCACTCGGGCGTAAGAGAGGACCTGGTCGTAGTACATGTTCAGGTCCACGCCACGGGGGCCCTCCACGTAGGGCGTCAGATCCTCAAGGCCGCCCAGGGCGATCAGCTTGGGATAGTTCCACCACAGGAACACATCCGGTGCGTTGCCGGCCGCCAGACCGGTGATCAGCTTGTCATCGTAGGCTTCTGGGTTGAACTCGATGTTGACGGTGATGTGAGGGTACTGCTCGTAGAAGGCCTTCAGTATCTCCGTCTCCATCGGCTCAACTTCGGCGCTATCCCACATGGCCGCCCGCAGCGTGACCTGTGCAGGCGGTGCAGGAGTAGCCGTAACCACTACTTGCTTCTCCTGCACCTGTGCCGGAGCCGTCACCTCCACGGTTCTCTCGACAACCTGGGGCTTGGGGGGCGCGCAGGCCGCGAGAGCCGCGCCCGCCGCCGTCAGGGTACCCAGGCGCAGGAAATCGCGTCGGTCCAATCTCTTGCTCTTCATGCCCTGCCTCCTTGACCTCGTTCGAATACCTGCTAAACTGTTCCTGGTGGGTTATTCCCACCGGCTGGAGCGCACAGGCTATCGTGTCGCAACAGGCCAATCGCGATAGCCTGTGCGCACTCTGAACCCGGCTGTACTCGAGTAGATCACCCCCTTCCGTCCTGACTGTTGCTGGGCCTGCGCGAGGCCAGATGGAAGAGCAACGAAAGTCTCATGCCAGTATACTACGCCAGCGATGCCGATAGCTATAGGTTTTGGTCACGTCTGAGACATCGAAGGGACATCCAGGTGCTTTCATGGCACGTCCGACAGGTGATGGGGGAATGGCTGCAGACTCACGGACGCAAGGGGGTCCGCCCGGAGCCTTCGTCAAGCAGGTAAAGGATGCGCTGGAGCATCTCTACGACTTTCCCTACCTGCAGAAGCATCCGCTGGCCCAGGAGGGCGTGCTCGTCGCCGATCGTCCCGGAGAAGCCCCGAGCGAGCGTCTGCGGCGACATCTGCTCGCCGCCATCGAGGCGTTGAACCCCGGGCACAATGTACCCTTCGGCGCTCCCCATGCGCGGACCTACAACCTGCTGCACCTCCACTACGTCGAGGGGATGACCGTCCAGGAAGCGGCGCACGAGTTGGGGGTCTCCCGCCGGCAGGCACATCGGAACCTCCAGCGCGGGACAGAGAGCGTGGCCGTTGCCCTGTGGACCCGTCACTGCACGAGTGCTGTCCTTCAGCCGCTCGACAGGGAGCCGGCTTCCTCTGCCCGGGCCGAGATCGCCCGGCTGGGAACGCATGTCTCCTCTACCAACATGGGCTCGCTGCTCCGGGGGGCACATGCCGTCGTAGAACAACAGGCACGGCAGCGGGGAGTCAACCTCTGTCTCGAGACCCCGGACGAGCCGGTAGTCATCCCTGTTGACCCGGTGATCGCGCGGCAGGTGCTGGTCAATACCCTCAGCCACGCCGTGGCGCAAGCCCTGCCTGCACCTCTTCACCTGACGCTTTCGGCCGAAGGCGAACGGGTATCCATTGTCTTGTGCTATACTCCGGCCCCTGAAGCCATCCACATCTCTGTAATCAACCCGGTCATTGCGCAACTGGCCGATCGGTTGGGATGGAAGGTCAGGCAAGAAGATCAGCGCGATGGCTTACGCACGGTGACCATGCTCACGGCGCGCCGTCCCACGATCCTGGTCATTGACGATAACGAGGGGTTGGCGGAACTGCTGAAGGATTACCTGGCCGGTCAATCCTGCGAGGTTGCGGCGGCCCTGACCGGCCAGGAGGGGCTGCGCCTGGCGAGAAAGCTGGCCCCGGACACGATCGTCCTCGACGTGATGATGCCTGGGATTGACGGATGGGAGATACTCCAGCGGCTACGCAATCATCCGCAGACCGCCACCATGCCGGTGATCGTCTGTTCCGTGATCAACAACCCCGACCTAGCCTACTCCCTGGGAGCCTCCCTGTACCTGCCCAAGCCGATCAGTCGGGAGGACGTTCTGAAGGCACTCCGCCAGCTAGGTGTGATATAAAGGTATCGTCGGGTGCCGTCCGTTCGTCGTAGCGCGGCTCGAGTACGCCAATCACGGCCCGCAGGCAACGCAGCACCTCGGCCGGACGCAAGCCATCAGGGCGGCGAATCACCACCTGGCTGCTGCACTGCGACAGAGCGTCCTCGACGTAGCTGGTGGCAGTCAGAAGGATCACAGGCACATCGACCAGGCCCGGATCCTGCCGCATCTTCTGCAGGACCCGGAAACCGTCCATCCCGGGCATGACCAGGTCCAGAAGTACCAGGTCAGGTCGCCGGGTCCGCAGGGCGACCAGACCGTCCTCGCCGCGATAGGCGTGACGCACTGTGAAGGACCGCCCGCTGCCCTCCAGCAGCTGCTCTACCAGCTGACAGAAGCCCCGCTCGTCATCAACGACCAGCAAGTCGTACACGCCACCCAACCGTTCGATCTCCTGTAGGAGCCGCTCGCGGGTGATCGGCTTGGTCAGGCAGGCTGCTACGGCAAGGTCCTGTGCCAGCCAGGCCTGGCTGGGCAGCGAGCACTCGATGAAAGGCACCGCCACAGGAGGTATCGCGTCCCTGCTTACCTGCCCCCCGGGCGGCACGTTCCACACCACCGCCTGCGGATGGTGCAGCAGTATCGCCTCGGTCAGTCGCCCGACGTCGTGTATCTGCACGACCTCATGTCCCTCAATGTACCGGCGTATCAGGTCGGCCACGGTCGGGTCCGGGTCCACCACCACTATGGGTGGGCGGTCGCCGACCTGCGGCGGTTCCAGCGGGCGGGCTTTCTCAAAGCGCGCGAGAGGCACCTGCTCGCCGGGAATCGGAAGGGAAAAAGTGAAGGTAGAGCCAACGCCCTCCTGGCTTTCCACCCAGATCCGTCCGCCATGCGCTTCGACGAAACGCTTGCTGATCGCCAGGCCAAGCCCAACGCCCCCATGCTTGCGGTGCAGCGAACCGTCGATCTGGAAGAATTCCCGGAAGAGATGGGGCAGCTTGCCTGCCGGGATGCCAGGGCCTGTGTCGCTGACGCTGACCAATACCTCACCGCCGACCCGCCTGGCCTCGACCCGCACGACGCCCTCTTCCGTGAAACGTGCCGCGTTGTTGAGGAGGTTCAGAAGCACCTGGCGGATACGGGTGCGATCGATCTCCAACAAGGGCAGGTCCTGGGCGATCTGCACTTCCAGGCGAACCGGGCGGCCGCGGATGAGGTCCTCGGCGATTTCGGCCGCTTCCCGCAGCAACGCTTCCAGTGGAGTACGTTCTCTGCTCAGCGTAAAGCCCGCAATCTCGAAACGGGAAAGATCAAGCACGTCATCGATCATCTCGAGCAGGTGACGGCTGCTGCGATAGATCTGATAGACGGCCTGGCGCAACCTGGGCGGCCAGCTCATTTCCCCGTACGTCTCGGGGGACAGGTAGATCATCTCGCTAAAACCCAGGATGAGGTTGAGGGGCGTGCGCAGCTCGTGGCTGATGTTGGCGGCGAACTGCTCTTTCATCAACTGCGCTTCCTCAGCTTGCTTGCGCGCGCTGATGAGCTCCCGTTGTGTGCGACGCAGGATCGTGTTGGCAATGTCCAGCGACTTGAGGGTGCGGGCGAGTTCGCCTTGGCGGTCACGCGCCAGCTCCAGCAGACGATCGGCCCGCTCCTGCATGGTCCATGCCCATTCCAGCGCCGTGTAGAGCGTGCGCACAGTCAGCGAGGCCAACACAGTGCCAGCGGCCAGCGCGATGAGCAACCCGGGCAGCGGATAGGCGCGCGTTCCGGTGTGCGCCAGCCACGTTGCCAATGTCGCTATCGTGCCCGCAGTCGCGAATTCGCCACCTGAGATCAGCATTGCCCCCGCAAAGATCACCATCAGGCCCAGGAAGGGAAGCCAGGGGGCTGAATAGAACCACATGGCAGCCAGCAGCCCGGCGGTGAGGCTCCATACCAGCAGGTGCCGCGCCGCGACCGGATGTGCAGCGGCCAGCGTCCGTACGGCCAGGCCCAATCCCAGCGACACAACCACCACGCCGAATGCGAGGCCGAGCGCAGCGAGCGAAAGAGAGCGATGTTGCAGGCTCAACCACAGCAACAGACCGGCGGCGCCCACCAGCGGGAGCGCCGCCAGACGACCGGCAAGTTGGGCGCGCAGTCCCTCCAGATTGACCTCGGTTCCGTGTCCAGCCGCGGTCATACCCACTCCTTGGGCCGAGCCTGACGCCGCAGCCTGCCAGTCTCCTCACCCGCCCGGCTGCTCTGGGCCGCCCCCAACCCCGCACAGCCTCCGCTCGCACGCCACAGCAAGGTTCCCGCTCAAGCATGCCTGCGAACGCGAGAACCCGGCGGATTGCCACCGCGGCCGCTTCTAGGCGCCGGCGACCGGCCCGGCAACGGCAGTATCGGCTGCAGCGGCCTCCGCGCCGCCGGCAGCCGCCAAGGCGCGCCGCCGGGCCAGCTCTCGCCGCACCGCCAGGTGCGCCTCGCGATCCAGCGGATACAGGCCGGCGAAGGCGATCCCTGCGGCAAGCAGCAGCGCCGGCGCCGCGCCCACCAGCGCCCGGATCGCCGTGAGCACCCGTGGCGCCTGCTCGGCAGCATTCGGCACATACCCTGCCCAGCCCAGGATCAGGAGCGCCGCTGGCACGACCAGCGATACGGCCACCTTGTGCATCAGCATGACGAGGCTGTAGAAAGCGCCCTCATGGCGAGAGCCCGTCTTGAGCTCATCGTACTCCACCGCGTCGGGAATGATCGCCCAGGGCAGCACATGCGCCGCCGACACCCCTACCCCCGCGAGAGCCGCCAGACCAAGGACGGCGAACAGCGGCGCGCCGGGCCGCAGGAGGGCCATCGCTGCCATCACTACCCCCAGCATCGCCATGCCGCCCATGTAAGCGTACCGCTTGTTCCAGTGATGCGAAACCCAGTTCCACAGCGGCAGCGCCAACGCCGCGACGCCGAAGGCGATGCCCAGAATCAGATAGGTCTGCGACTCCAGCCCGAGGCAGTACTTCAGGTAGTAACGGAGCATGGGCAGCAGCAGGTCGATCACCATCCACGTCGCCAGGTAGATCCCTACCGCAAAGAGGAAGGGCGGGTTGCCCAGCGCCGCCCTCAACGACTCGCGTACGGAAGGCTGCGCCTGCGCCTGGAACTCGGGACGCTCGCGCGTCCCCGCAAAGACACCCAGGAGGGGCAGCGCGCTCGTGACGCCAAAGATCAGCCCCATGGCCAGCGCGCGCGGCGCGTTCTCCGGACGGAACCCTCCGATGATCAGGTCCGGAACGACAAAAGCGACCAGTCCCGAAATGATGGAGAAGAACATCCGGTACCCGGTAAGCGAGGTTCGCTCATCATAGTCGAGCGTCAGCTCGGGGGTGAGCGCAAAGTAGGGCATGTAGGTAAAGGTGGCGATGGTGTCAAAGAGCACGAGTGCCACGGCATAGTAGCAGGCCAGGGCCGGTCCCCTTGGGATGGGGGGAATCCACCACAGCAGGGCAAACGCCAGCCCAAAGGGTATGAAGCCAAAGAGGAGGAAGGGCCGCCGCCTGCCCCAGCGGCTGCGCGTGCGGTCGCTGATGTGGCCGATCAGCGGATCGTTGATCCAGTCCCAACTCCGGCCCACAAAGACCGCTGCTGCCGCCAGCCGCATGTCCAGATGGACCACGTCCGAGAGGAACATCGCGAGGAAGGCAGCGATGATCGTTCCCGTGGTGCTAAAGCCCCAGTCTCCCAGGCCATAGAGGAGCTTGGTGCGGCGTGACAGCTTTTCCGACGAGGTATCCATGGGTTTTCTTCTCCCCTGCCTGATCGCACAGGCCAACCTGCTACCGCTCCGACCTACCGCCAAGTCAAGCAGGCCATGCCTCAATACGGCATGTCCAGGGAAAACGTCGTCGCCGCCGCGCCCATCCCGTGCGAGGGCCCGGGATCAGCCCTCCGCAACCAGATCGACCTCCAGCATCTCGCAGAGCGCATGATACAGCACCACGTGCTGCTCCTGTATGCGGTCGGTCCGCGCTCCGGGGGCACGGATGGCCACGTCGACCTGCCCGGCGAGGGGACCGCCTGCAGGTCCTGTGAGGGCAATAGTCCTCAAGCCGAGCGCTCGGGCCACGCTCACCGCGTTCCTCACGTTGGCGGCCTTGCCGCTCGTGCTGATGCCGAGAAGCACATCGCCGGGGCGCGCGAGGGCGTAGAGCTCCTGCGCGTAGGCCATGTCCCGCGCTGCAAAGTCATTGTTCACGGCACTGGTAAGCGCCGGGTTGACCCCCAGCACCACCGCCCGCAGCCCGCGCTCGAGGTTCTCTGCCAGAGCTTCCCCATTCCATTCCGCCAGCAGCCTGGCCCGGTGCGCCTCCGGCAGCGGACGCCGGTGTGCATAGGACTTGAGCATTTCCCCAGAGATGTGCAGGGCGTCGGACAGGCTGCCGCCATTGCCACAGAGAAAGAGGATGCCACCGCCAGCGAGGCTCTCGGCAATCAGCCGATAGGCTTGCGCCAGGCATTCGGCTACCCCGGACAGGTCCGGGTGCCGGGCGACCATGTCGGTGAGGACTTGAGCTGCGCGCGGACTGCGTCGTGCGGCAAGCTCCACCATCCCGTAGGCCTCCTCCCAGCCAGGCTCCCCCCGTGCCAGAGCGCCGACACATTGGGCCGGAGCAGAGCGCTCCGCCCGTCATGGTCCCCACTGCGTCGGCGACGGTTCGACCGCACAGCGGAGCATCGCATATCTCCGCTACGAACCAGCCTCACCCGTCGGCGTGATGGTCGGTCGGATCAGCGGCGCCGCCTGCAACAGCATACCGAGGCGGGTCTTGGCCATGACAATCAGGGCGCTGTTGCCAGCCTTTTCTGCCAGCTCGGCCGTCTTCTCAAAGGCAGCGACAGCCGCCGGCACATCGCCTCGCGCCTCACATACGCCCCCGAGCACAAAGTAGCTTTCGGCCAGGTCGGGGTTCTCGTCCAACGAAGCCAGGGCGTCTGCCTCTGCGCGATCGAGGTCACCAACCCGCAGCCAGGTCATTGCGCGCTGCATGAGGAATCGCGCCCGGTCTGGAAGGAGACTCTCAGCCTCGCCATAGGCCTCGGAGGCTCTGTCGGCCAGCCCGAGCTCTTCAGCAAGCACGCCGACCCAGATATGCAGGTCGGGGTCCTCCGGCTTGATGGCAGCCGCCTCCTCGTACAGGCTGAGGGCTGTCGAGAGGTCCCCAACCTGGAGGGCCTGGTCGGCCTGGCCGGATTTCTCCATTACCGCTACCTGCCGCGGATCGGGCGGAAACAGGTATCTGTAGGCGAGCGAGAAGAGAAGGAACGCCGCCACAACGCCTGTGCCGATCAAGAGGGCGCGGCGCAGCAGCTGCTGCTGGCGCTCAGCCACCCGCTGGTCGAGATACCACCACCATTGTGCCGGCGCAGGCTTGATCTGCTCGCGCGCCTTTGCGAGGCCGCCAAGCCTCTGCATCTCGCGGACGAGGGTGCTATCTTTGGAGAGGAGGAGACGCTCCACCGTCTCCATGCGCGTCGCTTCGGCGCGCAGGTCGATGCCAGTCTCGAGCAGGCGAGCCATCAGGCCTTGAATCGTATCCATCAGGAAAAGTAGCGTCTGCGCTCGCGCGCCGGCACCCCTCAGGTTGGCCACGATCAGCTCGGCCTGCGTGAGCAACTCACGCAGATCATCGGCCGTCTCCGCCCTGAAGGCTGGCCGATCGTACTCTGCTACCTGCCCGACACCCATGGCAACACCCTCACTCTGTCCGGACCCGGGGAGGCGCTTCACACGCCTTTTCAGAGGTCCCGATCTGGCTCGTGCTCGCCCTCATCAAGCTTCGCCCCGCACCCCGGGCAGCGGGCCTCTCTCTGCGTCAGCGCCCTGCCGCACTGCGGGCAGCGCATGATCGCAGCGCCACACAACTGGCAGATAGGGAGGCTCTCCCTGTACACAGCGTCGCAGTAGGGGCAGCGACAGGGCTGTGACTGGCCACGGACGTCCCCGCCAGACATCACGCTTCCTCCTTCGGCTCTCCGCCGTGCTTGCGCTCATAGTCCTCGATGGCCGCGCGCAGGGCGTCGGCCCCCAGGTTGGAGCAGTGCATCTTGTTCGCGGGGAGACCGCCAAGCTCGTCGGCAACCATGCGGTTTGTGATCTGCCTGGCCTCGTCGAGAGTCTTGCCCTTGGCCATCTCGCTGACCATGCTCGACACGGCGATAGCAGCCCCGCAGCCGAACGTCTTGAACTTGACATCGGCGAGCCGGCCATCCGCTACCTTGATGTAGAACGTCATCATATCCCCACAGACGGGGTTACCTACGGATCCGACCCCATCGGCATCCGCGATCTCGCCCACGTTCCGGGGGTGCATAAAGTGCTCCATCACTTTTTCGCTGTAGGCTACCATGCTGCCTTCCTCCAGAGATCGCCGCACGCCGGCCACGTGTACGAAGGCGTGCGGCGAAAGGCATTATACTGCAGTTACAGGACACTGTCCACCACCCTCATGCGCCGGGTATAGTCCACCCTGGGGCCAGGCTCATCTGCGCTGTTGGCAGGGCCCTCACCCCCGGCGCCCCCTCCCCCGAGTCGGCCCGCAGGCCGACTCGGGGGAGGGAGTCCTTTCTCTGCGGGGTGTGTGGCGGCAGGGCGCGCATAGCGCGCCCTGCCGCCACACACCCCGCTTTACGTATTACGTATCCCCCCTCCCCCAGGCAGGCGCCTGGCGCCTGCCTGGGGGAGGGGCGATGACAGATGGCCGGTTTCGGGCGGTCGAGCGCGCCGCGGCGCGCTCGACCGCCCGAAACCGGCCGAAAAGAGTGTTCCTCGACTTTGGCCCTTCCGAGCGCAACCCACGGTACCGTCGAGAACTCACCGAGATGACCTCCAGCCATGCTGCGTCCGAGACACCCCTCCCCCTTGCCCCCTCCCCGTGACGGACGCCGCGGCGCCCGTCACGGGGAGGGGGAAGACATTATAGGGTGTTTTGGGCTCCGCTGGCGCGCCGCGGCGCGCCAG
>DYEI01000040.1 GCA_020725765.1 Anaerolinea sp. | reverse complement strand
GGTCATGCGAAGCGCAAGGTTGCGGAACCCGAGCGGACACTGAGCGCTCCGGAAGTGGCGGACCGGGTTTGCAGTCACTTCGGTTGCACGCATGAACCACACCTCGCCTTACCCGAACCGGTCCCTTGATTCTGCACTAGGTGCTGCGCAGGCCGCAGGCGCCTGCGCTTCCCCCAGGTCACTTGTGGGTAATGGATAGCGGCCCTTGCCGGAGGGTACCCCATCCCTCCTCCCCTCGCTTCCTGCGCCGCTCGCGCGGCGGGGAAGGGGGCCGGGGGGATGGGGCGACGGTAAGTGAGCCGTGCACAGGCCTGCTGCCGCGCTTGGTCGCGCCGAATCGACGGGAGCGCCGGCTCCCAAAGTTAGCGCCTATGCCACCGTCCCCTCCCTCGAGCCGGTCTGCGGACCGACTGGGGGAAGGGCTCTCGCACCAGCACAGATGAGCCTGGCCCCAGGCCGAGCCACACTCATTCGCTTCTGCGGACTTGCCTTCCTTCATAGGTCGATTACACTAGTGAATGGCGGAGGTGAGCCCATGAGAAAAAAGACTATCTACGACCTCTACCAGATGAAGGAGAGGGGCGAGAAAGCGGCCTGGATCACCGCCTACGACGCCCCGACCGCCGCCTACGCCGAGGCAGCTGGCATGGACATGCTCCTCGTCGGCGACTCGCTGGGCATGTGCGTGTGCGGCCTCTCAGGCACGGTGCCGGTGACGATGGAGCAGTGCCTTCATCACACCCGGGCCGTGCGCACCGGCGCCCCCAACACCTTTGTCATCGGCGATATGCCCTTCCTCTCCTATCAGGTGTCGGTCGAAGAGGCGGTCCTCAACGCCGGCCGCTTCCTGAAGGAGGCGGGCGCCGATGCCATCAAGCTCGAGGGCGGCAAGCGGGTCGTACGGCAGATCCGGGCCATAGCTGACGCGGGGATCGTGGTTTTTGGCCACATCGGCCTCACACCCCAGAGCTCTGGCCAACTCGGCGGCTTCAAAGCCCAGGGACGGACGGTCGAGGCGGCGCGACTCGTCATCGAGGATGCCCTCGCCGTTCAGGAGGCGGGGGCCCATGCCCTGCTGGTCGAGGCCGTCTCGCCGGAGGTCACGGCCATCATCCACCGCAGGCTCCGCATCCCGGTCTACGGCATCGGCGCGGGGCCGCACACCGACGGGCAGCTGCTCATCGTCTCCGACCTCCTCGGCGTCTTTGAGGCCTTTACTCCCAGGTTTGTGAAGAAGTACGCGAACCTGGGAGAGGAGATGAAGCGCGCCTTCATCGCCTACCGCGACGAGGTCAAGTCCGGCGTGTTCCCCGGCCCCGAGCATGTCTACCCCATGCTCGAGGGCGAGGTAGAGAGACTCGGCGCGCTCGAGCAGGAGTTGGATAGCCAGGGCTAGCTCGCCGACACCTTTCGGCATGGCCGCGGGCCGCGGCTGGGCAGAGCGTCGGGTCCAGACTTGCTCGCCAGCGGCAGGCACGCCGGCCGATTCGTGGCGTCTCCGCAGAGGCATGGGAGGCGCCGGGCTGCGGCGCCCCGGGTGTCAATCGTCTGCTTGCCTGGAGGTCTGTATGTCTGGTGGATATATGGGTCGCTGGTTGCACGTGGATCTCACCACCGGCGCCATCCGCGTGCACCCCCTGGACGAGCGGGACGCACAACGCTTCATCGGCGGCAGCGGCCTTGCCGCCCGGCTGATCGGTCGGGAGGTTGCGGCCGGACCCGACCCCTTCGGTCCCGAGAATCCGCTGATCTTCACCACCGGCCCCCTCGCCGGCACACCCGCGCCCACCTCCAATCGCTTCACCGCCGCCGCCCGCTCTCCGCTTACGCTCCTATGGGGCGAGGGCGACTGCGGCGGGCGTTGGGGGTCGGCCCTCAAGGCCGCCGGGTTTGACGCCGCGCTGATCAGCGGGCAGGCGGCGGCGCCGGTCTATCTCCATATCGAGAACGGCGAGGCCGAGCTGCGGGATGCCAGCGACCTGTGGGGAGTCGACACTTACGAGCTAGACCTGGGAGCGCCGACGGTGTGCATCGGCCCGGCGGGGGAGCGCCTGGTCCGCTATGCCAGCATCATGCACGACGGGCGCGCCGGCCGCGCCGTCGGGCGCACCGGCCTTGGCGCGGTGATGGGTGCCAAACGCCTCAAGGCCATCGTGGCGAAAGGCTCGGAGCGTCCGGGCGTCGCTCGGCCCGGGGTGCTGAGAGAGGTGGTGCGGGCCATCATCGGCGACATTGTGGAGGCCATGCAGGGTTACCGCGCCAACGGCACAGCTGGCGGCGTGCAGAACTATGAGAGACTGGGCAACCTCCCCTTGAAGAACTGGCGACAGGGCTCCTGGCCCGAAGGCGCCGCCCGCATCACGGGCTCGAGGATGTCCGAGACCATCCTCGTCGGCCATTATGCCTGCGCGGGCTGCCCCATCGGCTGCGGACGGGAGGTCGCCATCGAGAGCGGCCCCCACGCCGGCGTGCGGGGCGGCGGCCCCGAGTACGAGACGGCCGCAGCCCTCGGTTCCCTCTGCCTGATCGATGACCTCGAGGCTCTCGCGCACATGAACGAGGTCTGCAACCGCCTCGGGCTCGACACAATCAGCGCCGGCGGCGTGCTCGCCATGGCGATGGAGGCCCGCGAGCGGGGCATCTGGCCAGAGGGTCCGGCCTGGGGGGACGGTGAGGCAGCCGTTCGCCTGCTGGAGCAGATCGGCCGACGCGAGGGGGAGATGCCAACCCTCCTCGGCGAGGGCGTCCGCCGCATGGCCGAGGCATGGGGTGTCCTGGCGCGCGAGTTCGCCATCCACATCAAGGGGTTGGAGCTGCCGATGCACGACCCGCGGGTGTACGTCAGCCAGGCCATCGGCTACGCGACCTCCACGCGGGGAGCCTGCCACCTGCAGGCCTTCTGCCACTTCTATGAGCGCCTTGGCCGCGCACCTGCGCTGGGCATCCCCGAGCCGCTGCCCCGGGAGGCGGCCGAGGGCAAGGGCCGGATGGTCGCCATCCTTCAGAACCTGATGGCCCTCTTCGATAGTCTCAAGCTCTGCAAGTTCCTGCTGCTCGGCTCCTTCCAGCCCGAGCACCTGGTCGAGTGGGCCAACGCCGTCACCGGCTGGGACTGTGATCTCGCAGAGTGGCTCCGCACCGGGGAGCGCATCTGCAACCTCAGGCGGGCGATCAACGCCCGGCTGGGCGCCTCGCGGGCGGACGACATCCTGCCAATGCGCCTGCTGGTCCATCGCCGCGGCGAGGGAGGCGCGCCCGACAACCTGGCCCCCTTCGGGCAGATGCTGGCCGACTATTACGCCGCCCGGCGCTGGAGCGAGTTCGGTCTTCCGACGCCAGAGCTCTTGCGGGAGCTGGACCTCGGGGAGTACGCGGACTGGGTGCCGGCCTGAAGGGGGCTTCGCCCTGTTCCGTCGGCCTACGGCCCGAACAGTGACCGGAAATTGAGCGTATACACCAGCGCGTTGCCGTGCTGCTCCACCAGCTCAAAGCCGACCGCCTGCGCCCAGCCGACGACCTCGGCCATGAGCATATAATCAGCGTCCGCCATGGCCTCGGTGATGGAGAGCCGTCCATTCGACTTGAGCACCCGCCGCAGCTCGCGCAGCGCGCGCCCCTTGTCGGCGATCTCGCCCAGAGAGGTGATGAGGAAGGCTACGTCAAAGGTCCCATTGGGGTAGGGGAGGTTCGTCGCCTCGGCGAGGCGGACCTCAACGTTCGCAAGGCCTTCGCGACTAACCCTGTCGGCCAGAAGCGCTGCGGCCCGGGGCTGCGCGTCCACGGCCGACAGGCTGCCCTCGGGCCCGATCAGGCGGGCTGCCTCACAGGTGTAGTGACCTACTCCTGCCCCAACCTCCAGCACCCGCATGCCGGGCGCGAGCCCGATATTTCGGAGGGTCACGTGCCGGGGCTGTCCGATCTCGCGCAGGGGCACCTCGAGGATCGGGCTAACGAGAGGCGAGGCAGGAGCGGGGAAGAGGCGGCGCCAGATGCGCAGCGCGACCTGCGCCGCGACCCAGCCCCCCAGGACCATCAGCCCGATCTTCGCCGCCCGCGCCAGACGCCCCATACTCCACCTCCGCAACACGCACACTTTGCCCCGCTCACCGAGCGCCATCGCGACGCCGCGGTGCACACGGGCATACCTTCTACAGCATAAAGCGCGCCGGGAGATCGCTGCCCCCGGCGGCAGGCCGCCCACTCGCGCGCCTCAGCACGGCGCGGTCCGCACCGGAGCCATACGGCCCCATGCCCCCTATCTCACAAGCGCGTACCGCGCCAGCGCAAACCCGGCCAGCGCAAGGCAACAACAGAGGAGAAGGGCAACCGCGACGATCACGAGGATGAGGATCAGCACGTGGTTCGACTTGCGAGCTGGCGCAGGCGGCGACGGTTCGCTGGAGGACACGACAGTTACCTCACCTTCCTGCATGCCTCACCTCCCGGGGGCCCAGTCGCCGTCACCAGGCTGCCGCTACGGCAGCACCCTTCGAGTATAGCACGGAACTGCAAGCGCCCCAAAAGCGGCCACACCGGAGGGGCACCGGCTCGCACCGGCTGTCCCAAGGCGCACACCGGCCCGCTCCAGCCGGCGGACGCTGCTCGCCGGCCGGGCCCCAGGGGTAGGTGAGTGTTCAGAGTCGCACCCTGGCAGCACCGGCTGCCACGTGTGGCCCCCCTACGCTCCCCTTCCCCGAGCGGGCACGCCCTGCCCGCTCGGGCAAGGAGCCATTCTCTTCGTCTTCCCCCTCCCCCGTGCGGACCTGGCATTGCCCATAAGTCGGGCTGCAGCGCATGACGAAGCGCGAGATGGCGCGCGGGCGCCCGTCCCGGCGGACGACCCGCCGCGCACAGTGCTGCTCGGGACACGCCGGGCGGCAGCCGCGATGTGCTGC
>DYEI01000415.1 GCA_020725765.1 Anaerolinea sp. | reverse complement strand
GGGATATACAAGAAAAGGGGTGTCCGTGGGTGGCGGAGCCGCCCGCGGACACCCCCTTTCAGTAAGTTTCCCCCTTCGTCGCGGCCGCGGGGAAGGGGGCAGGGGGATGGGGTGACGGTACAAGGGAGTGAGCCGTGCGCAGGGCCGGCTACCGCGTCTGGTCGGGTGAAGTCGACGGGAGCGCGGCTCCTAGAGTTAGCGCCCATGGAGGCACAGGGTGGGGGCAGCAATCGCACGTGTGGCGCCCTGTCACCCTTCAGGGCCGCCAGAGCAAGCGGCAAGGGACCAGGACCTGAAAAGGCCAGACTCCGGCGATGCAGGAGTCGGGGGACCTCGGCAGGCCGCCGCAGAGCTGATCCCGATGGGCGGAGCCCTCGACGGCCTGGCTCCGTGCCGTGCGCTGAACCCCATTCTCAACACGTACGTCAAACCGGTCGGTTGTCACGGTGGCCCCGCACGCCTATAATCAGAGGTGGCCGCGCTAAGGGAGCGCGGGAGGATGACCTGGAAGGGATCGGGGCCGATGCCGTATTGCGACGCCTTCAACCGCCCGATCGAGTACCTGCGTATCTCGGTGACCGATCGGTGCAACCTGCGCTGCATCTACTGCATGCCCGAGGAGGGCGTGCCGCAGCTCGAACATGAGCAGATTCTGAGCTATGAGGAGATCGCCCGCCTTGCGCGCGTGATCGTGGGACTCGGCCTGAGCAAGCTCCGGATCACGGGAGGCGAGCCCCTCGTACGCAAGGGCCTGGAGCGGCTGATCGAGCTGCTTGCAGCCATCCCGGGCCTCGAGGACCTCTCGATGACCACGAATGGCATCCTCCTTGCGGGGATGGCCGACCGGCTGGCACGGGCCGGTCTGCGGCGGGTGAACATCAGCCTGGACTCGCTCCGCCCGGAGCGGTTCCAGGCGATGACGCGCCGGGGCCGGCTCGAGGACGTGCTTGACGGCATCGCCGCCGCCGAGCGGGCCGGGCTGAGGCCGGTGAAGATCAACGTCGTGGTGATCCGTGGCCTCAACGATGACGAGACGCTGGACTTTGCCGCCAGGACCGTCTCCCCCGGCTGGAACGTGCGCTTTATCGAGGTCATGCCCCTTGCGCCGGACCCTCGTTGGGCCAGCAATGGCTACGTTCCGTCAGAGGAGATCCGCCAGCGAATTGAGGCGCACTTTGGCCGGCTTCGTGCCGTCGACGGTCAGGGGGCTGGGCCCGCGCGCTACTATCAGATTGACGGGGCTGCCGGCACCATTGGATTCATCAGCCCGATCTCGGAGCACTTTTGCTTCCGCTGCAACCGGCTCCGCCTCACGGCCGATGGTCAGCTCCTGCCCTGTCTGATGTCCGAGCAGGGGGTTGATGTGCGCAGTGCCCTGCGCTCGGGGGCGAGCGACGAAGCGCTGCGCGCTCTGGTCGTGCAGGCGATTGGGGCCAAGCCTTCCGGTCACCGCCTCGGCGCAGTGACGAGGGGTCCGGGAGCTACGCCCATGTCGCGGATCGGCGGCTGAGGGGCAACAGGGTAGGGCCCTGGAAGGGGCTGCCCCTTGCCGGGCAGACGGCCAGACCCTACGGCAAGAGGGAGCGATCATGGGAATCAAGGGAACAGTTGTTGCGGTGTGTACCAGCGAGCGCAAGGGCACGCCGAAGCGGGATGTCGGGCATGGCCAGCTTCGCATCGACTGGGGGCTGGCCGGCGACGCACACGCCGGGCCGTGGCACCGGCAGGTGAGCCTGCTGGCCTGGGAGTCGATTGAGAAGATGCGTGCGAAGGGGCTGAACGTGCGTGCCGGCAGCTTTGCGGAGAACATCACCACGCGGGGGATCGAGCTGCATACGCTGCCCGTCGGCACGCGAATGCGCCTTGGTACCGCCCTCGTCGAGGTGACGCAGATCGGCAAGATCTGTCACGACCGCTGTGCCATCTACTACCAGGCCGGCGACTGTGTGATGCCGCGCGAGGGCATCTTTGTAAAGATCGTGGAGCCGGGCGAGGTCAGGGTCGGAGATGAGGTTGAGGTGCTGGAGGAAGAGGGTCAGGGTGCTCACAGGGGGCCTGAGGAAGGCGAGCCCTCTTCACAACCACTTCCAGGATAGGTGCGAGGCCGCCATTTGATGGATGTTTGGTAGGGCGGCTCTCCAGGCCGCCGGGGATTATCTTCGGGCGGCCTCAAAGGGCTTCCCTGCGGGATGCGGGAGGGTCCGCAGCGGCGTTGCCGCTGCGGACCCTCCCGCATCCTTCTCTCTGGACCCGCTCTCACCCTCTCGCCAGCCGCATGCCGTTGAGAGTGACGATGAGCGAAGTTCCCATGTCGGCGAAGACAGCCATCCACAGGCTAGCCGCTCCCAGGGAGGCGAGCAGGACAAAGGCTCCCTTGATGGCCAGGGCGAGGGCGATATTCTGCCCAATGACCGCCACGGTGCGCCGGCTGAGGCGCAGGGTGGCCGGGACCTTGGTGAGGTCATCGCCCATCAGGGCGATATCGGCGGTCTCGAGGGCGACGTCGGTGCCGGCAGCGCCCATCGCGATGCCGACGGTGGCCCGAGCGAGGGCTGGCGCGTCGTTGACCCCATCCCCGACCATGGCGACGCGTCCGTGCTCGGCCAGCAGCCGCTCGACCGCCTCGACCTTCTGGGCTGGCAGCAGGTTGGCCAGCACCTCGTCGATTCCGACCTGCCGGGCGATGGCCTCCGCCGTTGTGGCGTTGTCGCCCGTGACCATGGCGATGTGCTGCAGGCCGGCGGCGCGGAGTGCCTCGATGGCCGGCCGGCTCTCGGGGCGGACCTGATCGGCGACGGCAATGGCCCCCAGCAGCTCGCTGGGGGGCCTTTCACCATTGGACGGACAGAACCCGACGATAAAGACCGTCTTCCCCTGCTGCTCGAGTCGTTCCAGATGCGCGGAGACATCCGGCGGGATGGTCAGGCACTCCTCGAAAAGGGCTCGGCTTCCGATCAAGGCCGTTCGCCCGTTGACGCGGCCGCGGGCGCCCCGGCCCGGCAGGGCCTCGAAGCCGGTGGCAGGCTCCGGGCTGAGCCCCCGGTGGCGTGCCTCTCGCACAACGGCCTGTGCGAGGGGGTGTTCCGAGTTGCGCTCCAGCGCTGCGGCGATGGCGAGCACCTCCTGCTCGCGGCGCCCGTTGAAGGGCAGGATGTCGGTGACTATTGGGCGGCCGAGGGTGAGCGTGCGCGTCTTGTCAAAGGCCACGGCCCGCAACGAGCCTGCCGCCTCGAGGTACACGCCTCCCTTGATCAGGACTCCTTCTCGAGCGGCACGGCCCAGCGCCGCCACGATGGCAACCGGCGTGGAGATGACCAGGGCGCATGGGCAGGCGATGACCAGGAGCACCAGGGCCCGGTAGACCCAGGGCGTCGCCGGTGACGAGGTCAGCAGGGGTGGGAGGATGGCGATCCCGGCGGCGATGGCGATCACGGCCGGGGTGTAGAAGTGGGCGAAGCGGTCCACAAAGCGCTGTGAGGGGGCGCGCTGGGCCTGGGCCTGCTCGATCAGGCGGACGAGGCGCGCCAGGGTGGAATCGCTGGGCGTGTCGGTGACACGCACCGTGAGCACCCCATAGCCGTTTACCGTCCCGGCAAAGACCGGGTCGCCGGGGGTCTTGTCAACCGGGACGGCCTCGCCCGTGATGGGGGCCTGGTCCACGGCGGAGGCGCCCTCGACCACCTCGCCGTCGGCAGGGATGCGCTCGCCCGGTCGCACGCGGACGAGGTCGCCGACCTGCAGGGCTTCTGCGCGTACTGTCTCCTCGCGGCCGTCCCGTAGCAGCGTGGCCTCTTGCGGTGCGAGCTCGATGAGTGCACGAACCGAGTCGCGCGTGCGGTCAAGGGTGTAGGCCTCCAGGGTGTTTCCGAGCGAGAAGAGCACGATTACCGCCGCTGCCTCGCTCCACTCGCCGATCAGGGCAGCGCCGATGACGGCGATGGTCATCAGCAGGTTCATGTCGATGTTGCGCGTCGTGCGCAGGGCCGAGATTGCGCTGCGTGCGACATCGAGACCGCCCGCGACGATCGCTGCGGCGTAGAAGAGGATGCTGACCACTTCCGGCACAGGGAGGAGAGCGGCGGCTGCGCCCAGCGCGAAAGCGGCGCCTGAGGCCAGGGTTCGCCGCCCACGCCGCTGGCGGATGAGAAAGTCCCAGATACCTCGTCGGGAGGGGCCTCTTTCGATGACGCCGGCCTCCAGCCGCGCGGTGTAGCCCGCGGCGGCTACAGCACGGCTGATCTCGGTCGCCACGTCGGTCGTACCCTCGACGGAGACGGCCATGGTGCCCGCGGCAAAGTTGATCTCGGCGTCGATGACGCCCGGAACGCTCTCGACAACTCCCTCGACGCCCGGCACGCACTCGAGGCAGTCCAGGCCCTCGATGCGGAAGCGAAGCACCGTGGGCTGGGCCTCGGCGACGTCATACCCCAACTCGCGGATCCGGGCGATGATCTGTGACCGATCGATGACCTCCGTGTCGTAGGAGAGATTGAGCTGCTCGATGGCGAACTCGACGTGGGCGCTGATGACCCCGGGCAGGTTGGCCAGGGCTGCCTCGACGGTCCTCGCGCACTCGGGGCAGTCCATCTCGGTGAGGCTCAGGCGCTCGTGTCGGTAGCGCCGGGTGACGGCACCGCCGGCGATGTCGACGGCGGCGTCGAGGTCTTGCGGCGAAATCGCCTCGGGGTCATAGTCCACGAGCAGCTTGTCCCCCTCGGGCGAGCGCTGGACGGTCTGTACCCCCGGGCGCTCCTGCAGGGCCTCGCTGAGGTGCCGGATGCAGGATTCGCATGTCGGCGCTTTCGGGAGCGTGAGGTTCAGGTCATAGATGCGGGTATCCGTGGGCAAGACACACCTCTCGACAGAGTGATCGGCAGCAACACCTGAGCCATATGGCATGGGGGCGGATCCGCGGGCGACGGGGCGCCTCTGGCGGACCCGGCGCGAGGCGATGGGTGCCCGTCTGCCCGAGGCCGGCGTGGTCACTCATGGGCAACATGCTCCATCCCCTGACGGAAAAGCCCTTCGATGTGGGCATCGTCGAGGGTGTAGTAGACCATGCGGCCGCGTTTGTCGGCCTTGACGAGGCGCAGGGTGCGCAGGAGCCGCAGGTGGTGTGATACGGCGGACTGGCTCATCCCTAGCACCGCTGCCAGCCCACACACGCAGAGCTCGCCCTGGCTCAATGCTGAGAGGATGCGCACCCGGGTAGGGTCGCTCAGGGCCTTGAAGGTCTCGGCGAGGCGGGTGGCGGTGAGTCCGTCCACGAGCCTGGGCGCTACGGCTCGCACGTGTTCCTCGTCGATGTGGGAGATCTCGCACCGGTCACTGCGGGACATGGGAGGGCTCCATTCCTGCCTGCAACATATGAGTATATGTTCAGATATGAGTATACCACAGGTGGAAGCCTGGGTCAAAGCCGCCTCCAGCTGCACGTGTTCGGGCTCGCGTTCAGCGAACGGAGTGTGGCGCCGGGGGAGGGGCCCTGCCAACAGCGTAGATGAGCCTGCCTCCGGGGTGAATCGGACCCACCTCCAGCAACCCTTTGACAGGTCCGCACGCGTATGGTAGTTTTATCGGACACGAGAGCGAGGGCACGAGGCATGGCAACGATCCGCGAGGTCGCAAGGAAGGCTGGAGTGGCGGCGATCACCGTGTCGCGGGTGATCAACCGCACCGGATATGTGAGCGAGGAGACCCGCCAGCGCGTCGAGGAGGCGATCGCCGAGCTCGACTATGTCCCCAATGTGCTGGCGCGGGGCCTCCGCTCGAGCCGGACGCACACCCTTGGCCTTCTCGTCACCGACATCACCAACGGCTTCTGGACCACGGTGGCACGGGGCGCCGAGGATGCGGCCGTGGGCAGTGGCTACTCTGTCTTTCTCTGCAATACCGACGAGAGCGCCACCAAGCAAGAGCAGTACCTGCGGGCGCTCCTCTCTCATCGCGTGGAGGGCGCGATCATCGCCCCTGCCTCGAGCGACCGCACTGCCCTCGCGGCGCTGGAGCGGGCCCGTCTGCCCTTTGTCATCGTCGACCGACGGGTGCCCGGCGTCAACGCCGATCTCGTCCTTGGCGATAGCCTCGGGGGCGCCCGCGAGCTTGTGGGGCACTTGCTGGCCCGTGGGCACCGGCGGATTGCGCACCTCGGGGGTCCGGTCGGAGTCTCCACGGCGGACGACCGGGAGCGGGGCTATCGCGAGGCGCTAACGGCGGCAGGCATCGAGGTCGATCCCAGCCTCGTGCGGCGCGGCGACTACAAGCTGGAGAGCGGCTGCCGGCTGATGCGTGAGCTCCTCCAGTGCTCGCCGCTCCCGACCGCTGTCTTTGCGGCCAATAACGTGCTGGCTGTCGGGGCGCTGGCTGCCCTGCGCGAGCGCGGCCTGCGCGTGCCCGAGGATGTGGCCCTTGTCTGCTTCGACGACCTCCCGCAGGCGTCGCTGATCGACCCCTTCCTCACCGTGGCCGCCCAGCCGGCCTACGAGCTCGGCGCAACCGCCGTCCGGCTCCTGTTGTCACGCCTCGCCGATCCGCACCGCCCGCCCGAGATGGTCGTGCTGCCCGTCCAGCTCCTGATACGGCGGTCGTCCTGAGAGCCCACGGCCCCATGCATCTGTACCTGATCCGCCACGCGCAATCCACGAACAATGCTCTGGCCGATCCCGCCGAGCGGGTTTGCGATCCGCCGCTCACCGCTTTGGGGCATCGGCAGGCCCGGCGGCTGGCCCGCTTCCTGTCCGGGGGGATCGAGCGTCTGGAGGAGAGTGTCGCACGTGGCCGCCCTCCGGGGTATCGCATCGGCCGGCTCTTCTGCAGCCCCATGTACCGTAGCCTGCTGACGGCGCAGTACCTGGCGAAGGCGCTCGGGCTGGCCCCCGAGGTCTGGGTGGCGCTGCACGAGCATGGCGGGGTGTATCTGGACCACGGCGGCGAGCGGGGTGTCGTCGGCTATCCGGGGAAGACGCGAGCGGAACTGCTCGCCGAGTTCCCGGGGTTTGTCCTGCCGGAGGATGTCACCGAGCGCGGCTGGTGGTTCGGGGCACGGGAGGAGTATGGCGGGTGTTGCGATCGCGCTGTGCGGGTGGCCGAGACCCTGCGCCGCTGGGTGACGGGGGAGGAGTGCCTCGCCTTCGTCTCCCATGCCGGGTTTCTCGATGCCCTGCTCAAGGTGCTCTTTGGTACCCCAGCTGACCGAAGCCGGTTCTATGCTCACTCGAACACGGGGATCACCTGCGTGGACCTGCGTGGCGATGGCAGCGTGAGGCTCGAGTACCTCAACCGGGTGGACCACCTGCCGCCGGAGCTGGTGACGTGAGGGGCGGGTGGTCCGCCAGGTCGGGGTTGGGGGCGCGTGTCATCGTCCCGAGCGCCGGTCCGGGCTGGGCCGATGGGGGGTGTAGTTCACCTTCGGGGCAGGCTCGTCTGCGCAGCTGGCAGGGCCCCCACCCCGGGTCGGCCCGCAGGCCGACCCGAGGGTGGGGGCCCTTTGTCCATGAGCTCGACTTTGGCCTTTCGGAGCGCAACCCGCGGCACGGGTCCAGAGCTCGCGGAGATGGCCTCCAGCCATGCTG
>DYEI01000414.1 GCA_020725765.1 Anaerolinea sp. | reverse complement strand
TGGTGCGTAGCGTATAGCCTGGTCTCGTGCTCGGTGCAAGACCGCGGTTCGGGGCAGACGGCGGCCTGTACCGCTCGCGGCCGGCAGTCTCCGCGCGCACCGTGTCGTGGATTCTTGAGGGCCTGTAGATAACAGCATCCGGAGGCCAGCGATGGACAACCCGGAACTGATCCCGATCTACATCATGGGCAAACGGTACCTCGTGCCCCCCAGCCTGACCATACAGAAGGCCATGGAGTACGGCGGCTACACCCTGGTGCGCGGGTGTGGCTGTCGGGGCGGGTTCTGTGGGGCCTGTGCCACCGTCTACCGGCTGGGGTCGGACTACAAGCTGAGGATCGGGCTGGCCTGCCAGACGGTCGTCGAGCCCGAGATGTACCTGGCCCAGATTCCATCCTTTCCGGCACGGCGTCCGCAGTATCGCCTCGAGGAGCTCAAGCCCACTCTGGGGCAGCTGCTCGCGCTCTACCCAGAGCTGATGCGCTGCCTCAGCTGCGGGACGTGCACCAAAGCCTGTCCGCAGAACCTGGACGTGCGCGACTATATGGCCGCTGCCATGCGCGGCGACATCGGTGCCGTCGCCGACAAGTCCTTTGACTGCATCATGTGTGGCCTGTGCACGGCCCGCTGCCCGGCCGAGGAGGTGCAGTACAACATCGCCATCCTCTGCCGGCGCCTCTACGGACGGTATCTGGCCCCGCGCTCGCAGCACCTCATCGAGCGGGTTGCGGAGGTCGAGGCCGGGCAGTACGACCAGGCTCTCGCCGCCATGAAGCAGATGCCCGTTGAGGAGCTGCGCAGGCAGTACAACGCGCGGGATATCGAGCCGGAGTAGCCTCGGGCACCGGGCGGGATAGACCGTCCGGGTGACCGTGCAGGAGGGTTGGCCATGCCATATCCGCCGAGTATGCAGGAGTCGCTGGCACTGGTCGAGGCCACGCGCCCGCAGCGCCTCCACGAGACCTTTCCGATGCTGAGCCCGAGCGAGAAGCAGGACCTGCTGAGGCGCTTCCACCCCGACTATATCCAGTCGGCCATGCGCGAGATCAGGGTGGGGCCGAACAAAGGGGACCGCACACCGCTGGAGCTGGCGGCACTCCTCGAGGGACCGTCGCGCCTGCGCGGCGTGCACCTGGACCTGGAGCGGGTGGACTATGATACCGATGTGCTCGTGATTGGCGGCGGAGGGGCCGGGTGCTCGGCGGCCATCCTCGCCGAGGAGCACGGCGCAAGGGTCCTCATCGCAACCAAGCTGCGCCTCGGGGACGCCAACACCATGATGGCCCAGGGCGGCATCCAGGCGGCGGACAAGCCGAACGACAGCCCGATGCTGCACTATCTCGACGTCATGGGAGGCGGCGGCTATGTCAACGATCCGGACCTCGTCGAGGCGCTGGTGAGGGACGCGCCGGGCGTCATCCTGTGGCTGGAGAACCTCGGCGTCATGTTCGATAAGGAGCCGGATGGCACCATGCGGACCATCCATGGCGGCGGCACCTGCCGGCGTCGCATGCACTCGGCGCGGGACTATACTGGCGCCGAGATCATGCGCACCCTGCGGGATGAGGTCCGCAGCCGCCCGGCGATCGAGGTGCTCGAGTTCTCACCGGCGATGGAGCTGCTCCTCGACGAAAGCGGGCAGGTCGCCGGCGCTGTGCTACAGAACCTGGAGACCGAAGAGTACCTGGTCGTGCGGGCCAAGACGGTCATCATTGCCACCGGTGGCTCGGGGCGGCTCCACTACCAGGGCTTTGCCACGACCAACCACTACGGAGCGACCGGGGATGGGCTGGTGATGGCCTATCGCGTCGGCGCGAGGCTCTCGTTCATCGACACCATGCAGTATCACCCCACGGGGGCGGCCTACCCGGAGCAGATTGTGGGCCTTCTGGTCACGGAGAAGGTGCGGGGGCTGGGGGCGCAGGTGCTGAACGTGCAGGGGAAGCAGTTCGTATTCCCGCGGGAGACGCGCGATGCCGAGTCGGCGGCCATCATCCGCGAGGTCAAGGAGCGGGGCCTGGGCGTGCGCACGCCCTCGGGTATGGAGGGCGTGTGGCTCGACTCACCGATGATCGACATAATCCATGGGCCGGGGACGGTGCAGCGCGAGCTTCCAGCGATGGTGCGGCAGTTCGCGCGGTTCAATGTCGACATAACGAAAGAGCCCATGCTCGTCTACCCGACGCTGCACTATCAGAATGGGGGAGTCGCGATTCGTCCTGACGGCTCGACGAGCGTGCCGAACCTCTATGTGGCCGGCGAGGCCTCGGGCGGCGTGCATGGCCGGAACCGGCTCATGGGCAACTCGCTCCTGGACGTGGTCGTCTATGGCCGGCGGGCCGGGCGAGCCGCGGCCGAGCGCGCCAAGGAGGTTCGCCTTGGCCGGCTGACGCTCGCCCATGTCGAGGAGTGGGAGCGGGCGCGGCGCAGCGCCGGGCTGGAGGACGGGATGCCTTCGCCGCTGATCCTGCCGCGCTATGCGCGGAGGGCGAGGGAGGTCTGACCGAGAGATGGCCGGTGACAGGCCGGCGGCCGCCGCGCCGGTGGCATCTTGCCTGGGATCGAATCCCTGGCCACGGTCCTCGTGACGTTCGGGGCGGACAGGCTGCTTTAGCCGCCGTCCCTCGACCCTTGCCGGAGGGTACCCCATCCCCCCGGCCC
>DYEI01000003.1 GCA_020725765.1 Anaerolinea sp. | reverse complement strand
TGCCCCCTTCCCCGCGGCCGCGGGGAAGGGGGAAACTTGTGGTATGGGCGCCGGGGCGCTATCCCATGGTTCGGGATGCTCTGTAGCCGGGCTTATGGGTCATGCCACAGGTCCGCCTGGGGGAGGGGGACCGGGGAACCGGTTCCCCGAGGGGCAGAGCTGCCAGCAGTCTACCTCTGTTCCACGTGCTGAACGCGAGTCCGAACACGTACCCGTAGCCCCGAGTTCATGTGGCAGGCTGCTTGCGTCCCTTGCTCCCCATTCCGCACGACATCTGTGGATCACACTGGCGTCGAAAACACGCCGATACAGTGAGCCGAAAGGAGGGTGCCTGTTCGCGAACTGGGCGCAATATGCAGTGGCTGCACGGGCGGATGACCAACGTGCAGTCGCTTGGTATGGCGCACTGCTCTCAGGATCTGCCGGGGTGGCAAAGACCTAAACGTACCCCGGCGCGAGCGGGACCTGCTTTGGTGCGCTGACGCCACTTATGGTACAGTTCTGCCAGGAGCGCAATCAGGATGACCGGAGGATTCTATGTGGACTGGCCTGCACATATCACCGGAGGTGGATCCCGAGTTTTCCTCGTCAGTGATCGAGCTCTTGCGGTCGACCTCGCGTCACCTCATTGGGGCCCTGGCCTGCGTCTATCTCGCCTTCGTTCTGGCCACGGCGATCTGGCCGGAGCAACTGGCGGTTAACATCTGGCTGGGCCTTCCCCTCATGCTCGCAAGCTCTGTGACCGCTCTTCGGCTCCTTTCGCAGCGCTACTGGGCAGCCCAAGTCGTATGGCAGGCAGGGTTGGCTGGGCTGATCAGCCTTGCCGTGTACCTCTTCCAGGCGCCAGAGATCGCCTTCCTGTACGCCCTCTTACCCATGATCGCCGTGGTAACGGTGGGCTGGCCGGCCGGCATCCTAGCGGAGGCGATCGTTTGTCTGCTCGCGTGGTGGCTGCCACGTGGACTGGTGGATGGCGCCGTGCCGGGCACCTACGGAGCCGCGATCAGCCTTGGCGGGGTGATTGCAGGTCTGACGGGTTGGGCTTCGACCCGCGCCCTGCTTACCGTGACCGAGTGGTCGCTGTCAAGCTTCCGCCAGGCGCAGCGCAAGGTCCACGAGGCCCTTGAGCAGCGGCTCGAGTTGAAGCAGACTCAGCAGGACCTCATGCACGCCAACCAGGAGCTGGCGCGGCTATCGGACCGCCTGAGGGCCATGTACCGCATTGCCGAGGAGGCGCGCCGCGCCAAGGAAGAGTTCGTCGCCAACGTCAGTCACGAGCTACGCACGCCCCTGAACATGATCATCGGCTTCAGCGAGATGATCGTCGAGTCGCCGCAGGTCTACGGCAGCCATCTGCCGCCAGCACTCCTGAACGACATCGCCACGATCCATCTCAACAGCCGACACCTGGCCAAGCTGATCGACGATGTGCTGGATCTCAGCCAGGTTGAGGCTGGCCGCATGTCGCTCTCCAGGGCATGGACATCGCTCTCCCGCCTGATAGACGAGGCGGTGCTCGCTGTGCGGCCTCTCTACGAGTCGCGAAGCCTGTATCTTGAGACCGAGGTCTCGCCCGATCTACCAGAAGTCTACTGTGACAGCACGAGGGTGCGTCAGGTGATCCTCAACCTCTTGAGCAACGCCGGTCGGTTCACAGAGACAGGCGGTGTCAGGGTGCGTGCATGGAGAGACCAGGAGCGGGTTGTCGTCAGTGTGACCGACACCGGCCCCGGAATAGCCCCCGAAGATCGCGCAACTCTCTTTGAGCCGTTCCGACAACTGGAGAGCTCCATTCGGCGCCGCCATGGAGGCAGTGGGCTCGGGTTGAGCATCAGCAAGAGGTTCGTCGAGATGCATGGAGGCCAGATGTGGGTTGAGAGCCAGGTCGGGCAGGGTGCGACGTTCTTCTTCAGCCTGCCTTTGGAGGCTCCACTGCCCGGCTCGCCACGCGGCACCGATGGCATCACCCGCTGGGTAAACCCCTACAGCGAGTTCGAGTATCGGGCACGCACCCGGCGCTCCAGAGCACCAGCACCAGGCGTGGTTCCTCGGTTCGTGCTCGTAGATGAGGGGAAGACCCTGCGCCGCCTGTTTGCCCGCTATCTGGAAGGGTACGAGCTGGTGAGTGTGCCCGATACGCGTCAGGCCACCGATGAGGTCACTCGCTCTCCGGCGGACGTCGTGGTCGTGAACGCGCCACCGCACTGGAAGGAGATGGGATACCTGGACTGGCTGGCCGCCCTGCCTTACGATACCCCTGCCGTGATCTGCTCAGTGCCAAGTGAGGATGAAACCGCCAGGCATCTGGGAGTGGTATCTTACCTCATCAAGCCGGTCACTCGCGAAGAGCTGCTGGGGGCGCTGGACGCCTTGCCTCCAGTGAAGAGGCTGCTCGTGGTTGACGACGAGCCCGATGCGCTGCAACTCACTGCCCGCATGCTGGCCTCTGCGGGCCGTGGCTACCGCGTCCTGCGAGCCTGTGACGGTCGACGCGCGCTCACGCTCTTGCGCGAGCGACGCCCCGATGCCGTGTTGCTTGATCTGATGATGCCCCAGATGGATGGCTTCCGGGTGCTCTATGAGAAGAGCCGGGATCCTTCCATTCGGGACATTCCGGTCATCGTCATCTCTGCACGCGATCCAAGCGGAGAGCCTATCATCAGCCCTACGCTCACCATAGCGCGAAGCGGAGGCCTGTCAGTCCGCCAGCTGTTGGCGTGCATCCAAGCCGTCAGTGCGATCCTGACTCCGTCCGAGAGAGCTGGCGGTCGAGAGCAGCCAGAAAATCCCTCCGGCTGACCGGCTTGCGCAAAAAGTCGGCGGCACCAAGCGACAGGGCCAACTCCCTTTCGGCCAGAATGGTGCACACGATGATCGGCACGTGCCCGGTGAGAGGATGTTGGCGCAGCCGCCCCATCGCCAGCCAGCCATCCTCACTGGGCATCATCACGTCCAGCACGATGATCTGCGGCGAGACTCTCCCTGCCAGGCAAAGAGCCTGCTCTGCGCTCTGGGTGCCATAGAGGCGGTACCGCGTCCCCGAGACGTAGCGCTGCAGCAGGTTGAGGGTCCCGACGTTGTCGTCGATGGCCAGGACAGGCACCTGGCCCACGGCGGGCAGAGTGAGCGTAGCCTCAAACATCTTGTCTGAGGTCGAGAGGTCCAGCCTTCCCTGACAGAGGGTTGCCAGGTGCTGTGCCATCTCCAGGCTGCTCGTGTCGTCCTCAGACGCTGTCTGAGAGCATGTGGTCGCCCGCTGACAGGCGACGCGGATCTCTACCTGCGAGGAAGTGGCCCTCCAGGAGAGATGTGCCAGGGTCCCAGGCGGAGCGCAGCGGATGGCAACGCCGAGCAGGCTCAGAAGGGTTTGCCGTACAGCGACCGGGTTGGCGGCGACGAGGGGCAGAGGGCCGCCAGCCGCAACGTCCAGGTCCACGCCATGTCGCGCCACCAGGGGACGCGCCAGCTCCAGCACCGCTGGGAGCTCCTCAGCGAGGTCTGCCGGGCTGTCGGCCGGAGCATCCTGCAGCCAGGCCAGCTCTTCGTGGATGGCAACTCCGATCGCTTTCCCGGGCGCGGTGGTGGCTGCAGCGCTATCCGCACTGTCGTGCGCTTCAGTTCCGTACCGCGTCCACAGCTGGGCCGCCAGGGCCTCCAGGGCCCTTTGGTACTCGCGGCGAAGCTGGCGAGGGCTCAGGCCCAGCTGATCCGCGATCTCGAGCTGGCTGCTGTCCTGCACATATCGGTAGTAGAGAGCTTCGTAGTGGCGCCAGGCGCGCGATTCGGGGGGTTCCCCGGCCTCGGGTTTGAGAGAGTTAATAGCCTCTATCAGGATCCGTCGCAGGGCAGCGGGCGTGTCGTGACGGTTGGCAACGCCACAGAGAGTCGCCAGAGGGCTTGTGCGCAAGAAGCCGGGGTCGCGCAGATGATTGAGTGCTCTCCGGAGGTGCGCCGGAAGCTCTTCTTTCGTCAGTTGGCTCACCGTGTCCGTTGTCTGTCCGCTCATTGGCCAAAATGAACAACCGATATCGTGTATTATTATAGCTGACGAGGTAGCGGCAGGCAACCAACCTGTGGTGCGGGGAAGCCTGGCCGGCAATAGAGGCTGCGGGTGGTCCGCTGCCAGGAGAGTGGTAGAATGCAGCGCTCGTACAGCCCGCGCCCCTGGTGGAATCGGTGCAAAGGTCTGATATGGCGATAACAGCTGAGCGACGTGTGGGGGCAGATAGCGGCAAGGCCATGGTACGCGTGGAACGGCGCCGCGGTAGGCTGGGGCGTCGCGAAGCCATCGACGGTATCCTGATGGCGATGCCCTGGATGGTGGGCTTTGTGCTGTTCACCGCCGGGCCCATGCTTGTGGGGCTCTACACTGGTTTCACAAAGTGGGACATCATAAGCAGGCCGGTTTGGATCGGCCTTGACAACTATGTCCGAATGTTCAGCGGTGCCGACAAGCTCTTCTACCGCTCCCTCGGGGTGACACTGCGATATACGCTCATGTCTGCCCCACTGCACCTGGTGCTGGGATTGGCCCTCGCGTCGCTCTTGAACATGAAGATACCGGGGACCAACTTTTTTCGCTCTGTGTACTATCTGCCAGCCATCCTGCCGGTTGTGGCCTCATCGGTGCTGTGGAGTTGGGTATTCAACCCCGAGTTCGGTCTGCTGAACTATGGGCTATCGCTGCTCGGTATCAAGGGCCCGGGCTGGTTGAGCGATCCGAAGTGGGCCCTCCCGGCGATTGTTCTCATGAATCTGCAGTATATCGGGCCGGGGATGATCATCTTGTTGGCCGGCCTGCAGCGGGTGCCCCAGGAGTTGTATGAGGCGGCCCAGCTGGACGGTGCCAACCGGTGGATGCTACTGCGCCACATCACGCTGCCGCAGATGTCCTCGGTCATCTTTTTCGTGATCATCACTTCTATCAACAGCTCGTTCCAAACCTTCACCCAAGCATTCCTGATGACCAACGGCGGGCCCAACTATGCAACTCACTTCTACATGCTGCACCTCTACAATGAGGCCTGGCGCTCCTATCGTATGGGTTACGCCAGCGGTCTGGCCTGGGTCTTGTTCGTCATCATCGTAGGGTTCATGATCGTGCACTTCCGACTGTCGCGACTGTGGGTGTACACAGACAGCGAGTAGGAGAGAACAAGGGATGTCCGTTGGCCGTCTCACGCAGTCACGCCGTTTCCAGGACTCAGTGGCTAAGGCAGTCGCGCTGCTTCTGCTGAGCCTGTTCTGCATCCCGTTTGTGTTTCCGCTCATCTGGCTCGTCAGCACGGCCCTCAAGACGCCGGCACAGGTGTATGTAAGCCCGCCGATATGGATTCCCAATCCGGTCCGCCTGCGGAACTTTGCTGAGGCCTGGAATGCTGCCCCTTTCGGGCGCTTTCTGGTGAACTCGTTGATCACGACCTTTATCCCCATGATGGGCGACGTGTTCGTCTCGGCGATGGTGGCCTACAGCTTTGCACGGGTGCGCTGGCCGGGGCGCGACAAGATCTTCAGTCTGTGTCTGGCCACGATGATCTTGCCTGGCATCGTGACTTTTATCCCCACCTTCATCCTCTTCTCCAAGCTGAAATGGGTCAACACCTTCCTGCCTCTGGTCGTGCCCGCTTTCTCTGGCAGCGCATTCTACATCTTTATGCTGCGCCAGTTCATGTTGACCCTGCCGGAAGGCCTCGAGGAGGCGGCCAAGATCGACGGTGCGAGCACCTTTCAGGCCTTTGCTCGCATCATCCTGCCTCTCATGAGCCCGGCACTGGCCACTGTGGCCATCTTCTCCTTCATGAGCCGCTGGAACGACTTTTTCGGCCCCATGATTTACCTCCATCGGCCGCACCTCAAGACGCTGATGCTAGGGCTCGCGACCTTTGAGTCGATGCTGACTGGGGTCGGGGGCGGGTTCGGGCTGGTCAGCTCGCGGCTGCATCTGCTGATGGCCATCACGTTACTCGTCGATCTGCCCTGTATCCTGGTGTTCCTGCTGTTCCAGAAGTACTTTGTGCGAGACGTCATTCTGAGCGGCTTCAAGCTGTAGGCGCTGGCCAAGAAGAGGGTGGCAAGATTGCCCATCGTCCGGATATGGCCAGCCAGTCCGATCGGATCAGCAACACAAGGAGGGAAAAGGACCATGGACAGGCGAATGACTCGACGCAGCTTTCTCGGCAAGGTGAGCGTGACGATGGCTGGTGTCGTCGTTGCCGCGTGCGCTCCAAGGCCAGCGCCAACACCGGAGCAGGCCAGACCAGCCGAAACAACCGCGCCCGCTGCCACCGCGGTCCCCGAGGCAACCCCGCCGCCCGCCAAAGTTGAGAGGCAGAAAGTCACCTTCACCATGTATGGCCACCCTGGCCTGATCGAACAGATGGTACCTCTGTTCAACGAGACTCATCCGGAGGTCGAGGTCGTTTTCGAGCGCAGCGAGGGTCAAGGATACTGGGAAAAGCTCACGGCGGCCGTCGCAGCCGGTAGCGCTTGGGACTGCTTCCGGGGGGGACCGAACCAGGCGCTCGGCTGGGGGCCAAAGGGCCTAGTGGCCGACATTATGCCCTTCCTCGAGATGGACACGACCTATCCGGCGAGCGACTATCTTCCGGGCGTGATCGATGCATTTGCAGTCGAGAAGAGGGTCTATGGCCTACCAGCCTGGTGCCTGACGATGTGGCTCTTTTACAACAAGCGCATGTTCGACGAGGCGGGCCTTCCCTACCCCAGCAAGGACACCACCTGGGATGAGTACGTGGCAATGGCCAAGGCGCTTACCAAAACAGGTCCTGACGGTCGGGTCATCCAATACGGGAGCAACGGGTGGGACTGGTGGCAGTTCCCCATCGCACAGCTGGTCTGGAGCAATGGCGGTTGCTTCTTCTACAGTGACGACATGAGCCGCGTCTGCATGGACGATCCCAAGACTGTCGAGGCGCTGCAGGACATTGCCGATCTCATCCACGTGCACAAGACCAGCCCCAACCCGGCAATCCCGTCCGCCAGCCCGGTTGGACTGCTCTCCGACAATGTGGCGACAGAGGCCAACGGCGACTACATGCCCTGGGACAACAAGGACGTTTTCCTCGAGAAGTATGAGTACCTGGACGCCACCCTCTGCCCAACGCGCAACGGAAACCGGGTGAACATCTACTGGCCGGATCCGCTTCTGATCAATGCCTCCTCCAGAGTCAAGGAGGCGGCCTACAAATGGATCTCGTGGTTCTCTGCCGACCCGGATTCCATTGCCATTCAGTGCAAGGTGGTATTCCCAGTGACCAAGCGGGCCTATGAGGACCCGGATGTGGCCGCCAGGTGGCTCATCCCACCGCGACCAAAGGGCATGATCGACCTCGCGTTGGAGCATGCGAGGAACGCCCGGCTGTGGAAGGTGGAACTGCACATAGGCGACATCGAGAACGCGTTCTGGGGCGAGATTGGCCGGCTCTGGAATAATGAGGCAACAGCTGAGGAGGTCTGCAGGGCCATTACTGAGCAGGCCAATGAGGCGATGTCCAAGCCGGTGCAATGAACATCGTCCCCTGAGGATTGTAGCGGGGTGAGGCCCCAACGGGGCCCGCCCCGCTACGTTGACCCGGCAGGGAATGCCGCCGACCAGCTCCTGCGCGGAGAGGAGTCGAGATGCTGGACCAGGTCCCCTTTGGCTCTTGGCAGGCTGTTCTCCAGGCACCGCGGTCAGACTTCTTCCGCGGGCATACCTCCGATACTGTGTTCGACCGTCGAGCACAGGGCATCATGCCTTCGACGGAGGCACTCTTCACGCAATCCAACGCGCGCGTCCTGCTCGGGCAGGCTGCGAACGGCAGCCTGCGCCTGGTCGCCCTGCCCATCCAGGTCTACCCGGCCCCAACCCGAACCGCAGATTTTGGACTTGGCCCAGGCATGTACCATCACTTCGACGTGGCCATGTATGTTGGCGACCTGTGCTACCGCGTCGCGCTGGAGGGTGACCAGGAGACCATTGACTTGAGCGCCGCCAGCGGCGACAATGAGACGTTCTACGCAGACCACTTCCTGCCGCTCACGCGCACCAAGGTCGGCGATCTGGACATGGCTCTCGTAAGCCTGGCGCCCGTCGCACCCGACAACACCGCCGCCCCGCTGGCCCCTGCCCCGCTTCCCGGACCAGCCGGCGTTCTGTACACCCTGTGGCTGCGCAACACCGGCTCAACTCCTCTAAGAGGCAAGGTCATCCTGCAGGCCGGCGACATGCTGCTGGGCCACTATGAAGAAGCGCATGAGGCGTTGCGAGCGATGCGACGCCCCAGCGCCAATCTGCGACAGAACACCCTGATCCTCTCCCGCCCCGATGGCGCAGTCGGCATCCACCTGCATCGGGGACGCTGGACGCGCCTCGAGGCGCCCTTCGAGGCCGAACGCACGTTCGAGCTCCGACCGGGAGAGGAGGCAGTCTTCGAGGCGCGCATCGCTTTGGGCAGGACCTACCACGACGTCATGCCGGTGATCTATGCGCTCCACCTGCGCGACGCCCTGGCCTGGCTGAACCTGACCGCCGCCTACTGGCGCTCGCGGCTGGGCCGCCTCGAAGCGGAGGTCGCTGGCAGTGACGATGGCTTGTTCAGCCGGGATATCTATATCCGATCTCTCTTCGACAACTTTAACTGCCTGCAGACCGATCCTGAGGGCAATCTGATCGCCCACTGGCAAGGGGCACCATCTCACGGCTATGGCACCGTCTGGGGCATCGATGTAGAGCCGACGGCTGTCAGCATCGTGCACCTTGTCCCGGAGTTGGCTCGGCAGGCGATGGTCTTTTTCGCGACTCGCAGCCGCGCGCCGAAGGGCTCGCCGGATCACTCAGTGCCGATCCTGGTGGCGCCTGTCATCATTGCGCGACAGTGGCTGCAAGTCACGGGCGACACGGTCTTTCTTGAGAAGCACCCGGAACTCTTGCTGGCCTTGCAGTCGATCATGGACCAGCTTGAGGCCCTGCGGGCACCTGGTCACGCCCTCTTCCCCAGCCGGTACTCCAGCGATGGGCCGGTAGGCCGTCGCTACGACTATGGCACGAACGTCAAGGTATACTACGCGTTCGATTCCTTCGCCTACATCCTCCGCCAGCTCGGCCAGGGAGAGACAGCTGTGCGGTATGCTCAAGCGGCCGAAGACATCCGCGAGGCGATCTCGCAGACGATGGTCGTCGAGGGCCCCTTTGGGCTGCAGATATCGGGTGGAACGAACCTGCATGAGGACCCAGGCACCTTCTATTTGCCCGAGGACGTCCTCTACTACGATGGCGAAGATACCTCCAGTATGCTGGCGCCAGTCTACGGCCTCTGTGAGCACGACGATATGGTCTGGGTGAACTATCACCGCTTTGCCCGTTCCCTCTGGTGTCCGAACTACGACCCGGAGTTCGACACGCTCCGTTGGAATCCAGGCAACCCCGGTGTGTGCGACGGAACTGCGTTCTTCTCGCGTCTTGGTGGCAGCCTCACTCGAGCTGAGATGAGCGAGGCACTCAGAACGCTGCGCCGTACGGCAGTGGACGACGTGACCGGCAGCGTCTTCTGGTGGCCTCACGGCCTGGAGTACAAGCGCTCGCTGACTCGGTGCAGCCAGGGCCAGGGTGCCTGGGCCTGGCAGTATCTGCAGCAGTGGCTGGGTCTCAGTATCGACGTGGCGACGCACACTCTGACTGTTGCCCCACGAGGGCTGCTTACCCGCGCCGAGTGGATCGGTTTCGCCAGCGGCACCCACCGCTTTGACGTGCACTGGGAAGAATGCGAGACGGGCGCTACCGCTCGCGTCCGCAATCTCAACCGGTCCGCCTGGACGGTGCGGGTCGGGTTCCGCCGTCCGGGAGCTGGAGCAGAGGGCCCAATCTTCTGGCAAGTGCAGGAGCTCGGCGCTGGAGAGGAGGTCATCTTCGCCCACAAGGCCTCGCCCCTGGAGGTCTCACCGACCCTGGACCGCGCCTCTCTTGTCCGGGCCGAGGTCTCTGGCATGGGTTCGGGGGACGGTGTCCTCTTCCGTCGAATCGCCCCGGATATGCTCTGGGGGCATTGGGACCCAGAGAAGACGTGGGATGCACGGGCCATGCCGCTGGCCCTGCGCTTTGTCGTGGCGAACGCCACGGATGCAGACTGGCGAGACGTGTTGGTGGAGGTGACGTGCCCCGACGGTTGGCTGGTCTGTGCGCGGCAGCCTCTGCACTGGACGCGTCCGCTGCGCATGGCGCGCAGCGCCCGGGTGCATCTCGGCGATCTGTCGTCCCCTGGCAGGACCGTCGCGCCGTTCTGGGTGACAGGTCCAGGCGAGTACACGGTGGAGTGGAGTTGGGATAACGACGAAGTCCCCTTCCACCATCCTGCTCGACCGGAGGATGGCCTCCGTCTGCGCGCGCTCGGCGCGGCCGCGCCCGACGCGTGCTTCATCGCCGTGCTGCGTGCTACGACTGCCTCTGGGACAGAAGTACACAGAGAGGTCAGGGTGCCCGTGCGGATCATCCCCACGGGGTAAGAGGACCGGGACTGGCGGCGGGCAGGCCCATCCCGCCGCCAGTCCCGGCGAGCGCGCGTCTACTCCCGGTAGGTCGACACGCCCAGCAGACTGTACACGCTGCAGTGCCCGGTCAGCGCGGTGATCCCGAGAATTGCGCCGCCCAGCACCATCACGATCCTGCCGATGGTGAGGCGCCCCGCGGCTAGCGGCCTCAGCCCCATCCACAGCAGCCCCGCACCCAGCAGCGCGCGCACGAAGCGGTCCACGGTGCTCTCATTGCGCTCCAACATCCCCATCCACCTCGGATTCGGGCCCACAGGCCCTCAAGGTCAGCGGATCTGGCAGGCCATAACGGCCGCGTCTGATCCGTCGGGAGCGTCTGGAGCAAGCCCCATGCCCGCCTCCGGGGTTGCAGCGCGGGCCGCGGCTGCCGGGGGCGACCTACCCCGCCAGCGCCCTGATGATCTCCATGCAGAACTCGGGCAGGTCGTCCGGCACGCGCCCGGTGATGATGTTGCCATCGCGGATGGCGGGGACGTCCACGAACTCGGCGCCGGCGTTGATGAGGTCATCGCGCACGGCGGCATAGCCCGTGGCCTTCCGGCCCCTGATGATCCCGGCCGAGATCAGGACCCACGGCCCATGGCAGATGGCTGCGATGAACCTGCCACGGGCGTGGCACTCGCGCACGAGCCGCAGAGTGCCCTCGTGGAGGCGCAGGATGTCCGGCGAGTAGCCGCCTGGGAAGCACAGGCAATCGATCTCGTCGGCCTTCAGGTTGTCCAAAGCCACGGTCCGGTACCGTTTGCCGTCCTCCATCACCGGGATGGGCACGGGGTGGCCGAACATCCCGGCGACGGGCTGCCCGACTGGCGCGACCAGGACCTCGGCTCCCTCTTCGCTGAGCCGAAGGATGGGGTACAGCAGTTCGACGTCCTCATAGCGGTTGGCCACGACCATGGCCACCCTCTTCCCGGAGAGCCTGCCGGCCATCGTGATTCCTCCTTTCCCGGTCCCAAGGCCGCTGCGCGCGGAGTGGCCCGGCGCTCGCGACGTGCGTGCTTCGCGAAGGCAGTATACCAGAAGGGGACGTGCAGCGTAAACTGGCGGAACCTGCCTCTTGCCCTCCGGGGAGGGGTTCAGGGGCGGACAGCCCTCTTCGGACGTAGGGCGAGGGCATGGCCCATCGAGGGACCGCCACCCCTA
>DYEI01000413.1 GCA_020725765.1 Anaerolinea sp. | reverse complement strand
GGGCCGGGGGGATGGGGTACCCTCCGGCAAGGGTCGAGGGACGGCGGCTAAAGCAGCCTGTCCGCGCCCGCAGGCCGACCCGGAGGTGGGTGGGCCGCCAGCAGCGCGGATGAGCCTGCCCCCGGGGTGAACTACACCCCCGCATCTGCGTATTGTGCACAGCGCTCCTTTGTAGTATCATACGTGGCGCGGGCCGCTCGGCCCGCTTTCCCGCGCCGGAGGCCGCTGGCCTCTGCCTTCAGGAAGAGGTGCCCTGTCATGACAAAGTCCGTTCTTGCCGCCCAGCTCTACACCATCCGCGAGTACACCCAGACCCCGCAGGACCTGGCCACCAGCCTGAAGAGGATACGGGACATCGGCTACACGGCGGTACAGATTTCCGGCATCGGCCCCATTCCGGATGCCGAGGTGAAGGCCATGGTCGACGACCTCGACCTCACCATCTGCAACACACACGTGCGGCCAACCGAGGCGCTGTGGACCGATCTCGACGCGGTGATCGCCCAGCATCGCCTCTGGGGCTGCCGACACGTGGCCATCGGCAGCATGCCGGCCAGCTTCCGGCAGGAGGGCGAGGCCGGCTTCCGGCGCTTTGCCGAGGAGGCCTCCCGCATCGGCGAAGAGCTCCATCGAGCGGGCCTGACCTTCAGCTACCACAACCACAGCTTTGAGCTCGTGCGCTTTGGCCGCCGCACTGGCCTCGACATCATCTTTGAGGAGAGCGACCCCCGCTACCTGCAGGCCGAGATCGACACCTACTGGGTCCAGCACGGCGGCGCCGACCCGGCCGCCTGGATCCGGCGGATGGCGGGCCGCATGCCCGTGGTACACCTCAAGGATATGGTGATTGTCGACGGCGAGCAGGCCATGGCCGAGATCGGCGAGGGGAACCTCAACTGGCCCGCCATTCTCCAGGCCTGCCGCGAGGCCGGCGTCGAGTGGTACGCCATCGAGCAGGACGTCTGCCGGCGCGACCCCTTCGAGAGCCTGAAGATCAGTCTGGATAACCTGAGGGAGATGGGGCTGTACTGAGGGACAGATCGACGCCCTACCCCCGTCCCCTCCCCAGGCGGACGCCGCGGCGTCCGC
>DYEI01000412.1 GCA_020725765.1 Anaerolinea sp. | reverse complement strand
GGATGGGGTACCTCCGGCAAGGGCCGAGGGACGGCGACTGAAGCAGCCTGCCCGCTCCTGAACGCTCCGGGGAGAGGGGCGTGCAGCCGACGGCAACACCGCAGCCGCTGCTGGTCGAGCTGGCTGCTGCCGCCCTGCCATCGAACTGCTAGTACCGGCCCACTTCCCTGACGAGTTGGACGATCCGCCGATAGTTCTCCAGGCTGACGGTGTCGGCGACGCTGTGGTCGGAAGAGAAGATGTAGCCCCCGTTCTCCATTACCGCGGGCAGCACGCGGCGAATGTCCTCTTCGTACTCCTCGGGGTTGCTCCAACGCCGGACGTCGAATCCGCCATGGAGCACGAGCCGGTCACCGTAGGCCTTCTTGACGGCCACAGGGTCCATGCCGGCCTTGACTTCCAGGGGATGCAGCGCATCGATGCCCATCTCGATGAGCTCGGGCAGCAGAGGGGTGATGTTGCCGCAGCAGTGCAGCTCGATCTTGATGCCTTTGGAGTGTGCCCAGTCGATGGCGCGTTGCTGGTAGGGCTTGATGAGCCCGCGGTACATCCGCGGCGAGAAGAACAGGCCGTTGCGGTAGGCCATGTCATCGAACCACAGGAGCTGATCGAAGGTATAGCCTGCGTCCCACATCATGTCCATGAGGGCGATCGCGAGGTCGAGCTGGGTGTTGAACATGTCGACACACCACTCGGGCTCCTCGGCCAGAGCCAGCATCGTCCGCTCGGTGCCACACATCCGGGTGTTGACGATGTCAAAGCCGAACCACGGGGCCATGACGATCCACGCCCCCTGCTCCCGCCAGGAGCGATAGTGCTGCTCCAGTCGGTCCCAGTCGATACGGTCTCGGGTGGGCGCCATGCGCTCTTTCGCCTTGCGCCAGCTGTCGGGATCCCTGACCTCAAAGTCGAGGTCCTGAGGCGTGGTGCTGACCGGCTTAAAGTTCTTGACCGTTACGCCCCACTCATTCCGCTCGATCCTGTAGCTGTCGGTCTCCTCGATGATCACCTTCTCAAAGCGGGGACTCGTGTCGAGCATCTCGTTGCTGAGCCAGATGATCCGGTCGAGATCGAGGTACTGAAAAAAGTCCACGTCTGTCGGGAGCCCCTCGCTTCGCCACCGTTCATAGGTGGACTCCCAGATCCAGTCGGTCACGGGGACGCAATCCGCATCTCGGTGCTCAAACATGCGTTTCACCCGCTCATGCGTCGTCAGCTTTGCCATAAATGCCTCTCTCCTTCGCTCCGATCAGACCGAGCCCGCTGCGGGCTCGTCTGAGCGGCTCCCGTCGGTTGGTGGGTCATCCGTAGACGCCCACCTGCATCGCCTCATCAAGCATGGCCAGATAGTTGCGGACGGGAATATAGTTGGCCACGCTGTTCCCCGTGCCAAAGGCGTAACCGCCGCCCGGCATGCAGGCCTCCAACACCCGGCGGGTGTAGGCACGGACCTGCTCCGGGTCGGAACGGACGAGAAAGTCGACGTCCACTCCCCCAAGTATGGCGACCCGGTCGCCATAGAGGCGCTTGGCCTCGGCAACGGGAAGGTATGTGTCCTCGAACGAGTGCTTCCCGTCGATCCCTACGTCGTCAATGAGGTCGTCCATGACGGCGCGCAGGTCACCGCAGGAGTGCAGGAGGAAAGGCAGCCCGTGTTCGTGGGCGGTCTGCACAAGCCGGCGCTGCCTCGGGAAGACGTACCGACGGAGATGATCCGGGTGCACCATGGTGCCACCCCGATGCCCCATGTCATCGCCGAGGAATACCGCTCCAACCCGGGGATGGTCGCAGATGGTGGCATAGATCGAAGCCAGCAGGTCCCCGATGCGCTGGAACATGGCTTCGATCAGCTCCGGGTCGTCATAGAGGGCCACAGCAAAGGGGGCGTAGCCCATGAGCCACATGACGTACTCGAGAACCCCCGCCGTCGTGGCGATGACCTTCATGCCGTCCGGCAGGTTGTTGGCCACATACTCGAGCTCAAAGTAGTCCACGTCCTCCGGTCGGGGCCACGGGTACGCCTCAAAGTCGGCCATGGAACCGATGACGCCCTCAGACTCGTTGACCCAGCCCCGCTTCACCCGGCTCAGCTCGGCCGTGTCATCCGCCTGAAGACGGGACATGGCAAGTGGCGGATGCGTTCCAGCCCACACAAAGTCGAACCCTACCCTGCGACAGAAACGGATTCGCTGGTCCAGGCGAGCTGCATAGGCCTCGCGGTCACTTGCCGTGGCCGGAAGAGGGGCAACTGGCTCATCGAGCACGGCCGCGATGACCTCGGGGTCCGCAAAGAGCTCGATGAAAGGCACCCGATCGGGCAGGCCATCACGCCGCAGGACCCGAAGCAGGCGCGCGAAATCGGGCCTCGCACGAGGCCACAGGGGTGTGACGTTCTGGATAGGCATGACTCAGTTAACCTTCCTCCGATGGAGCGTCAGACCTTTCGTGGCCCGGTCGCTGATACGCAGACTCTGACACCCGCCGTCAGTATACACCGTACTCCATGATCGTCTCCAGCATTGCGACATAGTTCTCGGGCTTGACCAGGCTGGTGATGGAGTGGCTGGAGGCGCAGACGTAGCCGCCATTATAGGCGAGGCGGTCGATGTGCTCTTTGGTCTCACGGACTACGTCGTCGACGGTGCCAAAGGAGAGACACCCGGGCACCTCGATGTTGCCGATCAGGCAGATGCGATCCCCATACTGGCGCTTCAGGGCGTAGATATCGTTGCAGTTGGGCTGGACCGGCTGGATCGCGCAGAACCCCAACTGGATGAGCCAGGGGATGACATGGGTCAGGTTCCCGCAGCAATGGAAAGCCATCGGGATGCCGCGCGCCTTGATGGGCTCGACGATGTGCGCGACCCGCGGTACCCACAGCTCCTCCATCATCCTCGGGTGCAGGATTGTCCCATTGTTGTCCGCAATGTCGTCCCCGATGTACACAAAGTCGACATCGAGCTCTGCCACGGCTTCCGCCAGGGCGCGGGCGTCCCGAGTGTAGTGGTCGAGCAGGTGCAGGACCAGTTTGGGGTCGTCGTAGACCATGTACGCCAGCCCCTCAATGCCGAGGGCCTCGTACGTCTCCGTGAATGGCGCAAAGAACACCGGCGCGACGCCAACGCCGCTACCCCGTGCCTGGTCGATGTAGGCCTGCACGATGCGGACCCTGTCCTCGACCGGCACCGGAGGCCGCAGCTTCTCCAGGTCCTCCCACCCTTTGATGCTGCCGCGCTCCGCGGGACCGATGGTACCAGCATAGATGCAGTTGATGCCCATCGCCTCGTTCGGCCACTTCTGGCACAGCTCCAGGTAGTCCGCCGGCCAGAGCGCCCAACTTGTGGCTTCGGGATAGAACTGCCCGGTCCGCAAGCGATACTCCTCACGCTCGGCAGGGAGCAGCCGATCGTAGTCAAGGTAGGGCACTTTGCGTCCCATCAGGTACTCTAGAGTGGGAGACTCGATGGCCAGCTCCCAATGGGGGACGCGGTCGGCCTTCTGGATGCGGAAAGCGGCCAACAGCCTCCCGATATCCGGGTCTCGCAATCCCATGTTCCTTACCTCGTCTGATAGACCCCGTATTCCATGATTGTTTCCAGCATGGCGACATAGTTCTCCGGCTTCACCTGGCTGGTGACAGAGTGGCTCGAGGCGCACACATAGCCGCCATTGTACGCCAGGCGGTCGATGTGCTCCTTCGTCTCACGGACCACGTCATCGACCGTGCCGAAGGAGAGGCACCCCGGCACCTCGATGTTGCCGATGAAGCAGATCCGATCGCCGTACTGCTGCTTCAGGGCATAGATGTCGTTGCAGTTGGGCTGAACGGGATGCACGGCCGCAAACCCGAGCTGGATCAGCCAGGGGATCACATGCGTGAGGTTCCCGCAGCAGTGGAAGGCCATCGGGATGCCGCGCGCCTTGATGGGCTCGATGATGTGCGCGACGCGCGGAAGCCACAGCTCCTCCATCATCCTGGGTTGAAGGAAGGGGCCGTGATTGTCGGCGATGTCATCGCCGATGTAGACAAAGGCGACGTCCAGGTCCACCACGGCCTCGGCCATGGCGCGTGCATCCCGCGTATAGAGGTCAAGCAGGTGCACCACGAGTGCCGGATCATCGTAGACCTTGTAGGCGAGACCGTCGATGCCGAGGCCCTCGTAAGTCTCGGTAAAAGGCGCAAAGAACGCCGGGGCGACGCCAACGCCCGTGCCGCGCGCCGCGTCGATGTACGCCTGCACGGCACGAGCCCGATCCTCCACCGGTACAGGTGGGCGCAGACGCTCCAGATCCGACCAGTCCTTGATGCTTCCCCGCTCGCTTGGACCGATGGTGCCCGCATAGATGCAGTTGACGCCCATGGCCTCGTTGGGCCACCGGCGGCACAGCTCCACATAGTCCGCCGGCAAGAGTGCCCAGCTGCTCGCCTCGGGGTAGAACTGCCCGGTTTGGGCACGATAGGCTTCCTGCTCGGCCGGGAGGAGCTGGCCGTAGTCCAGGTAAGGCACGCGCCGGCCCATCAGGTAGTCGAGCGTGGGAGACTCGATCTCCAACTCCCAGTGGGGCACTCGATCAGCCTTCTCGATCCGAAACGCAGCAAGCAGTCGCTCGATATCTGGATCCCGTAGTCCCATGGTTGTTTCCTTGCTGCCCGAGAGTCCCGGAGCCGAGCGGACGCCGCGGCGCTGCCACAGAGGCAGCCCTTGGACCGCTGTGGCGGCGCCGCGGCACCTCCGTCAGGATGACCGACGCCACCCATCCGGGTAGTTCCGGAACTCCTTGGCCGCGGCATAGACTGCGTAGGCCTTCTCCGGGGCGGTCTCGGGCGTAATGTTGTGGGTCCCTGCGAACACGAATCCGCCGCCCGGCGCGAGGATCTCTATGTTCCTGCGCACGTGCTCGCGGATCTCCTCAGGCGTCGCCTTGGGCAGGAAGTACTGGGTCTCGAAGGCGCCGCCCCAGAAGGTGATGTCCCTGCCAAACTCGCGCTTCAGACGTACGAGATCCATGTCTCTGGCGCCGGTCTGCACGGGGTTGAGGGCATCAACCCCCATCTCAATATAGTCCGGGATGATGGCGTAGACCGACCCGCAGGAGTGGACGAAGAGCTTGGCCCTGGTGTTCGCCTTGATGAAAGAGAACAGTCGCTGGTGGTGGGGCTTGATGACCTCGCGGTACAGCTCCGGACTGATGTACAGCCCGTGTTGCGTGCCCATGTCCTCGCCCTGGCACACGACATCGACGATGTCACCGATGGCCTTGAGCTGGGCGTCCCACAGGGCGATATCCAGGTCCGTGATCTTGCCGAGGAGCTTGTCGGCAAAGCGCCTGTCCCAGTGCAGGTCGATCAGGAACTGCTCATAGCCCCGAGTCCACAGGGCCTGCTCGAAGGGGCCGCCGCACATGATGTCGGCCGTGATGGCGTACTCGGTACTGGCGCGCAGGGCGAGGGTCTCCTCCCTGAGGCCAGCGACGCGGGCCGGGTCGTGTGGGTCCGGCCAGATGCACGTGTCGAGGTCACTCAGCGTCGCGTTCGCCAGGGCCGGTCCGGCGGGCGAATAGTCGAACTCGGCCAGCTGCCACCGGTTCCCGAACTCGTCGAAGAAGTGATCTCCCTTGACGCCCTTGCCGTCCTTCGGCACGAACCACGACTGTCGCCCTTCACCGGTATCGGACGGCGGGCGCATGCGGACGGCACGAAAATCTACCTCAAAGTGCGTCAGTATCTCCTCGCACGGGACTACCACGTCGAGCGCAGGCTGGCTCACGATCTCGTTGCTCGCCGTGACTCCCATGTAGGCCTTGAGCCTCTCATTGCCAATGCGGGAGATGGAGGTAGTGACGACGCCACCCATATCGATGGGTACTTTGTCTGGCTCCTGGTGGTTGAGCGTGGTGAGCACCCGCTCACGCGAGGTCATACTCGCCATGGACACACCTCCGTATCAGGTTGGACTTCGCCGGCGGGCGTCGTTCCGCCCGGGCTTTCGAAGCCGGGCAAGCAGCGCCGCACGCGACACACTGCTCCAACGCCCGCCGGCAGCCGGCTTTGCGATGCCCTCACGCAAGGCCGAGAAGCTGTCTGGTTCTGCGGACGGCCGAGTTGGCGTCCGGCGCATAGCCGTCGGCGCCGATCTCATCCGCATAGCGCTGGGTCACCGGTGCGCCACCGATGACGACCTTGACGCGCTCGCGCAGGCCTGCCGCCTGCAGGGCGTCGATGGTGGTCTTCATCGATGGCATGGTCGTCGTCAGCAGCGCGGAGAGGGCCACGACGTCGGCCTTGCTCTGCTTGACGGCGTCCACGAACTTTTCGGGCGGGACGTCGACGCCGAGGTCCACGATCTCAAAGCCCGCGCCCTGCAGCATCATTGAGACAAGGTTCTTGCCGATGTCATGCAGATCACCCTTCACGGTGCCGATGACCACCTTACCGGCGGGCTTGAGGTCGGTGTCGGTGAGCAGTGGCTTGAGGATGGCCAACGCACCCTGCATGGCTCGCGCCGCAATCAGCAACTCTGGCACATAGAACTCGTTGCGCTCGAAGCGGTCGCCGACCTCGGCCATGGCCGGGATCAGGTACTTGCTGATGATCTCGCCGGGCGCCACGCCCTCGGCAAGCGCCTGCTCGGTAAGCTCCTTGACCTTCGGAGCATTCCCAGAGACGGTGTACTCGTAGATCTGCCTGAGCTCCATTTTGTGTCCCTCTTTCTCTCTTTAGACTCTCAGCCTTCGTGCTTTCCCAGCGCACCGCTCACCACGGTAACCCCCGCCCTGCCTGCGCCGTGCAGGGTAACTACATATGCGTTTGCCCCACGACATGTGGAGGCTCCCCGAAAAGGCCAAACGCAAGAAGCCCAGTGCCATCACACCGTGCCGGCATTGCCGGCTTCCTCCGGGGGCGCGCGCCCTACGGCTTCTACGGCCCCTCCGCGTCCGGCTACAGGTGGGAGCATCCGTACCGCCGGGCCTCTTCGTACATCGCCAGCACGTTGGCCGTCGGGACCTCATCCAGCAGGCCGTGAGAGGAGGCGAGGATGTAGCCACCTCCGCTGCCCAGGATGTCTATCCGCTCGCGCACCTCCGCGCGGACCTCTTCCGGTGTGCCGTGCGGGAGGGTATGCTGGACGTCGATGCCGCCGTAGAAGCACAGGTGCCGACCATACTCGGCCTTGAGCGTGCGTGGGTCCATGCCGACGGCACTGAACTGGAGTGGCATCAGGATATCCAGGCCGATGTCGATCAGGTCTGGCACAAGGTCCTGAACGGCGCCGCAGATGTGAAACATCACCCTCACGCCACGGCTCTTGATCAGCTCGAAGAGCCGCCCGAGCGGCTTCTTGAAGTATCGCCGGAAGGTCCCCACCGAGAAGAGCAGCCCCTTCTGGCCCGCGAGGTCGTCGCCCGTCTGCGCGATGTCGATCAGGCCCGGTGCAGCATCGAGCACGCGGCGGTAGTACTCCAGGTAAAAGTCGGTGATGTGTTCGACCATGGCGTCTACGATGGCGGGCTCTTGCACGAGCATGGTCATCGCGCGCTCCATGCCACACAGCTCGCTAATGCGGCAAAAGATGGGCGCCCACTCGCCGGGGGCCACTATGGCGTAGCCCCGGTACGTCTGCGCCAGGGTGGCCACGGAGGCATAGTCGAAGGCATCGGGGCTGGGCCACGGGTAGCGCTCAACCTCCGCCACGGTGCTCACATTCCTCAAGGGGCGCTCACCGACGCCGTCGGCATAGGTTGCGAGGAATGGTCCACCAAAGTAGCTCCTTGTGGGCCATTCAGCGGCGGGGGGCCCGCCGGACAGGTAGATCGGGCAGACCCATCTGAGGTCCTGCCCCAGTGCCAGGCGCACGGCTTCGGAGTCGAGGACCCCAAAGTGCGCCTTGAGGCGGAGCTCGAGCTCGGGGTACATTCCCCCGTGAAAGATGTCTACAGGCACACGGTCCGTGGCGCAGCGGTTCAGGGCCGCCAGCACTCGCTCCTTTGGTGTCAACAGTTGCCTCCCCTTGGCTCCGTGGTCCCGGCTGGCCGCGGCCTGAGTCGGCCCCCGGGCTGCCGGAGGAATCTCCGCGGGCTCAGCCTTCCCTCTCCCAGACCTGAAGCTCGCCTGGCGCGAGCACAAGGGAGATCAAGCCATCTGCCGCAGTTACACGCGCATCCCCGGCACCCACCACAGCATGCCATCGACTGCCCTCCCACTCGGCCGGAAGCCTGATCGCGGCAGAAGCCTCGAGGGAGCCGGTGTTGGTGGCAGCGATCACGGCGCTCCTGGCCCCTTCAAAGGCAGTAGCGACGACCTCCGGCGCGTTGGCGTGCAAGGGCGGCAGGATGCGGCCATAGATCAGGCTGTCGGCCAGGCGACGCTTGGCTTCGACGAGGGTGCGGATATAGCCCGCATGCTCTTCCCACGCCGGACCCACCGCCAGGTTCAGACCCAGCGCGAAAACCTGGTTGAGGTGTGCGAGGGTGTACCCGTTGGTGAAAACGTTCGCCCCAGGGAAACCGTACTTGAGCGGGGACCCAAGGAGTTGACCTCGATGGTACGCAGCCGCCCAGACCAGCGAGCCATCGCAGGAGCCATCCTCGACAGGGAGGAGCAGGTCGCTGGTCGATTCCGTCACGACCACCGCATCGGGCTTGACCCAGCGTATGGCCGACCGCACCCGTGCGATGATCTCCGACAGGCCCTTGTTCCAGATATCCGTCTCCGGCCAATGGCTGTGGAGGCGGTTGTAGCACGTGTGGTGGCGCTGTGCACCATAGCTGTCGAGAAAGATGCCATCGACGTCATAGTCTCGCACGAGCCGCACGCAGATGTCGGTAAGGCACTGCTGCCATGCCTCATCGGCGGGGCACAGCGACCAGTTGTTCTGGTACTCCTCGTAGTAGGCCCCATGCTCGTCGCAGAGGGCCATGGCCTGCCCTCTCTCCTGTCCGAGGCGGCTGTTCTTCCAGATGATAAAGCCCTCAACGTAGACGAGCACCCGCCCTCCGGCGCTATGGACGGCCCCGATACCTCGGCGGAAGGCCTCTGGCCCCCCGAGGTCGCTGCGCGGCACATAGTCCCCCTTGTTCCAGTATGGGGGCATGCCGGTCTCCGGCTCTCCCTCCCAGTAGTCCCAGAGGTAGAGGACGTCGGTGCCCATGGCGCGCGCCTTCCGGAGGAGCGTGGGCAACTCATCAAAGGACGATATCTCCGTATCGAGGGGGCCGCGATAGCGCCGGACCATCCCCTGCGGCCCCGGCCCGTAGGCCAGGTAGGCGCCGCCCCCGCCGATCCCGCCGACGCCGTAGAGGGCGACGGCTTCCCGGAACCATCGCGGGATGTCTCGCGGGTCAAGGCGGTCGCCGACCCATTCGCGGTACGCGTCGACGGCCACGTGCCAGCCGCCCATGTGCACCCCGATAGCCACGCGCGGCAGAACCAGCCTCTCACCCGCGGCGAGCTCGAGCTGGCGCCGGACCTCCATGAGCCCGGCCGGCGGCTCGCCGATCGTCGTCAGGACCAGCACATGACGGCGGACATCGGGGTCGAGCACGGCGATGAAGAGGCCCTCGTCCTCATCTGAGGAGAGCAGATCCATAAGCGGCATGGCAAAGGGCGCCGCATAGGTCGACCACGGCTCCTGCACATAGTAGTATGGGTACACGAGCGGGTTGGGGTCTTCGGCCGCGAAGCGCCGACGGATGCCGCCGACCTGCATGGGCAGGCAGGCAGTCTGCGCCGTCAGGTCCTCAGCAACGCACACGCCCGCGAGGCGCGGGAAGATCAGCCTGCCTCTGACAGGCTCGCTGCCGACGTTCTCGAGCTCGAGGTCCCAATAGCTGGCAGGCCCCGTCGACGGCACCTCAACGCGAAGGGACACGACGAGGGGAGCGCGGGTGCAGCGGGCCCGCACCCGCAGCACCTGATGGTCTTCCTCTTCCGCAAGTTGTGCCTCCTCGACCCGAAAAGCGCGGCTGCTATGGAGCAGGTCGTAGCAGCCGTTGCCGCCGAGGAGCTCGATGGTGAAGGGATTGCCAAAGCTGGCGTACCGCGGGTCGCGGAGGTACCCCCTCCCGGATCGCAGGTTTTCGAGGTTCGCCAGCCGTATGCCGTTCGTAAGGTCGAAGGCGAAGGCGTATTCGGTATTGCCCAGCCTGAGCCGTTGAGTCAACGCAGGCCTCCTTTTCTGCCTCAGGGGAGATACTCGGCAAAGGCCTCGTACAGCGCGATGATGTTGTCCAGCGGCGTCTCGGGCATGATGGTGTGACTGGTCCCGCCGATGTATCCGCCGTCAAAGCGTCCAAAGAGCTCCACGAGGCGATGGACCTCTGCTCTTACCTCGGCTGGCGTTCCCCTGACCATCGTACCCTGCACATCCACGCCACCGTAGAAGCACAGCCGCCCCCCAAACTCGCGGGACAGGCGCTCCAAATCCATGGCCTGGGGTTGGATCGGGTTGAGCACGTTCAGGCCAATCTCGATCAGGTCCGGCAGTATCCCAATGATGTTGCCGCAGAGGTGCATCCAGACGTGAGCCCCCCTCTGGCGGACGCGCTCGAACATGCGCGCGTAGCACGGCTTGTAGTAGCGGCGCCAGTCCTCTGGTGAGATCAGCAGTCCCCGCTGGCTGCCCCAGTCGTCAGAGAAAAAGATGCCGTCGGCGCCGCGGTCCAGCCACTGGTCGATGAGCGCGAGGTTGAACTCGACCACTCTGTCGCGGAGGGCGGCAAACTCGTCCGGGTAGAGCCAGGGGTCTGTGAGCATGTTCTCGAACCCACGCAGCATCCACAGGCGCTCGAACAGGGTGAACCACACCCAGCCCAGGATGTACCGCTCTCCGCGGTTCTCAAGAACCCTGTCGATCTGCGCAAAGCGACCGGGCGCATAGGGGTCTGGGAAGCGGTAGGAGCCGAGCGCCTCGTAGCCGGACGCCAGTGGATGGCTGCAAGGCTTCATGCCGCGGCCCTCCTCGGCCCAGTCCACGCCCCACTCATCGGTCCAACGATGGGAGTCGCCAACACGCTCGGGTGGTCGCAGGTTCATGGCCGGGTCAGCCTCGAAAAAGTCGTCGGGGAAGGCACCCGCGAGCTCCCGAATGCGCCGCTCCTTGCGCTCGTCTTTCTCGATGAGCCACGGGAAGTGCACTCCCAGCCGCACCGGCAGATAAGCGGGCGACGAGAAAGTGATCGCGCGTCGATAGTTCTCCCTGCCACTGTACCGGGTCACGGTGCTTTTGCCTCCGGGTCTTCGGTCAGGCCTTGATGCCTGTGAAGGTGATGCCCTCGACAAAGTAGCGCTGCGCCGCCAGGTAGAGCACAACGATGGGCAGCGACATGAGCACTACGCCCGCCATGATCTCCCCCCATTGGCTCGTGTAGCGGCCCGTGAGGTAGTTGAGCCCCTGCGTGAGAGTCCACTGGTCCTGCTTCTGCAGGAAGATGTTGGGACCGAAGAAGGCGTTCCAGCCGCCCACAAAGCTCAAGATTCCCATGGTCACGAAAGCCGGCGTCGAGAGGGGCACGATGATGCTCCAGTAGATGCGGGTTCGGCTGGCACCATCGACAAGGGCAGCATCCTCCAGCTCGCGCGGAATGGTCAGGAAGAACTGCCGGAAGAAAAAGGTGCCGTAGGCGCCACCGAAAAAGGCAGGCACGATGAAGGGAAGCGGCGTGTTGATCCATCCCAGCCTGCGGAAGAGCACGTACACCGGCACGAGCGTCGCCTGCGCCGGCACCATCATGGTCAGAAGGAGGATCAGCACCATCGTCTTGCGCCCCGGGAAGCGCAGGCGCGCCAGGGCATAGGCCGCCATGGAGCAGGAAAGCAGCTGACCGACGGTGCTCAGGCCTGCGATTCGTATGGTGTTGACCAGGTAGCGCCCCATGTTGGGGAGGAAGGTGAACAGGTTGGTATAGTGCTCCGTCGTCGCGGGGTGAGGGATCCACTGATCCGGGTTGTACATGTTGACGTTGGTCCGGAACGACGACGATAGCACCCAGATCACAGGGACGAGATGGATCACAAGCAGCACCACGGCTAGGGCGTGAAGCAGCGCTCGTGGCGCAACCTTCCGGAACCGAAGGCTGAGTGCTGTCTCCTGAACCCCGAGCTGCGCACGAGGGGTATAGCCGGCCATCCTGCTAGTCCTCCTCGCCACCGTAGAACACCCACCAGCGGGCCGCGCGCCACTGAATGAGGGTTACCGCGAAGATGAGGGCGGCCAGCACCCAGGCGATCGTCGCGGCGTAGCCCAGGCCAGAGAGCTTTTCGCTGTAGCTGAACATCTGGTTCTGAAGGTATAGTACGATGGTGCGGGTCGAGTCCTTGGGTCCGCCAGGGGCGATGCCGACACCTCCCGAGGTCATCATAACCACCGGGTCGTAGAGCTGGAAAGCACCGATCAGGGAGGTCACGGTGAGGAAGAAGATGACCGGCGACAGCGAAGGAAAGGTTACGTAGCGGAACCGCTGCCAGGCATTGGCGCCGTCCACTTTGGCCGCATCGTAGAGATGCTGCGGTATCCCCTGGAGACCCGCCAGATAGATCGTCATCCCGAAACCCAGGGCCTGCCACGTCGTGGCCATGGCAATGGCGATCATGGCATAGCGGGCATCGAGGAGCCACTCGGGGCTGCGCAGGCCGAAGAGCTTGAAGGCCTGGACGATGGGTCCAGAGCGTGTGTTGAGGAGCCACTTCCAGGTGGTGCCGACGGCAACCTGCGAAAGCACCCAGGGCAGGAAGAACAGGGTGCGCATGACCGCAGTGCCCCGCAGCCCCTGGTTGACCAGGAGCGCCACCGCCAGCGAAAGCACCAGAAAGCCCGTCGTACCGGTCAGGATGAAGCGGACGGTGTTCCACAGCACCTTCCCGATACGTGGGTCCTCGAGCAGGTGTTGCCAGTTGGCCAGGCCGATCCAGGTGGGCGCCGGAGCAACCAGGTCCCACTTGGTGAACGTGTAGTAGATCGAGACGATGAGTGGACCTGCCAGGAAGATCAACAGGCCCAGTATCTGAGGGGTGAGGAACGCGTAAGCAGCCAGCCACTCGCGACGCGCCTGCGGGCTTGGGCCTCTTCGCGTCCTGGCACCGATAGTCATCTCGCGCATCGCCTTCCTCGGTAAAGGATCTCGCCTCACTTGCAATGATAGCGAGCCGCCTCACGGTTGCCTGCGGCGCACAAGCCAGGGCGATGCCGTAGGCAGCATCTGCTGCCCACGGCATCGCTGCGGCGGAGCATGCCCCGCTAGCTCGCCATGATCGCGTCGACCTTCTCACACACGCCCGCCAGCGCTTCGGCGGCCGGCTTCTCGTTCAGGTAGATCGCCTCCACGGCCGGCGCAATGCCGTCGGGGCCGATGATCTCGGCATAGTGCACGTTGTTCACGGTCGGCGGGATGCATAGCGGCCAGGCCGCCGGGTCGAGGAACGCCTCTTTGAGGTGCTCCGGCTCGCCCGGGCGCTTGAGGAAGAGGTCGGACATGGCGAGGTCCTTGTAGGCCGGAATGAGGCCCATCTCGATGCCCGCCCCTTCGGTTGAGACGAACCTGACAAAGTGCCAGGCAAGCTCCGGGGCCTTGGTGCCGCTGTAGACGCCCCACCCGGTGACATAGATGTGCGTGGCATTGCCGGCCTTCTCCTTGGGCATGGCAGCCACGTCGTTGCGCAGCGAGGGATTCTGATCCATCACGATGTTCGTCTGCCAGTGAGCGGCGGCGCTCATGATGGCCACCTCACCCGCCGCGAAGCGGTACTTGCCGGCGTTCTCCTGATCGGCCTGCGGCGTCATGGTGGAGTGGTCTTTCCAGATGAGGTCCTGGATGAACTGCATCCCACGGATGGAATCGGGGTGCTCGAGGTTGCACTTCTTGCCATCGGGAATGGTCATCACGCTGCCGCCGAAGGCGAGGATGATCGGCTCGAACCCGATGTAGGTGAACGGCCAGGTCCACATCCCCCACTGTACGATGTCATTGGGGTCGAAGGACGAAGAGTTGGCGTCATTCCCCTTGGAGTCGAGGGTGAGCTTGCGTGCCCACTCGCGCACATCGTGCCAGGTGTAGTTACCGTCGGCGGGGGGATAGGGCAGCCCGGCCTTATCGAACATGTCCTGGTTGTAGTACATGACGCAGATGTGATAGCCCATCGGGAGAGCGAGGACCTTGTTGTCTGCGCCCTTGAGCGAGATCATCGCGGCCGGGTAGAAATCGTCGAGGTTGACGCCATCACGGTCGATATAGGGGTCCAGAACGAGCAGTACCCCATCCTGGCTCATGCTTGGGATGAGCCAGTCGCCTGGCACGAACACGTCAGGCATGGCGCCGCCCGCGATCAGCGTCTTGCAGGCGCCATAGTCGACTCCACAGGCTCCTTCCTGGATATCCAGGGTGACATCTGGGAACCTGGACTCGTACCCGGCGATGACGGCCCGCACCTCGTCGACGTCCTGCTTGCTGCCCCAGATCATGACCGACAGCGTGCCCGAGAGCTTGGGGGCCTCGGTTGGCGTAACCTTGGTGGGCTCGGTTGCAGGAGCGCCGGTGGTAGGTGCGGTCGTAGGCTCGCGTTGGGGTGTGGCTGCAGGCTTGGGTGCGCAAGCGGACACGACCCCGGCGAGGGCGAGCGCACTGCTGCGCAGGAACCTGCGACGACTGAGCTTATCCACGGGTATTCCTCCTTTTGGTCAAGAACTGTCTGCGCCCTAGCTGACCATGATCGCATCGATCTTCTCGCAGAGGCCCGCGAGAGCCTCGGCGGCCGGCTTTTCGTTCAGGAAGATCATCTCGATGGCCGGGGCCATGCCGTCCGGGCCCGTGATCTCGGCGAACTTTTCGTTGAACATGGTGGCGCTCATGCAGAGCGGCCAGCTCGCCGGGTCGAGGAACGCTTCCTTCAGATGCTCGGGCTCGCCAGGCCTTTTCAGGAAGATGTCGGACAGGGCAAGGTCCTTGTACGCGGGGATCAGACCCATCTCGGGGCCGGCACCCTCCGTAGAAACGTACTTCACAAAGTGCCAGGCGAGCTCCGGCGCCTGGGTCCCGCTGTAGATGCCCCACCCATGGACAAAGACGTTAGTGGCGTTGCCCGCCTTCTCCCGGGGTTGGGCGGCCACATCGTTGCGCAGGCCCGGGTTCTGGTCGTTGATGATGGTGGTCATCCAGTGGGCGCCCTGCAACATGGCAACCTCGCCAGCAGCAAAGCGATACTTGCCAGCGTTTTCCTGGTCCGCCTGAGGAGTCATCGTGGAGTGGTCCTTCCAGATCATGTCCTGGATGAACTGGAAGGCCCGGATCGTGTCTGGGTGCTCCATGTTGCACTTTCTGCCATCGGGCACCGACATGCTGCTGCCACCGAAGGCGAGCAGAATGGACTCGTATCCCGCCGAGTTGAAGGGCCAGGTCCAGAACCCCCACTGCTTGATGTCTTCGGGCTTGAAGGAGCTCGAGTTGGCGTCGTTGCCGTCAGCATCAAGCGTCAGCTTCCTGGCCCACTCTCTGAGGTCGTGCCAGGTATAGTTGCCATCAGCGGGCGGGTAAGGGAGCCCGGCCTTATCGAAGTGATCCTTGTTGTAGTAGATGACCGTGATATGATAGCCCATCGGGAGGGCATAGACCTTGTTGTCGAGCATGCCCTTCATGGCGTTGAGCGCTGCCGGGTAAAAGTCGTCGAGGTTGAGGCCATCCCGATCGACGAACGGATCGAGCTCGAGCAGCACCCTGTCCCTGATCATGGACTGATTGACCCAGTTGCCCGGCACGAAGACGTCGACCATGCTGCCGCCTGCGATCAGAGTCTTGCAGGCAGCATAGTCGGGTCCGCAGCCCCCTTCCTGGATATCCAGCGTGACCTCGGGGTATCTGCTCTCGTAGCCGCTGATCACCGCGCGGACCTCGTCGACATCCTGCTTGCTGCCCCAGATCATCACGGAGAGCTTCCCTGCGAGCCTGGGCGCTTCGGTCGGCGTGACCCTGCTGGGCTGAGTCGCCGGTTCAGTGGCGGCGGTTTGGGCCGTGGGCCCCGGTGCAGCGGTCGGCGCCGGTGCGCAGGCCGCCGCGACTACACCCGCGAGTGCGAGCGCACTGGTGCGCAAGAGCCGACGGCGACTGATCCCTCTCATCTGACACCTCCTGCTGTTGCTGGCAAAACCCTACCGAACGTCCGGGCTATGGCCGGACTCCAGGGCTGAACACCGCGAGGCACCCGACGGGTGCATCCAGGTGGGCGGCCAGACGCGCCAACCCGCCCCCCAGTGAGAGGTCCTGCACCCGGGTAGTACGAAGCGTACGACCCGGTCTTCGGCAGAGTGCCCGACCGCGTGTCCGCGATCGGTCTTGGGCGCACCCCACCCGAACATGGCCCTTGCACTGAGACGCATTCCTGCAGTACAATGCACAATGCAGTATATCCCAATGGCAAGGGGCCACTCAATGCCTGTTGCGACGAGTCCGCGACCAAACAGCGACAGCGTACCTGCGGAATCCGCCGCTCATGTCCCCGGCAGGTTTGTGCGTCTCGCGGCGGACGCCCTGAGACACTACTACGACAGCGCGTACCTGGCGGCACATCCGGTTCTGGTGCAACTGAGCGAGACGCTCGGAACCGATCGCACCATTGCCGTGCAGCGGCTGCGGCGCATGCTCCTTGACGCTGTCGAAGGGCTGCGCCCCGAACACGGCACACCACCGGCGAGCCCGGCCTGGCGGCCATACAGGGTGCTGCACGGCCGGTATATCCTGGCCAAAGGACTCGATGAGCTCGAGGCCGAGCTGGGTCTGAGCCGCCGGCAGATCCAGCGCGAGCAGCGGTCGGCCTTCGCGGCAGTGGCCATGGCGCTGTGGGCTAAGAGGCTTGCGACTACTCCGGACCAGGGCCCGCCCGGCCGTCAGGATGCCATGTCGCAGGAGATCTCCCGTGTCGCGACGGAGGAGCAGGTCTGTGATGCCGCGCGGGAGCTGGAGGCAGCGTTGCAGGTGGTGAGGGCGCTGGCCGAGGACAAGCGCGTCGAGCTTGTGCCGCGCTTCTCGAGCACAACGGCGCAGGTGGTGGCGAACCCGGATCTTCTCCGTCAGTTGCTCGTCTCGGTGCTCTCTCTGGTCATCCGCGTGGCCTGCACCGACGAGTACGCGGTCCGTGTGGAGACGTTCCCAGCCTGCATTTCCTGTGTGCTCTACCCGCAGGGGGCCAGCCGGTCAAGAGAGATGCCGCACCATATTCCCCTCCCCGACCCCGTGCTCGCCCTTGCGCAGGCCAATGGCGCCATGATCACACAGGAGAATGCCGATGGCATCTGGAGGCTCTTGATCGAGCTGCGGCCAGCTCCAGAGAGCCATACCGTAGTGATTGTGGAGGACAACAAGGACCTCGTCCGACTCTACTCGCGCTATCTTGCTGGGTGCGGGTACCGGCTGATCGAGATCAGCGACTCGGCGACGGCAGTCCAGCGCATCGCCGAGATCATGCCGGACGCAGTGGTGCTCGACCTCATGATGAGCCGCGTGGATGGCTGGCAGATTCTCCAGTCTCTCCGCAGCAATCCCTCCCTTCGAAGCATCCCGGTCGCAGTCTGCTCTGTGCTCAACGAGCCGGAACTGGCCCGATCGCTGGGCGCAGACGCCTACCTCCGCAAGCCGGTGAGGCCCCCGGAGCTTCTCGAGTGTCTCACCGGCCTGCTGGAGCCCCGGCGTACCGTGGGCTCAACGCCACCCCAAGCGACTCGATGAGCCGCACCATCTCGCCCGCCGCAAGGCCACGCTTTCGCAGCACACGCACCTCGCACTCCCGCAGATTGGCAAGCTCCTCCGCGGGCGTGCGCGCCGTGACCACGATCACCGGTATCCGGGTCGTGGCCGGGTTGGCCCGCAGCCTGGCAAGTACCTCGACCCCGCTCAGGCCGGGCATGAACAGATCGAGCAGGACTATATCGGGAGCCTGCAGGGCAAGTCGCAGGGCATCGACCCCGGTGGCGGCCGGCAGAATCTCTGCGTCGGCCCATTCCTGCTGCACCATGCGACAGAGCAGCCGAAGCATGTCCGGGTCATCGTCGGCCACAAGGACGTTCCGCGGCCTGGGCCTGAGGCGCGCAATCGCCGCAGCCAGCTCCCGCTGTGTGACCGGTTTGACCAAAAAGTCCGACACGCCAAGGGCGCTCCCGGCCTGCCGCTCAGTAGGGTAGTCACAGACGATCGCAGCAACATCGAGGGGGGCCAGCTCCGACAGCAGCGCCCGGGCCTGATCGAGGGTCGAGGGTGCATCACCAACCGCGACCACGGCAGCCGGGTGAACCTCGCCGACCAGGGCGCGCGCCTCCGCCACCGAGCTGGCGCCAACGACGTCAAGCCGTTCCACGTGGCGAGCCAGCATCCGGACCACCAGGGGATCCTGGCACAGGACCACGGCCGAAGGTCGGCTCCCCTGGGTCGAGGCCGCGGCGTGTGTGCGCATCAGCTGTGCGGCGCCCGCCCGCTCCGGTTCGGTACACGGCAGGGTGAAATAGAAGGTGCTTCCCTTTCCGGGCTCGCTCTCGGCCCACATGCGGCCGCCGTGGAGGCGCACGAGTTGCCGCGAGATCGCGAGCCCGAGGCCAAGGCCTCCGTGAGAGCGCCGGCCAGGGCTCTCGACCTGCTCAAACCGCTCAAAGATTGTCTCGAGCTTGTCGGGTGGGATGCCCTCCCCGGTGTCGCGGACGTAGACGGTGACCTCGCCATCTGAAAGGTACGCGCCCACCTGGATGTATCCCTGGTGCGTAAAGCGCACGGCGTTGTTCACAAGGTTCAGGAGGACCTGGCGCACACGGGTCGGATCTATGCGCAACAAGGGCAGCGTCTCTGGCAGCGAGACCCGCAGCTCGAGGGGGGACTCGCGAAGCAGCGCACTGCCCGTCGCCAGGGTCTCATGGATGAGATGGATCAGGTCGGTAGGCTCCGGCAGCACGGGCAGACGCGAGGCCTCGATCTGCGCGAGGTCGAGGACGTCGTCGACCATCTTGAGCAGATGCTCCGCATTGCGCCAGATGGTGGCGATGTCCTCGCGCAACGCCGGTGACCAGGAGACGCCCTCATAGGCCTCGGGCCGGGTGCAGAGCATCTCCGCAAAGCCGACGATGATGTTCAGGGGTGTCCGAAACTCGTGGCTGATGTTGGCGACAAAGTGCGCCTTGATCTCACGCGCCTGCTCCGCCTCGGCGCGGGCCGCCTCGAGCTCCTGAACGGTGCGCTCCAATAGTCCATGGGTCATCCGGAGCGAGTCCAGCGTCCGCCTGAGCTCAGCACGTCTTGTCCTCACCTCCTCGGCGGTATGCCACGCACGGTTCTGACTCTCGAGAGCCCAGAGGAGCGTGGCATACAGGCTGCGCGACGACTGGCAGGAGACAAGAGCAGCCCCCCACAGGAGGCCAATCGGGGCCAGCGACTGCAGCAGAGTCTGGGGACCCGGCATCCCCCACAGGCATGCCCCCGAGACCACCGACAGGAGTGCCGCGATCCCGTAAGAGGCTGCGGGGCCCACGAGAGCGCCACTCGCGACCACGACGAGCGAGAGGCAGTAGAGCCAGTCCCGGGCCGGCGAGGCGAGAAAGCCGAGCACCAGGCTTGTGGTGAGACCCAGGAGAAACATCGCAGCCCGCGCGGCCGTAGGCAGCCGTCGCGCAAAGAGGCTCCCGACGCTCGCCAACAGGAGGGCTAACGGAGAGGCCAGCACGATCGCCGGCGGCGGCGTGTACCGAACCACAGCAAGCCCCACAATCCAGGCGCCGGACGAGGCCAGCCCGGTAAGGAGCAAGGTGCTCAGCACTGGGCGGCGAAGCTCATCCATCTCGCTGGCGACGAGCTCGCGACTTGCGGCTGCAGTCGTCACGGTCTGTACTCCCTCCCCTGTAGAGCGGCTCAAGGCGGAGCTGAGGTGTCGATGGGGGACGAGGCGTGCTGCGTGGAGCGGCTACCCCTTCACGGGCAAGGCCACCGCGCGATGTAAGTGTTTACATCAGCGTCGGCAGGACGTCAAATTCGGGTCACCCCCTCATGGGCCCGTTGATCCGTTGACCCGCTGCCAGAGTCCCTGTATACTGCAGGCAGTAACCCGCAATTGCTGCTTGCCCCAGGCCGGCAGGAGAGGACATATGCGCCGCTGGCTGCCGCTCGCGCTGCTCGCTCTCGTAACCGGAATGACTGCCTGCAGGGTCTCGCCGGCAGCTTACGGGCCTTCGCCGGTGCCCCCCGCCACCGCCACGCCCACGCCGATGCTCTTCCCGACATTCTCACCGGAGGAGGAGGAACGATTCGCCGCCCAGCGCTTGCACCTCGTGGAGCGCGGCATCATCGGACTGGGCATCGAGGACCCGGTCGTGATCGAGGCAATGAAGCGGGTGCCACGGCACAGGTTCGTGCCACCATCGTACGTCGGCCACGCTTATGTCAATGACCCGCTGCCCATAGGCTTCGGGCAATCCATCTCGCAACCCTACATCGTGGCCCGCATGACCGAGGCGCTCCGCCTCAAGCCTGGCGACCGGGTGCTCGAGATCGGCACCGGATCGGGCTATCAGGCGGCGATCCTGGCGGAGATCGTTCGCGAGGTCTACACCATCGAGATTGTCAGGCCCCTGGCGGAGACGGCGAGCGCGCGGCTCGCCGCTCTCGGCTACCACAACGTCGAGGTCAGGCACGGCGATGGCTATTTTGGCTGGGAGGAGAAGGCACCCTTCGATGCCATCATCGTGACCTGCGCTCCCGACCATATCCCACCACCCCTGCGCTCCCAGCTCGCCGACGGTGGGCGCATGGTTATCCCTGTCGGGCCGCCCGGCGGATATCAGGAGCTGTGGCTCGTGGAACGCCACGGCGACCAGTTCACCACCGAGAGCCTCGGCGGCGTTGTCTTTGTGCCCCTCACTCGCGAGCTGCGCTAGCCTCGCGCCGGGGCTGCATCTCACGGCGGTCGCTCAGCGCCGCCACGGCCACGAGGGCCGCGCCGTAGGCGGCCGCGCCGAGCCAGAGAACCGTCTGGAAGCCCCAACTCACCGCACACATGACCGCCAGCACGCTGGCAATCACCGAAGCCGAGCCATTGATCGCCCAGGCCCAGGGTATGAGGCCCGGGGCCACGCGCTCAAGCAGCGCCAATCCCCTCGCAAAGGGAACGCCCATGAGAAGGCCGAGGGGCGCGAGGCTCGCGATCGCGACCACAGCCCGCAGCGGGGCGGGCCAGCCGAGCGCGATGGCAAAGATGCCACGCACCAGAAGCGGCGTGGCCACCGCGGCGAGCACCAGCCAGAGCAGGGCCGTGTGCAGCTGCCAGCGCGGCGCCGTCACGCTGCCCAGCCCGGCAAAGAGGAGCAGCCCAAAGACGACGATCGCCAGCGCCAGCGTCGGTTGCCCCAGGAACAGGATAAAGTGCTGGGCGAGGGGTATCTCCACAAACAGAAAGCCCAGCCCAAGCATCGAAAAGTAGACCAGAGCCACGCAGCGCAACCGCCCCACGGGCGACCTTCGCCGCGACGCAGAAGTGACCAGGACCGGTGTCCAGATCAGGGCAATCGCCAGCACACAGACCACAGCAAGGAGCGCGAGCAGCACCAGATAGCCGCTGCCCCCGAAGGGCTGCCAGGTTCGTCCCAGGCTCTGCAGGATCGCCGGCATCTGCCCCCAGCGGAAGTAGTGATAGAAGAAGGGGCGATTGTCGGTTGCCGGGCGGATGTCGTAGGCATAGGAACGAACAAAGCCCTCCGGGTCGGCCAGCAGCCCGCGGAATGCCTCATAGTGTGCGGGCTTTGGTACCCGGTTGTACACGTTCACCTCGCCCTGCGAGATGTCCGGGAGCCACACGAGGTCATAGGCACGCGAGGACGCGAAGGAGCGAATGGCAGCCCGGTCAGCCGACGTCAGCGGCACGTTGGCGACCACAAAGGTGATGGTCCTCAGGGAGCGGAAAGCGGCCAGGTGCTCCGCCGGGGCGGCCACGCCCCGTCTGCCGAGCGCCGCCTCGATGGCCGCTAATGTACGCAGGCTCTCGGATGGCGGCGACTGGAGCCAGCGCGTGATCACGAGCACCCCATCAGGCTCGAGGCGCGCCAGATAGTCCGTCACCGCCTCGACAGTGTAGCGATAGTCTTCGCTCAGGCCATAGGCGCCGCAGGTTACCGGGTGGAAGGAGTCGCTCAGCGCCACCACGATGGCATCATAGCGCTCGCGCGTCCGCCGGACGTAGGTGCGCCCCTCGGACACCTCCACCCGCACGCGCCGGTCGCTGTACAGGCCGTGAGTGAGATCCCCCAGCTCGCCGCGCAGGATCTGCACGACCAGGGGATCGTGCTCGACGGCGGTTACGGCCTCGGCTCCGCCCGCCAGCGCCATGAGCACACTCCACCCCGCTCCTGCCTCGAGGACAAGGTAGCGCCCTGCATGCGGCCGCATCGCCCGTATGACGGCCTCGGGAACGCTCGCAGCCAGCTCGCGTGCCAGGTCGCTATCCGGCGATATGGCCGTCAGCGGCTGCAGGTTGTCTCCATCGAGGGTGAGCCCGGCCTGAAGGGGAGGCCGCGCGATGAGGGCATTCTCGCTCAGACCGGGCATCACGTGTATGGCAGAGCTCTCGACCACGTCCACCCGCGCAACCGGCCCCCACCGCGAGAGCACGAGCCGTGCATCCGGCGCGAAGAGCGCCTGCGTCAGGGCCTTGTAAGGAGAGAGCCGCAACAGCATCCAGGAGGGCCGTACTACGGCCAGGGCTGTCAGGAGCGCCGCGCCCGCCAGGGCGGCCACGCGGGCCGGAGCCCGCCGACCGCCGGCCTCCGGCTGCACCAGCAGCGCCGCTGCAGCCAGTCCGGCCGCTCCGCTGGCAGCCAGGGTCCCCTCCGCGCCGAGCCAGCTCAGCAACGGCAGGACGGCGAGGCAGCCCGCCGCCGAGCCACCGAGGTTCGCCGCATACACCCTATGCAGGCCTCGCGCATCTGCCTGAAGCATGCCACTGATGGCAAGGCCACTGCAGAAAAAGGGCACGGCCGCCCCACCGAAGAGGGCCACGAGGTAGAGGACCTGTCGGCCATCCCAGGCGATAGCGTAGGAATCGAAGGGAACCAGATTGAGGACGGCATAGCTCCCGAGCGCCGACAGCGAGAAGCCAGCTGCCCATCGCGCGGGGTTGGTGCCAGACCGCGGCCATATGCTCAGAAGCGAGCCAGATGCACCCGAGCCCAAGAGTGCAAGGCTCACGGCCATGAAGGCAAAGTGGTAGAACTGTGCAACGGCAAAGATGCGCGTGAGGCTCAGTTCAAAAGCCAGCGTAGCCGCAGAAAGGAGCCCGACGCCCAGGAGGGCCGTCGACCGGGTGGAGTAGCCTTTCCCGAAGTGCCCGTCACCCAACATCGTCCGGACGTGACCTCTGGCACTCGAGGAGGAAACGTTCGACGGTGTGCCCCCAAGGGGATTCGAACCCCTGTCGCAGCCTTGAAAGGGCTGTGTCCTGGTCCACTAGACGATGGGGGCACGCAGTTACCCATTATAGGGGCGTGCAGGGTCGAGGTCAAGCGGGCGCGGGCGGGGGTGCCGCTCTGCAGCATCGCAGCGCCCCGCCGGTCCGGAGGCCTCGCATCTCGCCACAACCCGGTCGCCGCGCATGCGGCTCGGGCAGGAGCGGGCACGACGCGAGGCTACTCCTCCTCAGCCTCCTCGGGCTTCTCGCGCTTGATGACCTCTACCTGGCTCTCAGCCTCCGGCGCGACCTCTTCGACGGCCTCCTCGGTCTCCACCGGGATGATGCGCACGAGAAGCTCATCGGGGTCGCTGAGGACTTCAATCCTCTCGCCAAGGCTCAGGTCGCCGACGCGTATCTCCTGGTCGACCTCGGTCAACTGATCGAGGCTCACCTCAACATGAGGCAGGAGGTCGCCGGGGAGACACTCGACCTCGATAGCTTCGAGCCCGTGGTGGAGCAGCCCCTCGCCGCGCTGAACCGCGGGGGAGGCCCCTGTGAGCACCACGGGAATCTCGGCCCGTATGCGCTCCGTCATGACGACCTCGTAGAGGTCGACGTGCAGCAGCCGGCGCTTGATCGGCTCGCGCTGCACCTCGCGCAGAAGCACCATCCGGGTGGCCTGGTCGTCGCCGACCTGCAGCCTGATGAGCTGGTTTCCCCCCACCCGCTGCAGCACCTGGCGCAGCTCTCGCTCCTCAATCGTCAGAGGGATCGGCTCAGTGCGGTGACCATAGACCACAGCCGGGATCAGGCCCTGACGCCGAAGCTGCCGGACCTGTTTTCCGGTGACCGTGCGCGGCCGTGCCGTGAGGGTAATCTGTTCCATGATGGTGGCTTCCTCTCTCCGTGATATCCAGCGCACCCGGCGGACGTCACCCCATCCCGCCAGAGGCCACGCCGCTCGGGCGCCTTGTGTCTCCTCGCGTCTCGTCAGGGGTCGTGCGGCCTCCCCGCCCACAACCGACCCATCACGGCCCCGTGTGCACAAAACAGGAGGGACCTCCAGTCCCTCCCCTGTGCTTCGCCTTGAGACGCGCCGATTCTAGCGCATGGGTGCCATTTCGTCAAGTTAGCAGGGCGCAGCGGGGTACGCGCCAGGATCGAGAGGGAATGCCAGTTCCCTTTCGGGGAGAGGCCAGGAGCGAGGGGCGTCCGCGCCAGCCCGGAGCCGCTCCTTCGCCTCGCCGAGCTCCCGGGGAGGCCGGGCCAAGCCCGGGCCCGTCAGAGGCCAAAGCTCCACAGGCAGCGCCCTGCACTCTGGCTACCCGGCACACAGCTCCAGCACGATCTCGGTCAGGCGGCGAACCCCTTCTCCGATCCCCCCAACCGGGATGCACTCGTCCGCGGCACCGATGCGGCCGAGCTGCTCCTTATCGAGATCCACCGGCAGAAAGCCATAATAGGTTGTGCCCAACGCCAGCAGCTGCCGGCCATGCCCGGCATCCGCGCCGGTCGGCAGAACAGGCATCCCCGGTTCCTCCCGTGCCGCTACACGCTCGATCGCCTGGAACAGCGTCGTATCCCACGAGCACTCACGGCCCGCCTCCTCGCTCAGAAGCTGGAAGCGCAGGTTCGGGACCCCGGCCGTCGCCCGGAGTTCGGCCAGCACCTGCTCGCGCTCACGCCAGGGCATGGTGTGCACCTCGATGATCGCGCTCGGACAGAGAGGGTCATCCGGCCAGGGCTCGAGGCGGACAAGGTCGACCGTGTCCCGCAGGCGGCTGGCAGCGGTCGGGTTCTGGGCGAGGCGCGGCGCCACGAACCTGCTCCACGCCCAGGGATGGGCAAGGACGTCCCGCACCGGGAATGTGTACCGCTCCGTCAGGCGCCTGAAGAACTCGTTGTTGGCCGCCGACGGCGCGATCGGCGCGTCCCACGTCAGGAACCGGTTGACCGCCTGGACCAGCTGTTCGCTGGCCGCCTTTGGCAGCTCGCCTTCCCCGGCTCCCTCCCGCGAAGGGCCCACTCGCAGGCACAGATACCCTTTGGTATAGGTGCTGATCAGCCAGGCCCGCTGGCCCGGCTGCAGCTCGACGCTCCCGCCGCCCGGTCCAAGAACGTACTCGGGCTGCAGCGCACTCAGCTCCTCAAGCAGCGGGCTGTGGGACTGTGCCAGCTGGTCCCGGTTCCCCGTGACGACAAGCACCACATCCCGCTGCAGGGGCACATCCAGCCTGTCCAGGACCAGGAGGGTCATCAGGCTGATGACCGTCTGCCCCTTGGGCTCAGCAGCGCCCGCTCCGTAGAGGCATCCGTCGACCGTGGCACCCTCCAGAGGCGGGACGCTCCAGCCCGCCGGGTCTGTCCGCGGCTGCTCCAGGTAGCTGTAGAGGACCAGCGGTCTCGCCATTCCCTCGCCGCGCAGACGGGCAACAAGGGCGCTGTGCCCGTCGCCGGCCGGGAGCAGGAAGCTCTCAATGCCCGCATCAAGCAGGATGGACTGCAGCCACTCGGCAGCCTCTGCTGCCTTCTCGGGGTTGGACGTGTCCACCCGCAGATAGCTCTGGAGAAGGTCCGTCGCCGCCGTGCCGACTCCAGACCAGTCCACCGTAGACCTTGCCACCACGATGCTCGAAGGGAGGGGCGGAGTCGGCTCTGGCGCGGGCGGGCTGAGCCGCTCCGCGAGCCAGGCGCTTCCACGCTCGCTGGAGAGCACCAGCCCCAGCGTCGCCAGCAAGATGAGGATCAGCACCACACCCTGAGGGCTGCGGCGCACAACCGACGCAATGGATCTATGCCCGGATCCGCGCCCCATCAGCATCCGCCTTCCATTCGGGGACCACACCCTCCCCTATTGAGTCGACACCTAGCCGCGTCAGCACTCGCCGAATGCCGGACGCTTTTTCCCCAATGTACAGCATCCCGCGCCCAAGCGCAAACCTGCCGACTCTGGCACTCGTGCGGGGTCCTGTACCACGCCTCGTACGCTTCCAGCCCCCACCACGCGCCCCCATGGGCGCTGACTTCCCGCGGCTCATGGTCGGCGTCCCACTCGAGCCGCCGCCCCTGCAGTCGGGAGGGTTTCCCGTCTTTGACCCTGAGGCCGCTTCTTTCAAAGGCGGACAGCCTTCTTCGGTCGTAGGGCGAGGGCATGGCCCATCGAGGTACCGGCTCCCCTACCCCCTCCCCCGTGCCGCGCT
>DYEI01000411.1 GCA_020725765.1 Anaerolinea sp. | reverse complement strand
GTCTGTTGAGCCAAGCTTTTGCAGTGCCTTGCGTACATCGGGCATAGTTTCAATCCCCCAGTCTGGATTCTGGTCGGTTGAGCAGGATAGGGTAGAGAGTATCACCATTGATAGCCTTGGTTTCAATCCCCCAGTCGGGATTCTGGTCGGTTGAGCGGCGTGGCGGGATGGCGCTGGTCAATGAGGATGAGTTTCAATCCCCCAGACGGGATTCTGGTCGGTTGAGCGGCTCGCTCGCACCCAGCCGATTCCCCCCACCAGGAGGCGCCAGGAGCCGCCTGTGGCCCCAACTCCCCCCACCAGGCGTGCCGTAGAGCCTCTCGCAGACCCCTCGCCCCCCACCAGGAGCAAGCCCGCGAGCGACCCCTATCCAGCCCCCCAGGGCCGCCGCCCGGCCCCACGGCTCGCGCCCATCGACTACTATATGTAGAGCCCCAAACCCCATGGACCACAACCCCTGCCACAACTTGGGCTGCGAGCACCTGCGCCTGCGCCCCGCAGCACTCCACTGCTCGCTGACCGCTAGATGAGGAAAACGGTCTCCTCCGCCGGCTTGTCCGAGCCGATGGTCTCGACCCTGCCCTCGCAGGCGTCACACAAGGGATAGAAGCGGACGCTGTCCTCGGTGGGCTTCAGCAGGCCGTCTAGCTTGCCCCGCAGGAGAACCAGCTCCTTGTCGCTGAGATAGCACTCGAACAGGCTGTACTGCGTCCAACGTCCAAAGCCCTCCAGCGTCTTGTGCACCTTGGTCCGACGCCTATCGTCGGGAATGTCGTAGGCAACAACGTAGAGCGTCCGCTCCGTACGCCCCCGCCCCGGACCTACCGTACTGCGAACGGCCGGTACTCGTCGATCTCGCCCGCCAGCCACTTTGCCACCAGCCGTACCTCGAGCTCCAGGCTCCGCCTGTAGGTCGCCTTGTACCCAAACACCGGGTGCTCGATCTCGGTATCCAGCCGCTCCTCGAACTTTTGCAAGAAGCTGCGCCGGCCCTTGTCGGTCAGATGCCACGCCCCCAGCTCTTCGCGAAAGTCGTTCCGCGCAAGCATGCCGGTGTTGAGCATGGTCAGAACCACCGAGTCGACGATGAGGGGCCGAAAGGGCTCCATGATATCCAATGCCAGGGCGGGCTTGCCGAACTGCGATGAGTGCAGGAACCCGACGTACGGGTCCAGGCCAACAATGCTCACCGCTGACGCGACCTGATTGGTGAGCAGGACGTAGCCAAACGAGAGCAGCGCATTGACCGGGTCCCGCGGCGGCCGCCTCTGCCGCTTCTGGAACCCCCAATCCTCTTTGAGCAGCCGCGCAAAGGCGCCAAAGTAGAAGGCCGTCCCGGCGCCCTCGAGGCCCTGCAGCGTGCCCATGGCGGTGCCTGCCTGCGGGCGTGAAGGGTCTGCCCCTTCTATTATACCATCGTTCAGCCGAAGCGCCTCAACCTGCTCGATGACCCGTCGGAGGCTCTCGGCGGCCGCTGCGAGCTCGCCATCCTCGCGCTTGCGGTTGGCCCGCAGGAGCATGGCCCGCATGTTCCTGAGCTTGCCCCCGACGAACGACTGGGCAAGGGCCAGGGTCCGCGCCGGATCGTTGTGGGCCCGGTGCTGCGCCAGCCTGATCAGGCTGTTCTTGGAGAGCGGCGGCGCCAGCCGCCCACGGAACTGGCCGAACTGGGAGCAGAAGCAGATGTCTACCCCGCGCTCCAGCAGCGCCGCGATGGCTCCGCCGGTGAGGGTGACATCCCCATACGCCACGACCTGGGTGACCTTGATCAGCGGGACCCGAACCTGGCGTTTCTCCACACCGGCCCGCTCGTCTCCGGGGATGTGCACGACGAGGGTCTCGGCATCTTTCTTGACCAGGGACCGCGGATCGGTGAGATACAATGTGGCCATTCCATCCTCCCACGATCTGAGCTCAACCATCGCTCTCGCCTCCCGAGTTCAGCCAGAGCGTCTCCCGCGGCAGACAGATCGGCTCCAGAGAGCAATCCCGGCACTTGGCCCGGCGCTCGAGCGGCGCCGGGATGCAGCGGGACTCGATCAGGTGAAAGGCCCTCGCGATGGCTCGCTCGGTGCGAGACCGCAGCTCGGCGTCGAACTCGACGCTGACCCGCCGCCGCGACCCCCAGTAAAAGATCTCGCCCCCCTCCACGGGCCGCCCGGTCCGCTCCTCGAGACACATCCCCTGCGCACAGAGCTGGATGTGGTCGTTCAGCCAGCGGCCCATGCGGCCGTGCTTGTGCTCCACGGGGCGCAGCCGCGCCTCTGGCCCCGAACCGGCCACCTCGACGACATCGGCGAATCCGGCCACTCGCAGGCGGTCCGACCAGACGTACACCCGGCGCAGGGCGCGCCACTCACCGTCCTGCACCGTCCCTCCGGTGTGGACCTGCTCGTGCTGCTGCATCCCCTCGAGCACAGGCGCGTTGACTTCCATCTCGCCACAAACGAACATCAGCCAGAACCGCCGCTCGCAGTACTCGAGCTGATTGAGCATGGAGAGCGGCAGGTAATCGACCTCGTCGTTCATGGTGGCCTCCTGGTATTCAGCTTCGGGGGAACGGTAGGGGGTCACCCCTCGGATAGGCTTCCTTCGCCCCTTGCGGCGGGTCCCCAGCCGCGCACCTCGCGCCCCCTCACACACCCTCCCAGACCCCGCAAGGCCCGATCCGGAAGCGCCTTCCGGCTACGACACGTGTGCCGGGAACCCAGGCGATGCGTACCGCCGAGAGGCGCGCCCCAAAGCCGGAGGCGACTTCCGTCTCCCGACCGACGAGGGGCTCGACCGGGCCGCTCAGGCCGTTGCAGGCGCGCCGGAGGGCTCCGGATTCCTGCACGTCAACCGCGAGGGCGTGGGCGAGCAGCCAGGTGCCGCCCTCGCCGCAGTCGCGCGCGGTGAGGACCGGCGGCCACGTGCCCGGGTCGGCGTCGTACATCCCAAAGAGGATGTGCTCGGGCCCGACCTCTTCGAGCCCCGCGACCTCCACTCGCCCCCATCCGTAGCCCCGCTCCCCTCCCAACTGCAGACGAGGCAGGACCGCCTGCCAGGGGAGCTCGGTGCCCTCGGCAGCAAAGAGGTACCCGCGGAGGATGATTGCCCGCCCGTCCCGGCTGACGGGGGCGATGTGCTCGACCTCGTGCAGGCTGCCTTCGTGCGCCCCACCGCCGGAGGGGTCGATGGCGGTGCTGGCCAGGCTGCCGAGGAAGCGCCAGCGAAAGGCGTCGGCCGTCGTGCCCCAGGGCCAGATGGGCCCCTCCTCGCCGCATGTCGGGTAGAGGTAGCTGAAGGCCAGCTCCGCGTGCACCCGCCGCCCGGCCTCGGCATAGTCGCCGCGGAGGTCGGGCCAGTCTCGGGCGAGCCGGGCAGTCAGCGCGCCCCACAGGGCCCTGCCGGTGACGTAGGGGCGCGTGCGCTGCAGGTTGCCTTCGGTGCCGGCGCCGATGTGCAGCGGCGCGCGCGGCCGCAGAGCGAGCGAGAATGCCTTCCAGCCCATGGCTCACTCCTTGCGCGCCTTGGCCCCGTAGCGGGTGTAGATGAGCGTCTGCTCCCATAGCTGCTTGACCAGAAGCAGGTACTCGAGGTCCGCTGCCGTGATCCCGGCTACAAAGCGCAGCGCCTCGTCGACCTCGTGCCTCACGATCCCTACGTGGAGGGTCTTGGCGGCGATGTCGACGAGCTGCTCGCGGATCGGCCGGGCGATCTCATCGTCGGTCTTGGGCCGCGAGTACAGGAACAGCATGGCGGCATAGGGGCCGTTCTCCTGCAGGATTCCCAGGGCCTTGGTGGCCAGGTTTTCTACATCCGTTGCCCGACGGCCGCCGGAATCGATTGTCTGCCGGACGATCGCGCCTGCGGCCTCGGCAGCGAGCAGGTCGAGGTTATCCATGGCTCACCTCCCACTGGTGGGTCAGGCGGATGCGGCCAAAGCCCCGGGTGCCCATCCCGCCGATGCCGAGGTACTCGGCCAGCCTGAGGCCCGCCTGTACTACGTCCCACGGCCGGGCGTGCCCCAGCGCAGCGGCCTTCTCATTGCCAGCCGGGAACCCCTCGGGGCGATAGTCGTCCTCCACCACGTCGCCCCACAGCCAGGTCGCGCGGGGCAGCGCCTCGTAGGTGAAGAGCGCTCCTTCGCTGGCCGCGCCGGTCTCCGGATTGATGCTCACCGAGGTGCGCACCTCCAGGTTGCTGTTGACAACCTGGGGAAAGAGCCCCTCGTCTACCAGCACCAGGCGCCGCGCCACGGCCTGCCAGGCGCCATCCTCGCCGACCGCGCCCGATGGCAGCTGAACCTCCACCGCCTCGCGCCGGCAGCGGAGCAGCAGCCAGCCGACGTTGAGAAGCCGGTCGCGCTCCTGCGCGGCACCGGGGGCCCGTCCGGTCTGGGGAACGGGCCGCTCCGGCAGGGTGGTGGCGCACTCGCCGCGCGATAGAGCCGGGCACTCGACTGTGAAGCCAGCCTCCCGCAGCCGCCCGGCGGTGCTGACCCACACCGGCCCGGCCATCGAGTGCACGGGGAAGAGGAGCAGCTGGGCATCGGCGATGCTCACCGTGCCGGCGTGCCCGCCCTCGGGGCCGCGGATGTAGCCAAAGGTGTAGCAGACGGGGCAGTTGCGGTCGCGGCAGTGGGCCTTCTTCCCACGCGTCTCGTCGCCCTGGCCCTGCCCCGCGCACTGGGGCCGGCCGTACCGATAGGCGGCATAGGTGCGGATAGCGCCGGAGAGCGAGGTGCCCGGAATCTTGGGCAGGTTCGTCCCGGGCTCGCGGGCGATGCTCAGGTCCACCCGGCCCAGGCGATAGCCGCCGGTCCCGATGTGGACCGGGTCGAGCGTCATGAGGGCGTAACGCCACTGGGTGTACATGGTACCTCCTCCTCAGTCTTTCGCCTCTCTGGCGAGGGTCAGGTGCAGCTCGAGTACGTCGGCCAGCATGCCGCTGAGGGCGGCCCGCTGAAGCAGTTGCCTGTCCTCGCCGGCCAGCGCCTTCCAGGAGCCCCGGCGCCAGTCGGCGTTGGCCAGCGCCTCCCGGCAAAGCGTGGTGAAGGGATGATCGGGGTTGAGCCTGAGCGCCTGCTCGCCGCGCGGCAGCCCCCAGGCGGCCCGCCTCCCTTCGATCAGGGCGACCAGGTCCCCCACCTGCGACCTGGCCATGGCTTCCGGCGGTCCCGCGAGCTGCCAGACGCGCTCCAGGTCTGCCAGCTCTTCCAGAAGGTAGGGTCGGTGGAAGCGGTCGGCGCTCCGCCGCTGCAGGCCCTCATAGGCCACCTCGTAACGGCGGGCGGCGACGTCCAGGTACTCATAGTCAAAGGTCGAGGGGACGAGCTGGACCGTATCCCCGGCCCGCAGGTCGGTGACGTGTACCCAGCGTCCCCCATCCGGCCCGGCGAACTCGCGCCCTCGCGGCCCCTCGGCCGGGGCGAGGAGGCGCCAGTACGGGTACCAGGCATCCGGCGTCCGGCCATCCCCCATGACGGTCGGCACCTCCAGGGATACCTCGCGCTCCCCGACGGCCAGCCGCAGGCGAACGGCGGCGGGCCAGGCCGTGTCGTCGGTCTGCAGGGGCTCGACCGAGCGAACCCTGGCCTCGCAAGCTTCGCAGCGCCTCTCGAGCATCGCACGGCCTGCCTCGAGGGCCGCGGCGAGGGGCAGGCGCCGCCCAAAGTAGACCAGCCCCAGCGTGAGCGCCAGGCGGTTGCGGACCTTGCCCATCTCCTGCGCGTACTTGCCCGCTATGGCCTGCGCCACGCGCAGGGCACTGTCCGCAGGGAGCAGCGCCATAAAGGTACGCGGCTCGGCCAGGATGGGGATGGCAGGGACGTAGCGCGTAGGCTCCTCGTCCACGGCGGCTATGACCAGGCGGCCAACCACGCGGTTGGGGCTGCCGTACCCGACCGGCTCCTCGACGGCGACCTGGTCCTGCTCCATCAGGTACCGCTTGAGATCGCGCACGGAGAGCTGGCGGGCAACGTACCGCAGGTTATCGAGAGAGATGAGGTCATGCTCCCGGCAGAGCACGCTCAGCCTGGCCGCTCCGAGCACCAGGTCGTAGGCGTGCCAGGGCTGCAGCCCCAGTGCCTCCAGGTTGGCGGGCCTGATGACCAGGCGGCCCTCGACCGGCATCAGGAGTTGACCGCAGAGGCTCGCGCCAGGGTCCGTCCCCTCCGCCGGGAGGACCTCCTGCCAGAAGCGCCGCGTCGTCTCCCAGATGCGGCGCAGGCGGGCGAAGGAGGGGTTCTTGGGCTCCACGGTGCCGCAGGCAGGGTCGGTGACGAGCAGCGTCTTTACCATGGTGCCATCCAGCCAGGGCCCGAGGTCAAAGCGCCCGACCAGCAGCGCGAGTCGGGCGTTGTGGTCCGCGACCTCATCGGTCCAGATGGTCGTGGAGAGCCTTCTGGACCAATCCCTGGCGCGATGGGCACGGCGCCCGGCGCAGACCTCGCACAGCCTGAGCCGGCCGGCCGAGGAGCGCGGGGAGGCCTGCGGCCGGAGCTTGCAGACGGGGCAGAGGTCGGCCGATCTCGAGCCCCAGACCCCGTCCAGCCACGCTGGATCGGAGCTTCGGACAACCGGTTCCAGGTGCCGCACTAGCTGAGGCATCTCGTCCCTCGCGGCCTCGACAAGTGACCGCGGAGCTGGTGGCTTCGTGGCATCATCTATCTCAGAGGCGCGCCCTCCGAGTTGTCGCTGGGGATCCTGGGCCCACCAGGGTGTGTCGTCGAGCATGATACGGGGGACCATCTCTCCCCGCAGCGGTCTTGTGTCATCACCAGCCTTGCGCGTGTCCCGTGCAGCTATATCGTCGGGGAGCATTCCCCTCTGCACGGCTTCTATGTCATCGCCCCGCACCGCGCTCCGGAGCAATACCTCCAGCGTCGCACCCTGCTTGTCGGTGCAGTGCATCAGGTCGAGATGGGGGCCCTCCAGGGTAAAACCAGGCACGACGAACACGCTGCCGTCCTCGTCTCGGTACACCTCTGCACCGAGCGGGTATTCCTCCTCGATGAGCTTGCGGACCCTCTCGAGTGCCTCACGCAGCACCTCGCGGCGCGCGATCACGTCCGGCAGCCGGTTCGCCGCGCTGATGAACCCGAGGCCATCAAAGCGGACGCTCAGGAGCCGCCATCGTAACTCCGTAGCAGGAGGCTGGAAGCCCAGGAGTGCTCCCGCCAGAGCCGCCTTGTAGAGGGCCGCGACCAGGCCAGACCAGTCCGACAGGCTGACCTCGTTGATGGGTCGCCGCGTGTCCGCAGTTGCCAGAGCGAATGCTTCGGCAAGGAGACTCTTGTCCCTACCAGGCTGGCCCGTGGCTCGGCCAAGCGCCTCTCGCAGCCTGCTTGTGAGCCCCATAAGCAAGTGCGTCTCGAACCCGAAGGGAGTGGAAGCGCGCGCCTCCATCGGGCGCTGCTTGCCAGCGTCGTTGAACTGATCCCTTGCAGTTTCGTCGCCGGGCTCTTCCTTTTCGATGTGGGCTGCTCCGTGGCTCCGTCTCAGGTACGCGACCGGCACGGCAAGCCCGGGGGCATTCGGGCGCCCTCGCCTTCCTGCCTCTGACAGATCCAAGAGGGAAAGGCTCGCCCCAAGGAGAACGAGTGCAGCCTCGCTTAGAGGTGGCGCCCAGTCCTTGATATGTTTCGCCGAAAGGCCCTGCACCTTTGGCGGGTCCGCGGAGTTGAGCAGGACGTGCTCGTCCGAACACTTCCGCCAGTCGTGTAGCCAGCCGGCCAGCTCGGCGAGGAGGAGGGCGTCTCGGTGCTCGGCGAGGCGCTCAAGCTCTGCTGTCATGGCACACCTCCCGGGGCAAGGCTCGCCGCCATATCTCGGGCACGCGAGACAAGCTCGCTTAGTGCGCCAAAGCTGCAGGCGGTGACGCGCTCAGGCGGTGAAGGCTCCGGTGCCCGCTCTGTTGGCTCGGGCGCGCGGGTCTCCGACTGCTGGCGCTGGAACCAGGCTCTCGCCTTCTCATACTCCTGACGGGCCGATTTCTTCATCCGCGCCAGCTCTTCGGGGGCACGCTCCCGAAAGCTTCCGTCGGGGTTCAGGTATTCGGGCTTGAGCCGGCCCGGCGCCTCCAGGTATCGGGGAAGAGGCGGCTCGGAAGGCCGCGCCTCACGCTGTGACAGGGCCGTCGGAGGGGCAACTGCTGCAGGGATGACGATGCGCAGAAGGCCGTCGGGGACGGCGTCCTGGGCCAGTCCAAAGCCGATAGTCTTTTTTGCGGAGAAACCATAGGTTCGCAGCATCGCTTCGACCCCCCGCGCGACTGTGACGAGGTCCTCGGCGGCTTCGCGCGCGGTATGCGCGGGATCCTCTCCCAGCCGATCAAAGGGCGCATAGAGCAGGGTGAAGGCGCCCTCGGCGCCGGTAGGCACCGTCTCGAAGAGGATGGGCACCGTTCCGACCCGGCTAGTACGCTCATGGGGATTGATGATCTCCAGGCCAGTGCGCCCAAAAAAGGTGGGGAAGAAGATCAGCCTCCCGGCATGCCCCGACTCGTCCACGCGCTCGCCAAAGAGTCGGCTCACGGCTGGGTTGCTATCGTCATAGCCAAGGCTGCGCAGCCCCGCGCGGAGATTGCCCTTCCAGCTGGATGGCCGCACGATGGGCAGCCCGAAGGTCCGGTCCCGTGCGATAGGGTTATCGACGATATAGAAGGCGTTGTCGTCCCGCGAGAAGTAAGGCTGGGCGAGCCGGAAGGTGAAGCGCAGGCTGAACGCGTACGGGCCCAGGGCCGCCAGGTCGGGCTCGGCTTTGAGCCAGTAGGTCTCGAAAAACTTGTCCAACTCCCAGCGCTTGAGCGCCGCGAGCGCATCCGTGGGAGCCTCTTTCTGCCACACGGCACGGAGCAGTTCTTTGTTAGCCGCCTCTGTGGCGGCCAGGTAGCAGAACAGCAGCGAGGGGTCGACGTCCTGAAGCAGCTTCCTGCGCAGGCTCTCGGCGCGGCTGCGTGCCTGTTGGTCCTTTGCCCGTTCGGCCTGCTCTTCGGCCAGACCCAGCGCGCTGACCTGGCTCTGGATGCTGGCGATGGTATGGGCCAGGTAGTCGTAGCTCATAGGACACCCCCCTTCTGGAGCAGACTGGCCAGGAAGGCTGCCCGGTCGGGCGGCGAGGGAAGGACCGTATCCCGTGGCGAGCCGTACTCGCGCCAGGAGCGGATGCACCCAGACTCCTTGAGCGTTCCTTTGATGTGGTCCATGACGGCCTCACGGGATGCGTGGGGCAGCTCCTCCGGAATCCAGCCCCACACGTGCATGATCCCCTGCACCGCCTGAGAGCAGCACACCTTGGAGGCTTGCCGCCCGCCGGCTACCGTCCCGCAGATGAAGTGGCGCAGCTCTCGGTTGCCGCCGAAGGCGGTGTGAAAGCTCTTCCGCAGGATCCGCCGGAGCTTGAGCACGGCAGCCAGGGGCTGCTCGCGGGTCTCGATCTGGGCGAAGAACATCTCGTCGAGGGCGGGCAGGCCGTGGCTCGGGGCGGGCCCCGCTGCGGCCGCCTGCTGAAGCGAGGCCACAAAGGCGGCGACGTCGAGCGCCGGTGCACGCTGCAGCTGGACCCGCCCATAGCCGAACTGGGTCCTCGCGCCGAGGGCAGCGTGCCGTTCGATGAGCGCAAGGACGCCGAGCAGCAGGTTCGGGTCCAGGTCCGCCGCCAGCGGGACGATGGAGAGGCCGATAGTTCCGGACCGTCCCTGCCCAGGGAAGTACCAGGTCGGGCCCGATGATCGGTCCCGGCCGCGCCCGGGGGAGGGTTGGCCGTCGGCGCCGTAGGCCCCTACAGGGCCGTCCGGGTGGGTTCGGTCCTCGATCACCAGGCGGAAGCGGCGGGCCCAGCCGGTCGTGCCAAAGAGCCTGCAGGCCGGGCACACGGAGCGGTCGGGCTTCTCCGGATCGTAGGCACAGGTGTGCCGGGTCGGATCGCAGGCGTAGCCGCCGAGGCCGCGGATCAGCGCCTCGTACCACCACCGCAGCGAGCCGACGATGCCGGTCGCGTGCACCCGATCGCAGGTCCGATCCGCGCCGCCGGTCCACAGTGGGGTGAGCGTGCGGAGCGTAACGGTTGTGGTCTGCAGCATATCACCTCCTCCAGGGGCGGCACTGCCCCATGCCCATGGTCGTCTTCATGCCGACGCCGGCGTAGAAGGAAAAGGCGGCGAGGGCGTTGAGCTGGCGCGTCTCCTGAGGCCACTGCCCCTTCACCTCGTAGAAGCAATCCCCCACAAATCCCACTTGTAGATGTCTGCGAAAAGCCCACACGTCGCTTCGCAGGGTGAAGCCTCGCACCATGACGTGCTCGCTGACCCAACGCCGCCACTCCTGTCGCTCCCCAAGTGGCTGGGGAGCGAACCTGTTCCACCGGTCGAGGAGGCCGTCGAACACGAGTGCCGGCTCCGGAAGGATAGCGTACCGCGGTCCGCCGTGATCGGTGCTGCCGAGGCTGAAGGCGGTGAGCGTCCAGAACTGCAGCCCTACCACTGGCTCCTGTGCCGCCGTGGCGAACAACTCTTCGAACGTCGAATAGCCGCTCCATGGATGTGCGCCGCGCACGGAGGTGAGTTCCTCTACGGAGAAGGCGATGCCTCCCAGTGTCATTTCGAGATCTGGTGAAGTCGTCTCTGCGAAGTAGCGCGTAAAGACCTCGTAGAGCCGCGGGTCTATGATTGTGAAGCGGACCCAGTAGGCATGTCCAGGCCGCACGAGAATCCCGTTCTTGGTCCCTTTTCCACCAAAGAGGGGGGAAACCGTGTAGGGATGCCGGGTTCTTCCATCGTGGAGCGCCCGCGCCAGGTCTGGGGCGACGGCGCCTATCAGCGAGAGAAAGGCAGCGTGCCCATACTCTCCCATCGCGCGAGGGAGCATGCCACTGGCACTAGCGCGCAAGCGTATCACGGTGCTAGTCAGCATCGACGTCCTCTTCGTCGTCTTCCTGTTCCAGCGTCTCGGAGGGGCCTGTCTCGGGGAGGGGCGCCAGGGGCGCGAGGTACCAGAGTTGGCTCTGCGAGTCACCCTCCTCCCGCACCAGAATGCGCCGGTAGCCCGCTCTGGTGGTGCGGTTGAAGACTGTGGGCAACTCGGCATAGCCGATCGTCGGATCAAAGGACTCAGGTGGGACCTGCACGACGACGTCGACGCTGTAGGCGCAGTCCCAGCGACCCAGCGGTTCTCGCACCGCGGTGTGGTCCTGCGGATGGAAGCTCTGTTTGTAAACCACGCAGTCCGGGGTCAGCGCCTCACCCTCGCCCGCGATGCAGTGGGACATGGGCACCTGCACGGCGTTGAGCAGACATCCGTCCCTCTCGCCGGTACACAGCGTGAGGGATGGCTCCCAACTGCGGGTCACAACGAGCCCCCTTTCATGGAGGCCCTTATTCTCCATCCGGGCCTCGTAGACATACTCGTACAGCATGTCGAACATGATCTCGACACGATAGTCCGGGTTGGGGCGCTTGCGGATACACTCTACCAGGTCAGACACGTCCAGCGGCTTGCCATCTTGCGCCCGCAGCACGTCCAGATAGTGCGCGAGGTCGTCAGGATGGAGGGTTGTGACCCAGGCGGGGACGGTGTCTCCCACGACATACACCCGGGCATGTGGCGTCTCTTGTCGGCGATTGCACCGCCCGGCGCGTTGGATGAGCGAGTCCGGATCGCACAACTGGGTGATCAACACGTGGGCGTCGAGATCGCAGCCAACCTCGATGGCGCTCGTGCTGACGAGCAGACAGCCGCCGCGGGCACTCTCGATGCTCGCAAGCCGGCGGTACACCGCGCGGCGCTGCTCGGCGGTCAGCCGGCCATGGTAGAGGAGGACCTCCGCCTGTACGTTCCCCTGAAGCCTGCGATAGAGCGCAACGGCGTCAGTGACGCGTTCTACGGTGACGATCAGGCGCTTGTCCGGCGCGGCTTCCTCTTCCGCAAGCTTCAGAATGCGCTGCATGGCTGGCGCGAGGGCGCTATCCCCTGAAGGCTCGATGGCTACCGGTACCAGGTGCAAGGTCTTCGATGGGTACTGGCGAGAGGGATACCGTGCCCGCGTGAAAGCGGCGAGCTCATCGCGGCGTGCCGCATCAGTCGCATAGTCGACCAGGTCGAGGTACCCCAGCTCGGCGGCGAACTCGCGCGGCATCGTAGCCGTCATCACGACGACGTCGATCCCCTTCCTGTACAGGGCGCGCACGAGCCGGGCAAAGTTGGAGAAGGCGACGTCCTCGTAGGCGTGCGCCTCGTCGAAGCAGATCAATGACCTTCGGGCGCCATAATGTATGCGCAGCGGGTAGATATAGGACTTGACGGGTTCGCCAAAGCCGAAGAAGCGATACAGGAACTTGTCCAGCGTCGTGACGATGACATCGCCGTGGTACAGATGCCGACGGGGGTTGCCCACCGCGATCGGCTGTCCTGCCTTCCAGAGGAGGCGATGAGTGTCCGCTCCGGTATCGATGACGAGGGCATAGGGTCGCGCGGGGTCCTGAGCCGAGCATGCGGCTAGCATGCGCTCGAAGCGGCCGATCTGGTCCTCGACCAGGCTCCGGCAGGGGTACACCATGATCAGACGCCGGTCACCCAGCGCAAGCGCGGGCACAGCGACGGCTTCCGTCTTGCCGGATCCGGTCGGCGCCTGTAGAAGCAGGCCGGTGCCCCACGGGTCTGTGCAGATGTGCTGCCATACCTTGCGCTGCATCGGATTGGGCTCTGGCAGGCCGGTGATCTCGGCGAAGCCCCGCTCTACGTCCTCCATGGGCATAGCTCGACCTCCTTTCGCTGGAGCGACATGGCTCGGAACTCGCGGAGCAGCCACGCTTCCAGTTCCCGCACGGCCGAGCGCCTATCCGCTTCCGATCTGGTCTCTTCGACGGTCGCGACCTGCGTGCGGGGCGGAGCGAGCTCCACATAGCCCAGTTCGATAGTGACTGAGTTCTCCCCAAAAGGGTACGGATCAACCTCGAACCGCGCGTCGCTTACTGATCGCACCTGAAAGTCCATGAAGACACGCGCCTCGGGGTCCCTCGCGCCAAGCTCGGCACATGCTACGGTGGCCTCGATTTGATCGCACATCTCGAGTGCATACAGATCGAGTGGCAGGTTGCCGGCGAGCGGCTGCGTCTCCCGATCGAGGCGCAGCCGCGCCACATGCTCCGGGATGGCATCCACCGAGTACTGGTGGTGCAGACGCACGAGCGTCTGCACATATGGGTCGGGGTGAAAGGCGTGATACGGGTGTCCGCTGAAGGAGTAATCCCAGTGGCGTCCACCAGATGGGGTCTCTCTATAGATCAGGCGGAAGCACGCTGGCTTGCCCGCGTCGTGCACGCGCGCCGCCTCAATCAGACGGGCGCGCGTGACCGAAAGGTCAGGGATCGGCCCCGAAAAGGCGGCCCGGGCATCCCAGGCCTCGGCCAAGAGCGCGGTGTTGTTTGCGTGGCTATCCAGAGTCTGTACCATCCATCTGTCGGGGCCGAATACGACTCTCCCGACATGCCTCACGCATCGTTGCTCAGCCATAGAGCAGCTCCACGAGTGAGACGGGCAGGTGAACCGTGCCGTCCGTCCAGTATTCCAGTTCGATCTCTCCCTCCGCCGGCCAGCCCGCTCGAACCGGCACAAAACCTCGCACTGGACTCGGCACGGTGTCGGCCAGGTCTATGGGGTAGGTGCCGTCGGCAGCGAACTCGTAGCGATAGAGGGTGTACAGTGTACTCGGATGGCCGACCATCTGTGCCGCCGGCACGAGAGCGGCTGGCGAAGCGCGCGTCCTCACTCGCTGCAAGGGCCTCACCTCGGATGTGCTCTCAAGGTAGGCATAGCCCTCCTTGCCAACCTTGCAGCCATAGTTGGTCAGGCCCCGCAGGCGCTCGAGGGCGCCCTGCTCTTGATGGAGGACATAGCCGCGGAACCGGTCGGCCATGAGGTACTCCCAGGAGTGCAGTTGGTAGACCTCATCCTGGCTGCGTTGCCGCAACAGGCGAGAAAACGCGTTGTGGTTGAAGGCGCGGATACCCTGCCGCCTGGTGGTGTGTACCCGCCAACTGCGCACCGGGTCCGGGCTTGGGTACGCACCGAGCACGTAGTAGTGGGGCGGAAGCACAAAGTACTCGGGGTTCTTAACCGCGGTCTCAGGATAGTGCATCGCCGTGAGCATGAGCAGACGCCGCAGCCAGCCGGAAAGCGTCGTGGGCGGCACAAAGGGATAGGTGCTGATGTGCAGGATCGCGCCGGGCATGCGGCGGAAGGTCAGTCCACCCGTCGGGCGGATATCCAGCCAGAGGCCATACATTGCCCCCTCCTAGACGAGGTAGACCTTGGCGAACTCCAGAGCGTACTCCTGCAGCTTGGCGAGCGCGTGGTCGCCGATCCAGCGTGTGAAGACAGGTACGTCACCTTCTTGGCGGCGCACGACCGGTTTCTCGCTCACCTCACCTCCGACCTGCACGGCAGCCTCGATGAACCCGGCGACGGCAACGGCTGTCTCGACAGTGGCAGGCGACACAATGGGTCGCTTGCCCAGGGGCACCAAGTAGCGGTCGAATACCAGGAGCGGCTGTGCTCTGCCCAGGAGCGGTGCCTCGTACACGCGCATACCCTTGGGGTTGCCGGCACCCATGCGCGCCAGCGACTCGAGGAATGCGTAGGCCGCTGCGCCGAACTCTCCCTCGCTCACGCTCATGGCGTGGTTGGAGACGGGGTATAGCAGAGCCGGCTCGTGATACTGCCTCTTGAACGGAGTAGGCGTCGGGTCGACACCCGGCTCCTTGTGAAGCACCGATGGGTGCATCGCCCGCTGTTTCTCGCTTGGCTCGATGGCCTGCACCGCCACGCCTCCGCCATGCACCAGCCTGCCGATGAAGGTCATCGCCTTCCGCTTGGGGCCGCCCGGCACCCCTTCGCCTACCTCGACGTCGCTAGTGATCAGGCCGCCAAAGACACGGCAGATCGGACACGTCTGCTGAGTGCAGGTGTGTGGGATACCGCAGCCGAGTCGGTCGCCAAGGAGGCGCCCATCAGCGACCGGTGCCCATATCAGTGCCCGCCGCTCCACACCGCGGCGCTTGGTCGGCGAGAGGTAGCACTTTTCCACGACGATCGGCTTGCCGTCCTCGTCGAGTTGCCCCGTGTCGATGCGCACAGTCTCGACCATGTTGACGTTGACCTGCGTCTCGTGACCAAAGTACAGCTCCTGGGGTCCCTCAAGGATGGCGTAGATGTCAAAGTGCCACCTCCTAGACTCCGCCCCCTGGAGGCCCGTGCTTGTCTGGATCACTGCCATGTTCCTTATCCCTCCTTGCTCTGCTGTACTAGGAAATCTGGGAAGCGCGCGTAAAGGCTTAGCTTGAGCTCGTAAGCAAAGTCCCGCTGGGTCTTGGTCGTGGCGTACCGGCTCTCGTAGAGGTGTGAGTACGCATTGACAACGTCGTCGAAGAACAGACGCAGGTGAAGCGTGCCCCGGTCATCCGCCGATTCTCGCTGGGCGGGGTCGACCCCGATCTCGCGGAGCAGGTCTTTGACGCGGTCGTACGTGTAGTGCAACCCCGGGTTGCGATAGAGCGTGCCCATGTCGCTCCCCGTGTTGCCGGCCACAGTGTAGACGACCTGGTATGGGTCTTCGCACCGCTCGATGACTTTGCGGACCTCGATACGCTCGGTCGCGCCCGCCTGCCGCGTGGCCGAGCGGACGTACTGGCAGAACGCATACAGCAGGCCCGTCATCCCCGCAACGTCCCTGTACAACTGTGCCCGGTCAGTTTTGTGCTCCATCTCCAGCCACCTCACATGCTCCTCTCTCAGTTGCTCGAGTTTGCTCTCACGCACCACGCCCAGAGGGGGCGTGGCGAGCTGTGCCGCGACAAGCTCGTAGATAGCAAAGATCACCTCCTCTTGCTGCACGTGGCGGATGGCCCGCCCAATGGCCGCAAACTGGGATTTGTCCCCCTTCACCCCACGTCGGTCAAAGGCCTGCGCGAACCTGAACACTCGGTCCAGGTAGTGCAGCCACGCCAGGTGCCGGCCGGGTAGCACGAGGTTGGTGCCATTCACCAAGGCCTCGACCTCGTATTCCTCAAACACCACTGGATCGAAGGACACGGCGACGCGGTAGAGCGCGTACTGGGCGCCGCCCAAACTCTCGGCCACCGGATTCCCGGCAATCTTCTCTCCGGCCTGGAGCAGCACGTACTTGCCCGCGATGATGCCCATCTCGCCGAGGACAAGCATCCTCAGTTGCTCGTCCAGCAGGTACTGGCCGGTAGCCCCGCGCTGGCGCACGCGTATCACCAGCCGGGCGCTGCCCGGTTTGATCGGGGACAAGAACGAGATTGCCGCGCACATGGCGCACACCTTTGGCTGAGACTGGCTCCCTCCCGACTGGGTCCGCTGCGAGGGGCTCTCAAAGACGAGTTTATTGGCGGGGTACCCAGGGAGGCGGCGCCCCAGCCGTGCTCCGCAGCAGTAGCAGGCGACGTCGCCGCTGTCGCCCGCGCCGCGTGCTTCGGAGCTCGGCGGAGTGGGCGACAGAAGCGGTGGCAATTCGAAGAACCCGCCTGTCCTCACGATCTCTGCTATCTTGGCCATGCTCTGGACGCACTTGCCGATCTTGGCTGCTGCCGTCGCGATCTGCGTTCCGGCACGTGATGTGAATGTGACCTCGGCCACGGACCGCACCTGCTCCATCCAGGCCGGCTCCGCAGTTGCAAGCGACTCTACGCTGGCATACACGTCGCTGTACCTTGCGGTACGCGCGTCCAACTCGGACTGAAGCTTTGCTGCCTTGTTGGCGGCCCGTGCAGCTTCTCTTGCGGTGGCGCCTGCCATCTTGGCACGGAGTCCTTCGATCTCGGCGCGTCGGCGGGCGTCGCCCCGCCGCAGGGCGTCCACGTTCACCAAGTAAAAGCCCGCAAGAAAGGCTGCCTGCCCCGCAGTCACGACCGGCACGTCGACCGCGCTGAACCCCTTGGCGGCGATCTTTACACTGTTCAGAAGGGGGGCCACATTTCTGCGCAGTTGCTCTGCCGAGAAAGCGTGCTCGACATATGCGCGCCACGCATCCCGAAGGCTGAAGCCGCTCCCGCAAGGGACGAACAACAGTGCATCAAAGTCCGTCTCACCCAACAAAGCTACCTTGTGCCTCGCAGAGGCGAACGTCCAGAACCCATCGAGGACGACCTCGTAGGCGACCCTTGCCTGCGCCTCCACAGGCAGCGTCGCCTTGTAGTACGTCTCCATCTGCCCGATGTGCTGCCCGCGCCAAGACACCTCGTCGTCCCTAACCTGCAGGTCCTTCAGGTCGATTGGGGTCGCTGCCAGGTGCGAACGGGCAAGGGAGAGCATACGGACCAACCCGTCGGCCTCCAATCTCTCGAGAAACCTTCGCCATTGCAGGTCCTGGGTCTGCGGCACCGCCGCGACAAGCCCAGGGAACAGTTCGCGGGCGAGAGCGGCATTGGTCGCGCACCAACTGCTGAGGATCCGTACTGATCTGTCGAGTGCCATAGAATCGCTCCTCGAGCTCGAAGGTACATGAGTTCGACCGTCTATCTCCAGTGTGCCAGAATCGCTCCCCCTCATTCGCGGGGGTCCTCTCCCTCCTCCCCGTACAGCTCGGCCATGGACCGGACGACACTGCGGATGCGGGCGAGGACCTCCGGGCCGCCCAGCACGCGGCACTCGCCGCCGTAGGCGAGCAGGGCCTGCACGGCCCAGAAGGGGTTGTCCGTCTCGCCGCGCACGAGGGCGCTGTCGTCAGGGCGGCGCTGGATCTCGAGGATGTCGATGCCGCGCTGCCGACTGATCCCGAGCCGGGCGACGCGCGGCGATAGCTCGTACTCGACGGCATAGCGGGGAGCCGGCGGCGGAGCGGGCGGCAGCTTGTGGGGAAGCAGGACAACCTCGCTGATCCGCCCGACGCGGTAGTCAAAGTAGCGGCCGTGCTCACGCCGCCCGCGGGGCCCGCAGGTGTAGTGGCACCAGCCCCGCAGGTAATAGTGACCGCGGCCGGCGTCAAAGTAGCGCTCCCAGGGATCCACGACATGCCGCCGCGGCGCACGGTCGGCATGCTCCGGGGAGAGGTAGGTGAACTCGACTCGGCGGCGCTCGACGAGGGCGCGGGTGAGCGTGTCCCACACGCCCGGGCCGAAGGCGTCCTCATCGCGTCGGCCGAGGTCGAGGACCAGGGCGGTATGCCGACGCTCCAGCTCGGCGCGGCGCTCGGGTGCCAGGTACAGGCGCAGACGGTTGAGGAGCGCCGTGACCTCCCGGTGCTGGGGCGAGCCGGGCCCAAAGGTCTCGGCCAGCCAGGCGATGGTCGTCAGGTCCTCGTCGGGCAGGTCGAGGAGCGCCGTCGGGGAATCGCCCACGACATAGCCCTCGGCCCGCCGATCGTAGAGGACCTCCACAAGCAGCCGCTCACGCACGCGGGCGAGGTCTTTTTCGACCCGCCGTCGCAGCGCCTCACCTTCAGCCAGGCCGTAGGCCTCCGGCCCCTCCTCCGCAAGCACGGCGTCGGCCAGGTCGCGCCAGGAGCAGGGCCCCCGCTGCGCCCTGCGCACGATGGCGAGGCACCGACGCAGGACATGCCACTGGCTGTCTCGCAGTCCGCGGGTCATGGTTGGCCTCCTTGAAGAGCAGACGTGCCGGAGAGTGCATTATGCAGAATGCATAGGGGGATGAGCGAGGTCCCGAGGGGGCGCGGGCTGAGGTGCCCGCGGAAGGTGGTGAGGCTGGTGCAGCAAGCGCAGACCATGGCACCTCTATGGGCTGGGGGCGGGGCCAGGCGGCCCAGGCCCCTGCACCTTGAGTGATTGTAGCGAGGGTGTAGCAGGTGTCAAAGTTGGTATCCGGCGGCACTAACCTCCGCTTCCCCTCCCCCTGGCGGACGCCATGCGTCCGCGTGGGGGAGGGGAAGGTTCTTTTGGGGCGGTCTCGTGCGGTCGAGCGCGCCCCGCCGCGCTCGACCGCCCGACACCGCCCATCTGTTATCACCCCTCCCCCGGG